>NZ_JNGB01000003.1:0-282198 GCF_001029355.1 Robinsoniella sp. RHS
TCCGGAGTGTTTTTTTGGTCGGATAGTATTCGACTGGCTCCCATCGGATACTAAGCGGGCACTGAGCTGCGAAATGCATCAGGATTTCGGAGCGAATGCCCGCGTGCCGCCAAAAAGCACTCCGGGAAGGTTAGAAAATGCCAGTTCTGCGGTAAGCCTTCCAAACGCCTGCCATGGTCCGCCCCCTTCTCTTTTCGAACACTACCTATATCTACAAAGCGTCTATATTCAGCACACCTCCTCTCTAAATTTTCTTCATTGTAAATTCTCTCAATATATGCTATAATTAAGCGCTATAATAAAAATGTTTACACTATATAAAAAATATAAGATACAGTTCTTCTTTGCAGTAGCGGGGAAATGGACGAAGAGGAGAAATGGTTATGTCAATATTAGAGTCTATCCTGCTGGGACTGGTACAGGGGATTACGGAATTTCTGCCAGTCAGCAGTTCGGGACATCTAGCTATTCTACAAAACGTATTCCACATCAAAACAGATGGAGGAATGTTGTTTGATATTTTGCTTCACGTAGGTACGTTAGTCGCAGTTTTCATCGTATATCGAAAAGATATCCTGAGAATGATTGTGGAAGCAATCTGCATGTGCATGGATTCTTTTCAAAATGGGAAAACCTTTCTGCACAATCGGAAACACGATGATGCACTTCGCTACAAGAAAGTAGTACATAACAATTATCGTAAATTTGTTTTGCTTGTAATCGTATCTACGATTCCTACCGGAATTATTGGCTATGCCGCCAAAAGTCTGGTTGCCGCAGCAAGTATGACACTGGTAATTCCGGGTGTTTGTCTGTTGCTGACCGGAGTTCTTTTGCTGGTATCTGATATTTCAGAAGACGGTCATAAAATTCCAAAAACAGTTTCCTACTCCAATGGTTTTATTATCGGTATCTGCCAGGGAATAGCTACTCTACCTGGTCTGTCCCGTTCCGGAACCACAATTGCGGCATGTCTTTTAAGCGGGTTTGACCGGAAATTTGCTGTAAAATATTCATTTATTATGTCAATCCCTGCTATTTTAGGGGCAGCAGTTCTGGAACTAAAAGATATTGGAAAAGAAACAATTACTTTTTCCCAGTTTGGTATTTACCTGATTGGAGCTATTGTTGCCGGTGTAGTAGGTTATGTATGTATGAAAACTATGCTTGTAGTAGTACGTAAGAAGAAATTTAAAGGATTTGCATTCTATTGCTTTGCAGTAGGTATATTTGCAATTGTTGCGCATTTTGTATTTTAAGTAAGGAGAGACAGATTCATGACTGCGAATTCGCAAAGAACCAGTAACGGAACGAAGAAAGGAAGCACCGCCAGAAAAACCAGTACGGCGAAGAAGACAAACGGAAGAAAACCACAGACCAAAAACAAAAGACAGACTTCCAGGAAACAGTCTTATAACAAACCAGGTGCCATACTTCGGGATGAAATTATATTGTGGGCGATATTGGCAGTTTCCGTAATTATCTTAATCAGTAATTTCAATCTCGGGGGTTCTCTTGGCCAGAAAATCAGTTCCCTTTTTTTTGGTGTGTTTGGTTTTATGGCATATATCGTTCCATTTATTTTATTTTTTACAACAGCATTCATCATTTCTAACAAACAAAATTCAGCCGCATGGAGAAAAACGGCAGCTGTATACGCATTTTTAATTGCTCTGTGTTCTATTTTTGAATTAATCGTAAACAGTTACGATCCGGAGAAAAAAATTCTCGAATTTTACCAATTCAGTTCTAAGTATAAGACCGGTGGCGGTCTTGCCGGCGGATTGCTCTGCAAGGCATTTTGCCCAACTATCGGCATCGTAGGCGCCTATGTGCTTATCATCATTCTGATGCTGATCTGTATTGTTTTAATCACTGAGCGTTCTTTATTTGCGGGTATGAAAAACAAAACCAGCAGAGTTTATGAAAACGCAAGAAAAGATGCTTCCAGAAGAAAAGAAATCTCCGCTGCAAAAAGACAACAGCGGGATATGCAAAGAGATCAGCAGAAACAGCAGGAGTTAAAAGAAGTACTGGATCAAATCCGTGCTGAGACTGCGGGCGTAGTGGTAAAACCACGGGAAGAAGCAGCCGCCGGGAAGCGAAGTACTAAAGCCAGTAAACGGCTGGGTAAGAAGATATCAGGAGTGAGTATGGATACGGCACTGCAGAACGGCGACAATACCTTTGATGAAATACATGAGGTAATACCGTCTGTTCCCCCGTCTCCGGCCATGGCACAGATTGACTTTACAATACAGCGTAATGACAGTGAGACAGCAGCGCCTGCTAATGACAGCAGCGGTGGTATTACGATCATGGATTCCGAACCGGGCAACCCGGAGACAGAAATCGAAAAAGAATCTTCTGATATTGATTTTGTGATTACAAACAATAATTCGGACGATATAACAGATACGGAACCGGTAATAGACGAGTCTATTTTTGATGTGAAAGACGAACCTGCTCCTACCCCGGAACCTGTTTTTGAAACGTCACCGGTAATGGATCCTATAGAAGAGGAAAAAATGCCGGATATCACGGTTCCGAAACTTAAATTTCCAGATGCAGCTCCTCCGGCCAAAGTGAACAGGAGCTCCAAATCTTCTCCTGCAGAAGTACAGGCGGGAATCCAAACGGTAGAGCAGGAAATGGAAATAACCGCACAGGTTGTAAAACCCCAATATGTATTCCCATCCATCGATTTGCTGAAAAAGCCAAAACGAGGAAAGAATGGCGATACAGACAAAGAATTGCGTGAAACAGCAATTAAACTACAGACTACTCTTCACAGCTTTGGTGTTGACGTAACAGTAACCAACGTTAGCTGCGGGCCTTCTGTAACAAGATATGAACTAACCCCTCAGCAGGGTGTAAAAGTCAGCCGTATCGTAAATCTTGCAGATGATATTAAATTAAATCTGGCTGCAGCTGATATTCGAATTGAAGCACCGATACCTGGCAAATCTGCTGTTGGTATTGAAGTTCCAAACCATGAAAACAGTGCTGTTATGTTAAGAGAGCTTCTGGAATCAGATGATTTTAAGAATCATCCCTCCAATCTGGCATTTGCTGCCGGTAAAGACATTGCCGGAAAAGTAGTTGTAACGGATATTGCAAAGATGCCCCATCTTTTGATCGCAGGGGCTACCGGGTCCGGTAAATCCGTCTGTATCAATACCATTATCATGAGTATTTTATACAAAGCGAAGCCAGAAGATGTGAAACTCATTATGATCGATCCTAAAGTCGTGGAGTTAAGTGTTTATAATGGAATTCCTCATCTGATGATTCCTGTTGTAACCGACCCTAAAAAAGCAGCGGGAGCTCTGAACTGGGGCGTAGCTGAAATGACCGAACGATATAAAAAGTTTGCGGATCTAAACGTGAGGGATCTGAAGGGATATAATGCAAAAATTGAATCCGTTGCAGATATAGAGGATGAAAATAAGCCGGAAAAACTACCTCAGGTCGTTATCATTGTAGACGAGCTTGCAGATCTTATGATGGTGGCACCGGGAGAAGTAGAAGATTCCATCTGCCGTCTGGCACAGCTGGCGCGTGCTGCCGGAATTCATCTGATCATAGCGACCCAGCGTCCTTCGGTCAATGTAATCACCGGTCTGATTAAAGCGAATATGCCGTCCAGAATAGCATTTTCCGTTTCATCCGGTGTGGATTCCAGAACGATTATCGATATGAACGGGGCTGAAAAGCTGCTGGGTAAAGGTGACATGCTCTTTTATCCACAGGGATATCAAAAACCTGCACGAGTTCAGGGTGCTTTTGTTTCCGATTCCGAAGTTGGTGATGTGGTAGAATTCCTCGCTCAGACGAATATGAGCGGTGATTATAACAAAGAGGTAGAAGAGCAGATCAGTAAAGTCCAGCAGGCTGTTAACGACAGTTCTTCCGGCGGCAGCGAAGTAGATGCTTATTTTACAGATGCAGGAAAATTCATCATTGAAAAAGATAAGGCTTCTATCGGGATGCTGCAGCGCGTATTCAAAATCGGTTTCAACAGGGCAGCCCGTATTATGGATCAGCTTGCTGAAGCAGGGGTTGTTGGCGAAGAAGAAGGCACGAAGCCCAGAAAAGTTATCATGTCAATGGAAGA
This sequence comes from Robinsoniella sp. RHS, assembly GCF_001029355.1. NCBI lineage: Bacteria > Bacillati > Bacillota > Clostridia > Lachnospirales > Lachnospiraceae > Robinsoniella > Robinsoniella sp. RHS. The sequence continues at coordinate 4,118 of NZ_JNGB01000003.1, forward strand.
ATTTGAAAATTACATTGACGAGTACATTTAATATTGAATTTTTGATAGGTTTGCTTTATAGTAGTAATGAGGTAAAAAATAGAGCCTATAAGACTCTGTTAAAAATAGGAGGATGATTATGTACAAAATACGTAAAGCAGAAAAACTTGCGGACAAGATTTTTCTCATGGTAGTTGATGCACCAAGAATTGCCAAACATTGTCTGCCAGGACAATTTGTCATCGCAAAAGAGGATGAAAAAGGGGAGAGAATTCCACTTACCATCTGTGATTATGATGCAGAAGAAGGAACAATTACCATCGTATTCCAGATCGTAGGTGCTTCCACAGAAAAATTCTCAAAAATGCAGACGGGAGATTATTTCAGAGATTTTGTAGGACCTTTAGGACAGCCTTCTGAACTTTGCACAGAAGACCTGGAAGAAGTAAAAAAGAAAAAAATCTTATTTGTAGCGGGTGGTGTTGGTACAGCTCCGGTATATCCCCAGGTAAAATGGCTGCATGAACAGGGAATTGCAGCAGACGTTATTATGGGTTCAAAAACGAAAGATTTATTAATTCTGGAAAAAGAAATGGAAGCAGTTGCAGGCAATCTTTATGTCACAACTGATGATGGTTCATACGGCAGAAGCGGTATGGTTACAAAAGTCATTGAAGACCTCGTTCAGAACGAAGGAAAAGAATATGATGTTGTAATCGCAATCGGTCCGATGATTATGATGAAATTTACATGTCTGACCACAAAGAAGCTGGGTCTTCCTACTGTTGTCAGCATGAATCCGATAATGGTAGATGGTACCGGCATGTGCGGCGCCTGTCGTTTAACTGTAGGCGACGAAGTAAAATTTGCATGTGTAGACGGACCTGAATTCGACGGACACTTAATTAATTTCGATGAGGCCATGAAAAGACAGCTGATGTATAAAACAGATGAAGGCCGTGCAATCTTGAAATTGCAAGAAGGAGATACACATCATGGCGGATGTGGAAATTGCGGAGGTGACAAATAATGGGTGACGTATTAAAAAAGGTTCCGGTAAGAGAACAGGCTCCGAAAGTCAGAGCCGCCAATTTTGAAGAAGTATGTCTTGGATACAATCAGGACGAAGCCATGGAAGAAGCAGTACGCTGCATCAACTGTAAAAATGCAAAATGTATTACCGGCTGTCCTGTTTCCATCAATATCCCGGGATTTATCAGTGCAGTGAAAGAAGGAAATATAAAAGAAGCTTATAACGTTATTTCCGAATCCAGTTCCCTCCCGGCTATCTGCGGACGTGTATGCCCTCAGGAGAGCCAGTGTGAAGGAAAATGTATCCGCGGAATCAAAGGTGAACCTGTTTCCATCGGTAAACTGGAACGTTTCGTAGCTGACTGGGCAAGAGATAATGATGTTAAACCACCTGCACCGGCATCCTCCAATGGACATAAGGTAGCTGTGATCGGTTCCGGTCCTGCAGGACTTACCTGTGCCGGTGATCTTGCAAAAATGGGATATGATGTTACTATATTTGAAGCCCTTCATGAGCCGGGCGGAGTATTAGTATATGGTATTCCGGAATTCCGTCTTCCGAAATCAGATGTTGTTGCTAAAGAAGTAGAAAACGTAAAATCTCTTGGCGTAAAGCTGGAAACAAACGTTATTATAGGTAAATCCACAACCATTGATGAGTTGATGAATGACGAAGGATTTGAAGCGGTATTTATCGGATCCGGCGCAGGTCTTCCAATGTTTATGGGCATTCCTGGCGAAAATGCAAACGGAGTATTCTCCGCAAATGAATATCTGACCAGAAATAACCTGATGAAAGCATTCCGGGAAGATTATGACACACCAATCGCACGTGGGAAAAAAGTAGCAGTAGTCGGCGGAGGAAACGTTGCAATGGATGCAGCAAGAACAGCTCTGCGTCTGGGTGCAGAAGTACATATTGTTTACCGCAGAAGTGAAGCTGAACTTCCAGCCAGAGTAGAAGAAGTACATCATGCAAAAGAAGAAGGCATCATCTTTGATTTATTAACCAATCCGATTGAGATTCTGGTGGATGAAAACGATGCTGTGAAAGGCATGAAATGTATCCGCATGGAACTTGGGGAGCCGGATGCATCCGGCAGAAGACGTCCGGTGGAGATTCCGGGATCTGAGTTTGAATTAGAACTGGATACGGTAATCATGTCACTTGGAACTTCTCCAAACCCATTGATTTCTTCCACAACCATCGGTCTGGATATTAATAAACGTAAATGTATTATCGCTGATGAAGAAACCGGTAAGACCAGCAAAGACGGTGTTTACGCAGGCGGAGATGCCGTTACAGGCGCAGCTACCGTTATCCTTGCTATGGGTGCCGGAAAAGCCGCAGCAAAGGGAATTGATGAATTTTTAAAAAACAGATAGTTGGTAAAATCAATTATCATTATGTATAGAATGAGGGCGGAAGCGGTACCTTCCCCCTCATTTCTAATATAAAAGTTTTAGAAAATATAAAATAACAAAAAAGCATAAGGAGCAATCGCTATGGTAAAACACATTGTACTTTGGAATTTTATAGAAACTATGTCAGCAGATGAAAAAAAAGAAGCGGGGCTGAAAATGAAATCTGTCCTGGAACCTCTTAAAGACGTAATACCAGGCGTTATTTCATTAAAAGTAGTTCTGAATGAACTTGACAGCAGCAACCGTGACATCGCCCTGATTGCAGAATATGAGAGCGTAGAAGCACTGAATAATTATACCGTTCATCCTGCACATGTAGAAGCCGGTAAATTTGTCAGAAGCGTAACCTGCAACCGTGCCTGCCTGGACTTTTAATTCTCAATGAAAATAACATTAATTACCGTAGGCAAAATAAAAGAAAAATATTTTACAGAAGCAATTAAGGAATATGCCAAACGCCTCAGCCGGTACTGTAAGCTTGAGATTCTGGAACTGGCTGATGAAAAGACACCGGATGGGGCAAGCGAAGCAGAAGAGATGCAGATTAAAGCAAAAGAAGGCGAACGTATCCTAAAAGCCATCAAAGAGGGTACTTATGTATTTGCTCTGGCAATTCAGGGAAAGAAAATGTCTTCCGAAGACTTCGCAGACACAATCAACCGTCTTGGCATCGGCGGTGACAGCCATCTGATGTTTATCATCGGCGGTTCTCTGGGACTGGATGAGCGGGTATTAAAAAGAGCTGACCGCCTGATCAGTTTTTCTGACATGACCTTTCCCCACCAACTCATGCGGGTAATTTTATTGGAGCAGATTTATCGTTCCTATCGAATTATACAAAATGAACCCTATCACAAATAAATCATTTATAAAATGAAATCTTAGATTATGCTATAGCAGAGGATTACATGATAAGAACAACAACGAAGTAATTATGAAAATTTTTTACTCAAAGAAGATCAGAAAGCAAAAGTTATTTTCAGAAATGAAAAGACTTTTGCTTTTTTATTATGCAATTTCCATTTCTATTGACAATATCAGATCCACCCATTATAATAACAATAGTTATATAACTATTGTTATTTATAAGGAGTGTTATGCCTAAACAAAAAATAACCAAACAAAAAATTCTGGATTCCGCTTTTGAATTACTGCGTTATAGCGGTCATGAAGCGGTGAATGCACGCAGTGTAGCGAAAGCGACAGGCTGTTCCGTCCAGCCAATTTACAGTTATTATGAGAATATGTCTGAGCTTATGCTTGATTTATTTGACCATACCCAGCAGTTTTTAAGCCAGTATATTGAAAAAAATGCATCACAGGAATGCTACTTTGCGTCCATTGGCAAATGCCATATCGGATTTGCCAAAGATGAGAAGTTTCTATTTCGTTTTCTGTATCTGTCTGAATATATGAATGCTGCTAATTTTGAAGATATTATCCGACAGTGTACCAGAGATGATGTTACGGAATCCATTATGAATTCCCTTGATTTGAATAGGGAAGAATCAAAAAAAATTTACCTGAACATGATGCTCTATACTCACGGCATTGCTTCCATGATCGCTACAGGAGCCGCGGATATTCCCTATGAGGATGTACAGAGTTTAACGGATGCGGCATTTAGAGCATTTTTAGACCAGTCCAGAAAGGAGACTTAAACATATGAAACTCATAATTCATGATCTGCAGAAAGAAGAATTTCATAAACTTATGCCGGATATAAAAAAAGATACCCTGATTATTGGGGATGACCAGAGTATCCATCCATGCATTGGCTGCTTTGGCTGCTGGTTAAAAACACCTGGCACCTGTATGATACGCAGCGATGCCTACGGTGACATGGGTTATCTGATTTCACAATGTGAAAAAATAACCCTCATCAGTAAGTGTTGTTATGGAGGCTTTAGCTGTTTTGTCAAAAATGTATTAGATCGGAGTCTGCCTTACCTCCATCCTGATTTTGTAATTAAAAATGGTGAAATGCATCACAGACAGCGCTATCAAAAAGAGTTAGAGCTGAACGTGCACTTTTACGGAGAAGATATCACTGATCAGGAAAAGGAAATTGCTAAAGAACTGTTAAAAGCAAATTCCATTAATTTGTACTGTAGCTTAAACTCTGTTACTTTTTCAAAAAGTCCTTATCAAATAAAAGGAGGCTCTGAGATATGAAAATTGCACTGATAAATTGTAGCCCCAAGACCAAAGACAGCAACTCAGAATTCCTGTACCAAAAGCTTCTGACTCTTTTTGCGGGGAAGGCAGAGTTGCTAGAAATGCATCTGCGGAAAAAAGAACTTGATGAAGATTCCATCACCCATATTTGTGAATGTGATACTCTGTTATTCATTTTTCCACTCTATATAGATGCACTCCCTTCCCATATGACCGGATGCCTGGTTCAGCTGGAAAGTGTATTGAAACGATACATACCAAAGAAAAAACGAATGGTATATGCAATCGCTAACTGTGGTTTTTATGAAGGGAACCAGAACAAAATTGCTTTGGATATTTTAAAATGCTGGTGTCTAAAGGCAGGTGCCGACTGGGGATATGGCATTGGAGTGGGCGGCGGCGGCATGCTTCCTATGCTGGGCAAATCTTCAGCAGATAATGGACCTATGAAGAATATCATTCATTCACTTGATCATTTTACCGATATGATTTTATACGGAAAAACAAGAAATAATATTTATATATCTCCTGGATTTCCCCGATTTGCTTATAAATTTGCAGCAGAAATGGGCTGGAGACAGGGGATTAAACGAAATGGTTTGAAGAAAAAGGAAATTCACAGACATGCGGTAAACCAGATAAAACAATGTAAATTTAAACAGTCTGATTCATAAAAAAACAGAAGTTTATCAGTATACGATAGACTTCTGCTTTTTTTGATTGGCTTCCTTGACACGGTAATGTATAATAGCTGTAGAATGTAAAACAATTCAATTTTTGATACAGGAGGCAAACAATATGAGAGATGAATTACAGAAACGCTGTCAGCTTTTTATAGAAAACAGAGATATTGTAAAATACGCATTCGGTTGGGAAAGTGCCTATATTTATCCACTGTGTGCAAGCTTATATACAATAAAAGGAATACATGCAGATGCCGGAGTAATGAAGGACTGCCGGGATCTCCTGAGGGAGAAGACTGGTTTTCTCTCTAATTTCAGAGGCATATCGAAAATGGCAACGGTTACCATGCTTTCCCTTTCTCCCAACGCGGAGTATAAAATGAACCAATTACTGGATATTTACGGGAGGCTAAAGGAAGTGTTCTGGGGATCTGAATACCTGACCGTAGCTGCATCTGTTATATCGGATATGGCAGAGCCCCGGCAATACGAACAGATTACCCAGAGAACCAGAATGATTTATAATCGAATGAAAGAAGCACATCCTTTTCTTACATCGGGAGAAGACAGCTCATTTGCTGCCCTGCTAGCCCTTTCCGAACTAGATGATATCTATATAGAGCAGGAAATGGAACGGTGCTACTCACTTCTGAAACCATACTTCTATTCCGGTAATGCCGTACAGTCCTTAAGCCATATCCTTGCACTGGGTGAAGGATCTCCAGAGCAGAAGTGCACAAAGGCAATAGAACTATTTGAATATCTGAAATCCCACGGCCATAAATACGGCACAAGCTACGAATTGGCTTCCCTTGGAGTTTTGGCACTGTTAGATACGGATGTGAAAACCCTGGCGCAGGATATCATGGAAGTGGATGATTATCTTCATTCCCAAAAAGGGTTCGGTGCATTTGGTATTGGCGCAAGGCAGCGTTTGATGTATGCAGGCATTCTGACCATGTGTGACTACATGCCGGAGTTACAGCCTATGAAGACGGCAGCACTTAATGGAGTGGTATCACTTGTGATCGCACAGCAGGCGGCACTTTGTGCTTCCGCAGCCGCTGCCAGTGCAGCCGCAGCATCTGCTTCCAGTTCATCGTGCTGATAGGGACACCCGGGATGAAATGTCCGCAAAACAACTGGGCATGACCCATGACGGGAGATTTTCCCTGCAGCAGTATGTACGGCTTGTAGAAGTTAAATTCCCCTCTGACGGGAAATCAAATGACTAACGCATAGGGGAGCGTGCCGATGACGGATTGCATTTTCATACACCCCCTATGTAAATATACAATATAAATCAGGAGATCAGATACATGAAAGATAACAGTAACTTAGAAAAAATGGAAGCGCTGATCGCTTCCTATCCCATCTGCCAATACGGCTTTCTGGACACCAGAGAACTGGTTTTTTCAGATCACGTCAGGCAGATATGCCAACAGGAATGTGAATGCTACGGTACAACCTGGTCCTGCCCGCCGGCAGTAGGCAGTGTGGACAAATGCAGCAGGAAATGCCTGAACTATCGAAAAGCACTTTTATTTACCACTTTGGCTGAGGTCAGCGATACCGCTTTACTGAAAGAGACCCTGGCTACCCGCAAAGATCATGAGGAGGTCACCAGAGGGTTGCTTCTGGATATCAAAAACAGCATGTATGAAGATTGCATGGCTCTTTCCAGTGAATCCTGCCATATCTGTGAACAATGCACTTATCCGGATGCTCCCTGCCGCCACCCGGATAAAATGTTTCCCTGTATTGAAAGTTATGGCATCCTGGTAACCGAATCCGCCGAAAAATGTCAGATCGATTTCTTTTATGACAGCACTACCGTGACCTGGTTTGGAATGATTTTTTTTGACAGGTATAAGTAAATAATTCTCTCATATATTGTGTAATAAAAGGCAAAAATAGTATATGAGTTCGAAGAAAAAGCCGTTGTATTATAAGATGACCCAGGCAATGGAAATACCAGACGACCTGACTCTTGGTGCAGTACTGGTATCACTTACAGGACAAGAGGAAGCCTTTATCGAAAATTATAGAGGTATTATCGAATATACGGACAGCAGGCTTATGTTAGCCACTAAAACCTGTAAATTGGAGATTCTGGGAAAACATCTGGTAATTATGTATTATACCAGCGATGAACTGAAAGTGAGAGGACATATCGAACAGATAAACTATTTATAAACCAGGAGGGGCTCTGTTTGATAAAAAGGCTGTTGCAGTTCATAAAGGGCTATGTTAGAGTCCGGGTACAGGGAAATTCCTATGAACGGTTTTTAAACCTCTGTGCCAACCACTATATTTACTTATGGAATTTACTACCTACCGATACCTGTTACGAAGTGAATATGACAATTAAGGATTTTCGCCAGATCCGGCCTCTGGTCCGTAAGACAGGGACAAAAATTGCAATTAAAAAACGTTATGGGCTTCCCTTTTTTCTGCACCGCCACAAAAAAAGGAAGTTATTTCTGGCAGGCTTTCTGGTCTGCCTGGCAATGTTGTTTTTGCTTTCCTGTTTTATCTGGGATATCCGTATTGAAGGAAATTACTCAGAAACAAGGGAAGTGATATTGGAATACCTGAACGAAAACGGTGCCGGACACGGTGCTAAAAAATCCAGCATTGACTGTAAAGAACTTGCCGCTGCACTGCGGCGCCAGTTTTCAGACTTTATCTGGGTATCGGTGAAAATTAAAGGTACCCGCCTTTTTATTGATGTACAGGAAAATACCGATCTGGAACTGGCAGAAGAAAAAGAATACGATGACAGTGATATTATTTCCAATGTAAACGGAACCATCGTAAAAATGATTACGAGAGCCGGTACTCCCCAGGTGAAAGTGGGAGATGAGATCAAAGAAGGCGATTTATTAGTACTTGGGAAACTGGATATTTTAAATGACAGCGGAGAGGTAAGTAACGTGCGATATGTCCCCTCTGATGCAGATATCTACGTGAAAACCACTTATCCCTATGTAAACGAATTTCCACTTGCCTACAAAAAGAAGCAATATACCGGACTGGAAAAAGAAGGCTTTTATCTGAAAGTATTTCAAGATATCATTGGAATAAATCGTCCTTCTTCGAATTTTGAGCAGTCCGATACCGTAACGCAGGAATACCAGGCAATGCTGACAGAGGACTTTTATCTGCCTTTAAGCTTCGGCAAATCAGTAGTAAAAGAATACCAGATTGTGGACAAAAAATACAGTAAAGATGAGGCAAAAAAGAAAGCTACAGAAACTCTTAATAAATTTCTTGAAAAAATTCAGGAAAAAGGGGTTCAAATATTTCAAAATAATGTTAAAATAGACGTAGGTGAGAAAACCTGTAAAGCAGAAGGAGAATTAATTTTGATTGGGAAAGCAGGCAAAAGAGTCCCTACTGAAGTCATTACTTCTCCGCAGGAAGGAACTATGAGTGAATGAGCATCGTTGAAATCATAACCTCTGTTCCCATGGAACATGAGAAGAATGTGTTCGGGCAGTTTGACCAGCACATTAAGAAAATTGAAAAAACACTGAACGTAACGATAATCTCCAGGGAGGGCGCCTTAAAAATTCTTGGAAGCGAAGCCGCCGCCCTGAAGGCGAAGAACATTATTTTACAGCTGGTGGAATTATCAAAAAAAGGCAATATAATCAGCGAACAGAATGTAGATTATACGATTGCCTTATCTTTTGAAGATAAAGAATCTGCAATTGTTGAAATCGACAGGGACTGTATCTGCAATACCATCAGCGGTAAACAAATCAAGCCAAAGACACTGGGTCAGAAAAAATATGTGGATGCCATCCGTGAAAAGATGATTGTATTTGGAATCGGGCCTGCCGGTACGGGTAAAACTTATCTTGCGATGGCAATGGCAATTAATGCATTTAAAAATGATGAAGTAAGCCGCATTATTCTGACCCGGCCTGCCATTGAAGCGGGAGAGAAGCTGGGCTTTCTGCCCGGTGACCTGCAGAGTAAGGTTGATCCTTATCTGCGTCCGCTGTACGATGCCCTGTATCAGATTATGGGGCCGGACAGTTTTCAGAAGAATATGGAAAAAGGATTGATCGAAGTTGCACCACTGGCATATATGAGGGGACGAACCCTGGATAATGCCTATATCATTCTGGACGAGGCACAGAATACTACGCCTGCACAGATGAAAATGTTCCTGACCAGAATCGGTTTTGGATCAAAAGTTATTGTTACCGGGGACTTAACACAGAAAGATCTTCCCGCTGCTGCAAAATCAGGTCTGGATGTTGCCGTTCAGGTTCTGAAGAAAGTAGAAGATATTGCATTTTGTATGTTAACCAGCAAGGATGTTGTAAGGCATCCGTTGGTACAGAAAATTGTACAGGCATATGATGATTTCGAAAAGAGATCTAAGTCCCGGGAGTCCACAGGTAAAGTCCGGCGTACGAGAACTTAAGTGGAAAATATAGTAAAAACAGAAAGGACGTCACAATATGACAATACAGTATGAAGAAGAATGCCGGATACCCTTTTCTTTTGATTACCGGGCAATGGCTGAAAAAGTAATCCGGGAAGCTCTGGACTACGAGAAGTGTCCCTACGAAGCCGAAATAAACCTTACTTTAACTTCGAATGAAGAGATCAGAATCATGAATTATGAATACCGCGAAATCGACAGGGCAACCGATGTGTTGTCTTTTCCTATGCTGCAATATGACGAACCTGCCGATTTTGAGTATTTGGAAGATGTATGGGCGGAATGCTTTAATCCGGAATCCGGGGAATTATTATTAGGCGATATTGTAATTTCCGTAGAAAAGGTTTTGGAACAGGCAGAAGCTTATGGGCATTCTGCAGAAAGGGAATTTGCTTTTTTGATAGCGCACAGTATGCTTCATTTAATGGGCTATGACCATATGGAGCCGGAGGAAGCGAAAGTTATGGAAACCAAGCAGGAAGAAATTTTAAATGCGCTGAAAATAAACAGATAAGAAGGACGAAAACTATGAAAAAATTAACAGTACTTGCATTATTGACTTTGACAGCAGTTACTTTTACCGCCTGCCAGAAAAAAGGAGAGACCGAACCTGCAACACAGACAGCACAGAATGATACCACAGCTGATCTGGAAACAGATTCAGAACTGGAGACCGGTTCATTTACCGTCAATAACACGGATGACCAGAATTCCACACGTGAGACACCAAACGCCCAGGGGCAGGTGCACAGCTATCTGACAGGAGCATTAACCGATGTCAATCTTGCATATAAGCGTCCGATTGCGATTATGCTGAATAATATCATAGACGCCTGCCCACAGGCAGGTATTGCCCGTGCAGGCATTGTATACGAAGCACCGGTGGAAGGCGGCCTGACACGTCTTATGGGCATCTTCGAGGATTATACGGATATGGAGAAAATCGGTTCCGTAAGAAGCTGCCGTGACTATTATGTACGGTATGCCTTAGAATTTGATGCAATCTATACACACTTTGGACAGGCTGTTTATGCTTTTGATCTGTTAAATTCTGACCGGGTTAATAACATCAGCGGACTGGAATACCAGGAGAAAGCCGGCAAACTAAAAGGCTACGCAGGAGAAGATATTTTCTACCGCTCCTCAGACAGGCCTTCCCCACACAATGTATATATCAGTGCCGAGGGAATCGAAAAAGCAATTGAAAAGAAAGGCTACAGCACAGAATTAGCGGATGATTATACCGGACATTATAAATTTGCCAAGGACGGCGAAGAAGTTACCTATACAGATGGTTCCGCCCAGCATATAGAGCCGGCTTACCAGATCAACAAACCCTGGTTTGATTACAACACAGAGGACAAGCTTTACTACCGTTCCCAGTACAAGAAAGAGCAGATTGATCAGCTTACCGATGAGCAGCTGGCATATAAAAATGTAATTTTCCAGTATTCCCAGATAGAGAATTATGACGACAACGGTTATTTGAACATAGACACAAAATCAGGTGGAAATGCAATTGTATTTTCAGACGGTACTTACCAGAAAGGAACCTGGAAGAAAGATGATGAATGGGGTCCTGCAAAATACTATGACGCCTCCGGGAAAGAGATCGTATTAAATCAGGGCAAAACCTGGGTCTGCATTGTACCTAAAAATTATGAAAGTAATGTAGTAATTCAGTAGTTAAATGCTGCCGTCCGCGGCAGGATATTTGGTCTGCGCTTCGCTCCGGTCGTTGCCAGACGAACGTCCACTGGACGTTCAGCAACCCTCGGCAGTTGCCAAATGGTTCGCAATCGGCGCCCGTTTGGCTCGCTGCTCGCGGGAATAAAACATGAGATGAACGAGGTATGACGTGGGAAAGAAGAAGAAGAGTAATTCGTTTTTAGTGCAGGGTACGATTCTTGCGGTAGCTTCTATTCTTGCCAAGATTATAGGCATGATTTACCGCATTCCGCTGACAAATATTCTGGGTGATGAAGGAAACAGCTATTATTCAACAGCAAATGAAATTTACACCATTCTGTTGATGGTATCCTCCTTCAGTCTCCCTTTGGCAGTATCCAAGCTGGTATCTGAACGGTTACATTTAGGACAGAAAAAAAATGCATATAAAGTTTTTAAGTGTTCCCTGAAATTTGCGGTAATCGCAGGAGGAATCGTCTCTGTTTTAACCTTCCTGCTGGCAGGTGTGATTTCAAAAGACATTATGAAGACAGAAATGGCTTCCTATGGACTGCGTGTGTTAGCTCCGGCAGTATTTATATTTGCGATCGCAGGAGTATTCCGTGGTTTCTATCAGGGGCATGGTTCTATGGTGCCTACGGCAGTGTCCCAGGTCATTGAACAGATTGTAAATGCTGTGGTATCCGTTGCCGCAGCAGGCATATTATTTAATTATGGAGCGAGTCTCGTCAAGGAAAAAGGCAACAGTTCCCTCGCCCCGGCATTTGGTGCTGCCGGCGGTACACTGGGTACGGTTGTCAGTGTTGCTGTGGCACTTATTTTCCTGGTAGCCATATTCAGCTCCTATCAGCGAAATTTTAAAAAACAGATGCGGCAGGATCCAACCAAAAGGCTGGAACCAGATGCACTGATCTACAAAGCAATCCTCTGGACAATCATTCCGGTTGTTTTAAGTACGGTAATTTACAACATTATTACTGTATTGGACCAGGGTATTTTTAATGCTGTTTTATCCGGTCAGGGATTCTCGGAAAAGCAGTATACCACCATCTGGGGCGTCTATGTGGGAAAATTCCGGGTATTAATGAATGTACCCCTGGCACTTGCTTCCTGCCTGGCACCGTCTGTGGTTCCCAGTCTGACTAAGGCGATGGTCGATCATGATTTTAAAGATGCCTCTTTAAAGGTGCGCAACACCATACGGTATACCATGGTACTTACCATTCCTTGCGCTGTTGGAATGGCAGCACTGGCTACTCCCATCATGAAACTCCTGTTTAATGACGGACGTGCCCTTACTTCCGGAATCATGCAGACCGGTGCATTAATGATCGTTCTGTTTGCGCTGTCAACGCTGACGACGGGAATACTTCAGGGCCTTAACCAGTTGAGGGCTCCATTAATTCACGCAGCAATTGCCCTGGTACTACATATATTTGTATTAATGTTTTTATTAACAAAAGCATCTCTGAATATTTACAGTGTTGTCTACGCAAATATATTCTTTGCCTTTGTAATCTGTATACTAAATGCCCTTTCCATCCGGAAACATCTGCATTACCGTCAGGAGCTGAAAAAAACTTTTTTAATTCCGCTTCTGTCATCAGCAGTTATGGGTCTTGTCGTATTTGGGGTACAATGGCTTTTAAATAAACTTATGGGCAATACAGTTTCCACGGTTATTGCAATTTTAATCGGTGTAATCGTTTACAGTGTCTGCCTGATTAAGCTTAAAGGCATCAAAGAGCGGGAAATACTGGATCTTCCAAAAGGCCGGCTGATGGTAATAATATTAAAAAAATTCCGCATTTTATAGAAAGGCAACCGATGAAACCGATAAAAAGAGTAGCTGTAATCCATGATATGTGCAGTGTCGGAAAAGCTGCTATGACTAATATACTACCGGTATTTTCCATTATGGGAATCGAACCCTGTCCGGTGCCGACTATGATACTTTCCACTCATACCGGCGGTTTTGGAAAACCGGTAATGATGCCGCTTCCATCTTTTGTGACAGAAGCGGCCAAACATTTTAAAAATAATCAAATTTCTTTTGACTATATATTTATAGGGTATCTGGGCAATATCCAGGTTGTCCGTGAAGTTTTGCAGTTTTTAAAGTACTTTCCGGATGCAGATGTTTTATTTGACCCTATTATGGGAGACCATGGAAGCTTCTATATGAATTTTGACGAATCTTATAATCAGGCAATGTGGGAATTGCTTCCCTATAGTACACTGGTGACACCCAATTATACAGAAAGCTGCCTGCTTACGGGAGAGTCCTGTCTGGAATACAGCAATGAAGAACAGATCGCACGGATAGCAGAAAAGTTAAGGCGAAAAGGCTGTCGCTGTTCTGTAATTACAAGTGTTCCATTACAGGATTTTCCACAATCCATCGCATTGTGTGAAGGTGAAACAGTAAAAATTCTTTCAAAAGCCAGCACCGGAAGATCTTATCCCGGTACCGGTGATTTGTTTGCCAGCGTACTGCTGGGGAAACTTATGAAAGGTTTATCTTTGGCTGCTGCTGCTAAAGAAGCACATCAGTTTGTCTGCAAATGTATACAGTCAGGTGATCAGAACGGATATCCTGTAAAAGAAGGAGTTCTCTTAGAGCCAAATCTTAAATATCTATTCCCGTGAACAATGAGCCAAGCGGATGCGCTTGCGGAACCATTTGGCGACTGCCGCGAGGGTCACAAATTCCGCGTAATGCGGATTTTTGACTGAATAGTGACAAAATTCGTGAATAAGTAATCAAAGAATGCCGATACTATTTCCAAAGGAGTGATCTTATGAAATGGAAATATAGTGTCGGCGTTTTATTTAGTGTCTGCTTATTGTGTTTCGCCTATTATGCCAGCTACCGCTGGACACAAAGCTATGAACTGCAGCCCGGACAAGATAATATATTGAATATGCAGGCAAAAGACGTATCTTTTAGCAAAGATAAAAAAGTATCCGCATCCGATGTTTCTGATAAAGGAAAATTCTATCTAAAAGAAGAAAATGGAAAAATAACCGTATACCGTACGAACGGGGATATCCTCTATGAGTATACGAACATCAATATGAACCGCCTCCCGGAAAGTGTACAGGAGGAGATCGAAGAGGGTAAGTATTTAAAAGATTTTAGTGAGTTGTATGATTTTTTGGAAAACTATTCAACTTGAGAGAATAGTTAGGTTTTTCTGAGTAAAGACGCTTTGTATTAGGAGGTTGTACGAAAAGGTGGGTAATGGCAGGCCTTGTTGATTACACAAAGCGTCCTCAATCAGTAATCTCCAACTACCACTAGACGATTCCCTAAAAATGGTGTAAGATAGTTTGGAAATAGTGAAGGAGGCACAAAGTGAACATTCGTGAAAAACTAATAGATAAAAAAAGAATAGTTGTAAAAATCGGTTCCTCATCTTTGACACATGAGGAAACAGGTGCATTGAACCTGACAAAACTTGAAATTCTGGTACGTGAATTAAGTGATCTTCGCAATATGGGGAAAGATGTTATTTTAGTATCTTCCGGTGCAATTGCGGTTGGAACAAAAGCAGTAGGTATGGAATCCAAACCGGATGAAATAGCGAGAAAACAGGCATGTGCCGCAATTGGACAGGCTAAGCTTATGATGATTTACCAGAAGCTGTTTTCGGAATACGGACAAATGGCTGCCCAGATTTTAATGACAAAGAACACAATGGTAGATAATTTAAGCAGAAAAAATGCATTGAATACCTTTCAGGAATTATTAAAGCTTGGCGCAATTCCTATCGTTAATGAAAATGATACAGTATCTACCTATGAAATGCGCTTTGGTGACAATGATACTCTTTCAGCCATTGTAGCCGCCCTGGTTGGGGCAGACCTTCTGATTCTGCTTTCTGATATTGACGGACTGTTTACCGACGACCCTAATCAGAATCCCAATGCAAAGTTTATAGATATCGTAGAAACTCTGGATGATCATTTAATGGGCATGGGAAAAGACAGCAGCAAAAGCAGCGTTGGAACAGGCGGAATGGCAACCAAACTGGTTGCAGCCAAAATAGCTACTTCCGCAGGTACCGATATGGTAATTGCCAACGGGGAAGATTTTCATGTTCTACATAAAATAGTCCAGGGACGTAACCATGGAACTCTGTTCCTGGCAAAATCCGATGCAGATTTCTTCCTGATTGATTACCTGGAAGAAATGCAGTAATATAATACAGTAAGTAGTTTAAGGTTGAAAGAAAATTATGATATAGAAAGGACGCCACGATGTGATTCTTTCAACCTGTTTAATTGTGGCAGTATTGCAGGCTTGCCTGCAATATGCAATGGGAATCATTATGAATCAGGAAAAATTAGATCGAATCAATGAACTGGCAAGGAAATCTAAGGCCGAAGGACTTACCGAATCAGAGAAAAAAGAACAGGCAGATCTTCGAAGAGAATACATTGAATCCATCCGCAGCAATCTTAGAAGCCAGTTAAATAATATTGATATGCAGGAAGAAGACGGCACCATCATTAATTTAGGTGAAAAGTATGGAAAAAAAGGAAATTAGAACACTGATATTTCAAAAACGTGCACACCTTACAGAAGAGCTAATCCGCTCAGACAGTTATGCAATCTGCCGCAAAATTATAGAATCAGAAGATTTTCAAAAAGCAGAGTGCATCTACGTCTATATGGATTATAATGGTGAAGTTTCTACCAGAGAACTTATCGATGAGGCCTGGCGGCAAAAGAAACGCGTAGCGGCACCAAAGGTAACAGGTGCGGATATGGTTTATTATTATATTCATTCTTATGATGATGTAGCTCCCGGATATTTTCATATTCCGGAACCGGTTACCACAGCCCAGGCGCTGGAAGAAAATGCCCTGTTAATCGTACCCGGCGTGGCTTTCGATACTGCGTGCCACCGATGCGGTTATGGCAAAGGATTTTATGACCGCTATCTGAATATACATAAAAAACACAGAACAATTGCGATTGCTTTTGATTTTCAGTTAGTAGGCAGCGTCCCATCTGATGCACATGATATCCTGCCTCAGATGCTGATTACACCTACTGCAAGCTATTTTGCATAACCGGAAACACTGATACCCATAAAATGATTGTGAGGAGGATTAAGATGCAAACTTTACAGGAAATCGGGCAGAAAGCCCAAAAGGCAAAGCCATCATTACAGACTTTAGAAACCCTGAAGAAAAATGCCGCACTGGAAGCAGTAGCAAATGCCCTTTTAGAGGAAAGCGACACCATATTAAAAGAAAATGAAAAAGACATCGAAGCTGCCCGTGCAAATCAGATGAAAGAAGGACTGGTTGACCGCCTTCTTCTGACCCGCGCACGAATTGAAGGAATGGCAGAAGGTCTGACACAGCTGGTTACCTTAGAAGACCCGATTGGAGAAGTTCTTTCTATGAAGAAGCGTCCCAATGGACTGATGATCGGACAAAAAAGAGTTCCCCTTGGAGTAGTTGGCATCATCTATGAATCCCGCCCCAATGTAACGGCAGATGCCTTCGGACTCTGTTTTAAAACGGGAAATGCAGTCATTTTAAAAGGCGGAAGCGATGCAATTCATTCCAATAAAGCAATCGTTTCCGTAATACAGAATGCATTAGCTGATTTTAATATTACCAGGGATGCAATTCAGCTGATTGAAGACAGTAACCGGGAAACGACTACTGCATTTATGAAATTAAATCAGTATGTGGATGTACTGATTCCCAGAGGGGGCGCCGGCTTAATTCAGGCAGTTGTCAATAACAGCACCATTCCGGTAATTGAAACGGGAACTGGAAACTGCCATGTCTATGTAGATGAAACGGCAGACCTTAATATGGCAATTGATATCATTTTCAATGCAAAAACCCAAAGAATCGGCGTATGCAATGCATGTGAATCCATTGTTGTACATAAGAATGTAATAAATAATCTGCTTCCGGCACTAAAAAACCGTCTGGATGAAAAAAATGTGGAGCTTCGGGGCGACCAGCCTGCAATGGATGCTGTTTCGGGTATTCTGCCTGCTGTAGAAGAGGACTGGGGCAGTGAATATCTGGATTACATCCTGTCTATAAAAACCGTTACATCCATAGAAGAAGCCATTTCTCATATCAACCGGTATAATACAGGACATTCAGAAGCAATCATAACGAATGATTATTCCCATTCCCAGAAATTCCTGGAAGAAATTGATGCTGCCGCTGTCTATGTAAATGCCTCTACCCGCTTTACGGACGGATTTGAGTTTGGATTTGGTGCTGAGATCGGAATCAGTACGCAGAAACTTCATGCCAGAGGACCAATGGGTCTCCTTGCACTGACGACAACAAAATATATCATTTACGGGAATGGTCAGATCCGTAAATAAAATTTAAATTCCAGATTGGCGATCGTGATTGCTGATCTGGAGTTTTGTCATATTTGCACATTTTAATTCATATACTGATAAGAGGAAGGGGTGTGCAGATGTGGTAAAATTAAATCAAACTTATACATATGATGAAATCATGCAGTGTATCTATGAACTGGAATGCCGATTTTCCGATCTTTTGAAATTGTCCGTCATAGGATACAGCCACGATGAGCGAAAAATACCAATGCTTCAGATGGGAACGTCTGAGAAATGCCTGATTTGCAGTGCCGGGATACATGGCAGAGAAAGCATTAATCCGATCTTAATGTTAAAAATAATTGAGGATTACTGCATTTGTCCGGAATCCGGGAGTAAACTGTTGGAAGAATACAGTCTTTGTTTTCTGCCGCTTATGAATCCGGACGGATATGAAATCGCTTTATGCGGATATCAGTCCATCCGCAATCCAATCTACCGCCATACAATTTTAATGGATGGTATCCCCTATGAGGAATGGAAATTCAATGGCCGGGGAGTGGATATTAACCGTAATTTTCCATGCAAATCATTCCGGGTGCAGGGGAGGATGCTTTATCCCGGAAGCGAGAATGAAACACAGGCTTTAATCGGAGTATTCAGGCAATTTCCAAATTCAGTTGGGTACATAGATTTTCACTCCAGAGGACAGATCATTTATTACTTCCGTAACGCAATGCCAGCGTCTTATAATAAGGAAAGTGAACGAATGGCAAAACACCTTCAGTCACTTGCCCATTATGACCTTGGCAGCAGTGCAGAAGAATTCGGGGATGTAAGCAGTGGTGGAAACTCCGTAAACTATTACTCAGAGATATTCAAAAAGCTGGCTCTGACAGTGGAAACCGTCGCAGACGAAGCCGTATTTCCCCTGGATACCGAATATCAGATCCATACTTATGAAGAAATCAAAAAGATTCCTTTTTCTTTCCTTGAGAAATATTCTAAAAAATAATGATCGCTTTTTTTGTCGGTTTTTGTTATAATATTTTCATATGCCTTGAGCATGTCTGAAAATTACAGGTACCTGACAAGTACAGCATTGCGAAATGATAAGGAGTAAGATACATGAATCTGGAAAAAGAATTTGAAGAAGCATTAGACAAAATAGATTTAAATAAAGAACCCCCGGCAACGGAACCTTCTCGTCAATACTATTTTATAAAAAAGTGCCGTGAAATGGTTCGCCAGCAAAGCGAACATCTGGGCCGGAGGTTAACTGCATCCACCGTTACCTTTGGCTGTCAGATGAATGCCAGGGACTCCGAAAAATTAACCGGTATCCTGGAGCAGATCGGATACGAGATCATAGAAGATGAACATGCAGATTTTGTAATTTATAATACCTGCACCGTAAGGGAAAATGCAAATCAGCGAGTATACGGCAGACTGGGTGCTTTAAACAGCATCAAGAAGAAAAATCCCCACATGCTGATTGCTTTATGCGGCTGCATGATGCAGGAACCAAAAGTTGTTGAAAAATTAAAACAAAGTTACCGTTTTGTAGACCTGATTTTCGGTACTCATAATATCTATAAGTTTGCTGAATTAATTGCCACACGTTACGATTCCGGCCGTATGGTGATTGATATCTGGAAAGACACAGACAAAATCGTGGAAGATCTTCCAAGCGAACGGAAATATCCGTTCAAATCAGGCATTAATATCATGTTTGGGTGTAACAATTTCTGTAGTTACTGTATCGTACCTTATGTGCGTGGAAGAGAGCGAAGCCGGAATCCTAAGGATATCGTCCGGGAAATTGAACGTTTAGTGGCAGATGGCGTGGTGGAAGTCATGCTTTTAGGACAGAACGTAAATTCCTATGGAAAGAACCTGGAAACGCCTATGAGCTTTGCCGGACTTTTGAAAGAAATCGAAAAGATTGAAGGACTTGAACGAATTCGGTTTATGACCTCCCATCCAAAGGATCTGTCAGAGGAACTGATTGAAACTATGAAGAACTCGTCAAAGATTTGCAGACACATGCATCTTCCCCTGCAGTCCGGCAGTTCCAGAATTTTAAAAGAAATGAACCGTCATTATTCGAAAGAGCAGTATCTGGATCTTGTGGACAGGCTTCGCTCGGCTGTACCTGATATTTCCCTGACCACAGATATTATAGTAGGTTTTCCGGGTGAGACGGAAGAAGACTTTCTGGAAACGCTGGAAGTAGTGAGAGAAGTCCGCTTTGACAGTGCGTTTACCTTTATTTATTCCAAACGTACCGGAACTCCCGCAGCAGCCAAAGACGATCAGGTGCCGGAAGATCAGGTGAAAAACCGCTTTGACCGGCTTTTAAAAGAAGTGCAGGAAATTTCCAGAGAGATGTCAGCCAGATATACCGGCGCCGTTCTTCCAGTGCTGGTAGAAGAGGTAAACGACCACAATAACAATTACATGACAGGACGTTTAAGCAATAACCTGCTGGTACATTTTCCGGGTACACCGCAACTGCTTGGCAAAATTGTAAATGTACACCTGCAGGAATGCAAAGGCTTTTACTATATGGGCGAAATTGTAATATAGAGAGGAACAAAAAGCGTGGAACAACTAACACCAATGATGAAACAATATATGGCTACCAAGGAACAGTATAAAGATTGTATTTTATTTTACCGCCTTGGTGACTTTTACGAAATGTTTTTTGATGATGCCATAACTGCATCAAGAGAACTGGAAATTACATTAACAGGGAAAAATTGTGGACAGGAGGAGCGGGCGCCAATGTGCGGCGTTCCTCATCATGCTGTAGAAGGCTATTTAACAAAGCTGGTAGCAAAAGGCTACAAGGTGGCGATTTGTGAACAGGTAGAAGACCCGAAACTGGCAAAAGGAATTGTAAAAAGGGAAGTTTTGCGTATCGTAACGCCCGGTACCAATTTAAATACCCAGGCTCTGGATGAGACCCGGAATAATTATCTGATGTGTATCGTCTATATGGCCGACAAATACGGCGTATCCATTTCTGACATTACAACCGGCGATTATTTTGTAACTGAACTGGATTCTGCCCGGAAATTAATGGATGAGATCACCAAATTTTCTCCAAAAGAAATTATTTGCAATCATTCCTTTTATGTCAGCGGTATGGATATCGATGATCTGAAAAACAGGCTTGGCATCACCGTATATTCACTGGAATCCTGGTACTTTGACGATGATTTGTGTAAACGGTGCCTGATGGATCATTTCAAACTAAACAGTCTGGAAGGACTTGGACTGGCTGACTACGACTGTGGCGTCATTGCTGCTGGAGCAATCCTTCAGTATCTGACGGAAACCCAGAAGACATCCCTTGCCAATCTGACCAGCCTTACTCCCTATGTAACAGGAAAATATATGATTATCGACAGTTCCACCAGACGAAATCTGGAACTGTGTGAAACCCTGCGTGAGAAACAAAAACGCGGCTCCCTTCTGTGGGTTCTGGATAAGACCAAGACCGCCATGGGCGCCAGGATGCTGAGAAGCTTCATTGAACAGCCGCTCATTGACAAATCTGAAATCAATTCCCGTCTGGATGCCATTGAAGAATTAAATCAAAATGCGATTTCCAGGGAAGAAATTCGGGAATACTTAAATCCGGTATATGACCTGGAACGGCTGATCAGTAAAATCAGTTATAAATCAGCCAATCCCAGAGATTTAATTGCTTTTAAAAGTTCCCTTTCCATGCTCCCCCACATTAAATACCTGCTGGGTGACTTTAAAAAGGAACTGCTTATGGATATCTTTGAGCAGATGGACGAGCTTAAAGACCTGTGTGATCTCATCGACAGCTCTATTATGGATGAACCGCCAATTACCATAAAAGAAGGTGGAATTATCAAAGAAGGATGTAATGAAGAGATCGATAAGCTGCGCCATGCAAAAACCGAAGGAAAGACATGGCTGGCTGAATTAGAAGCCAAAGAGAGGGATAAAACCGGGATCAAAAACTTAAAAATTAAGTTTAACAAAGTTTTTGGTTACTATCTGGAAGTTACCAACTCCAATAAAAACATGGTTCCTGATTATTATACACGTAAACAGACTCTGGCAAACGCAGAACGATATATTACACCGGAATTAAAAGAGCTGGAAGATATTATTCTGGGAGCAGAAGACAAGCTGTTTGCTTTAGAATATGACCTCTTCAACGATGTGCGGGACCGGATAGCTGCAGAAGTTGTACGAATCCAGACGACGGCAAAAGCCGTGGCTAAAATTGATGTATTTGCCTCTCTTTCCCTGATAGCGGAACGCAATAACTTTGTACGCCCTATAATCAACGAAAAAGGGGTCATTGATATAAAAGAAGGCCGCCATCCCGTAGTGGAAAAAATGATATCCAATGATATGTTTATTTCCAACGATACATATCTGGACAATGGCAGTAACCGTATCTCCATTATCACAGGTCCTAATATGGCGGGTAAATCCACTTATATGCGCCAAAGTGCCCTGATTGTATTAATGGCACAGATTGGCTGCTTTGTACCGGCGGCAAACGCAAAAATCGGCATCGTAGACCGAATCTTTACCCGTGTGGGTGCTTCTGACGATCTGGCATCCGGGCAAAGTACCTTTATGGTGGAAATGACTGAGGTTGCCAACATACTGAGAAATGCCACCTCCAACAGCCTGCTGATCTTAGATGAAATCGGACGGGGTACCAGTACCTTTGACGGTCTGAGTATCGCCTGGGCAGTGGTAGAACACATTAGCAATCCAAGACTTTTAGGTGCCAAAACCCTTTTTGCCACCCACTACCATGAACTTACGGAACTGGAAGGCAAATTAAGCAGTGTCAATAACTACTGTATTGCCGTAAAGGAAAAAGGAGATGATATTGTCTTCCTTCGTAAAATAGTCAAAGGCGGTGCAGACAAGAGCTATGGTATCCAGGTTGCAAAATTAGCCGGGGTGCCGGATAGCGTTATTGAACGTGCCAAACAGCTGGTAGAAGAACTGAGTGATGCGGATATTACGGCAAAGGCAAGGGAAATCCAGGCTGACACCGGCAACAAAACAAAAGTCAAAACAAAGAAATATGATCAGGTAGATTTAGAGCAGATGTCTCTTTTTGATACGGTCAGCGACCAGGATATTCTTCAGGAACTAAAGGAGATGGATATCAGTACACTGACTCCAATTGATGCACTTAACACAATTTACCGTCTTCAGAATAAGTTAAAGAATCGGTGGTGATACAAGTGTGAAACAAAAATCATTTCAAACTTTCTATTAGCGCAGTACCGCAGACTGATCTGCGGTATGCAGGAGGTATAAGTTTGAAAACAAAAATCATTTCAAACTTTCTATTAGTGCAGTACCGCAGACTAATCTGCAGTATGCAGGAGGTATACGCATGAAGACGATCGAAGTTTTAGATCAGCAGACAATCGATAAGATAGCGGCAGGAGAAGTGATTGAACGCCCTGCTTCCGTGGTAAAAGAGTTAGTGGAAAATGCCATTGATGCAGGCGCAAATGCAGTAACCGTTGAAATCCGGGATGGCGGTACTTCTCTGATCCGCATTACGGATAACGGAGAAGGGATAGTTCAAGGTCAGGTTCCCCTGGCGTTTCTACGCCACGCTACCAGTAAAATCAAACGGGTAGAAGACTTGCTGGGGGTTACTTCCCTTGGATTTCGCGGAGAAGCGCTTTCCAGCATTGCTGCCGTCTGCCAGGTAGAATTAATTACGAAAACCGCAGGCAGTCTTACCGGTACCCGTTATATTATTGAAGGCGGGATCGAAAAATCCATAGAAGAAATCGGTGCTCCTGAGGGTACGACTTTCCTTGTGCGCAACATTTTCTTCAATACTCCTGCCAGAAAAAAGTTTTTAAAATCCAGTATGACAGAAGCAGGTTACATCAATGACCTGATGGAGCGTCTGGCATTATCCCATCCCAATGTTTCCTTTAAATTCATTAGCAATAACCAGACGAAAATGCATACCTCCGGGAATGATAACCTGAAGGATATCATCTACAACGTCTATGGGCGTGACATCGCAAACCATCTCATCACCCTGGAAAATGCCAATGAACAGGTATCTCTGAAAGGCTATATCGGTAAACCGATTATTTCCAGAGGAAACCGCAATTACGAAAATTATTTTATAAACGGGCGTTATATTAAGAGCAGCATTATTGCCCGGGCAATCGAAGATGCCTATAAAACATTTATGATGCAGCATAAATATCCCTTTACCGCCATTCATTTTACCATGGATGGAGACTTACTGGATATCAATGTACATCCCACAAAGATGGAGCTTCGATTTGCCGATAATGAAAAAATGTACCAGCTGGTTTATGACTCTGTTAAGCAAGGGCTGACTCAGAAAGAACTGATCCCGGAAGTTACCGTCAAAGAAGATAAAACAGAAAAAATAAAAGAAGCAAAAGTTCTGCAATCCATTCCGGAGCCTTTTGAAAAGAAAAGGCTGGAACAGATGCGTGAGAAAAGCAATTATCAGGCCTCGCAGGCAAAACCTTTTGCACCGAAATCAGATACTTCCCGTTCTTTTGCAGAAAATCCACCAGTTCCGCCACGTCAGCCCGTATCCTCTGCATCATTCGTTACCCCTGCGTCGGCAAATACACCTGCCAGCCATTCAGAACGGAATATGCTTCCGGACGCTCAGGCTGATACATCTGTACAAACGGATGCAGCGGGAACTTTGCATAAAGCTTTGCATAAAGACGTTGCCGCAGACCTAAAGAAGACTTCAGAATCGCAGGTAGAATCAGACCTGAAGAAAACAGCAGATTCAGATGCTGGTGCAGATCAGGCGGACCAGGCATTGATAAAATCTTCCCAGCAGCTGGACCTCTTTGAAGGAAAACTGCTTTCGAAGGAAAGTGTATCCGAGCACCGGATTATCGGACAGGTATTCGGTACTTACTGGCTGGTTGAATTCCAGGAAAAGCTTTATATCATTGATCAGCATGCGGCACATGAAAAAGTTTTATATGAAAGAACCATGAAGAATCTCAATGACCGCACTTATACTTCCCAGTATTTAAGCCCGCCCATTATTTTGACACTCAGTATGCAGGAAGAAGATCTGTTAAATCGTTACATGGATAACTTCACCCAAATCGGTTTTGAAATCGAACCATTTGGAGGCAAGGAATATTCCATTCGCGCTGTACCCGATAATTTATTCGGGATTACCCAGCAGGATCTGTTTATCGAGATGCTGGACAGTCTGGGTGAACAGACCGGGCGTATGAAAGCAGAAGTAATTAACGAAAAAATTGCTTCCATGTCCTGTAAAGCCGCTGTAAAAGGCAACCATAAAATGACTGCCATGGAAGCAGAAAACCTGATTGCCGAACTTCTCACATTAGAGAATCCATACAACTGCCCTCATGGAAGACCTACGATTATTTCTATGACAAAGTATGAAATGGAAAAGAAATTCAAGCGTATTGTTTAAATTGAAGAAGGGAAAGGTTCCTATGAAAAAACCACTCATTATATTAACCGGTCCCACAGCCGTTGGAAAAACCGAGCTATCCATCGCCCTGGCGAAAGCAGTAAACGGCGAAATTATCTCTGCCGATTCAATGCAGGTATACCGTGGAATGGATATTGGCTCTGCAAAAATAAAGCCCCCGGAAATGGATGGGATACCGCACTATCTTATAGATGAATTTGATCCGGACGAGGAATTCCATGTAGTGAAATTCCAGGAATATGCGAAAAAATATATGCAGAAAATCTGGGACAAAGGAAAAATCCCGATTTTAACAGGCGGCACCGGTTTTTATATACAAGCTGTTTTATATGATATTGACTTTACGGAAACCACAGGCAACATTGCTTACCGGCAGGAACTGGAAGAACTGGCATCCATAAAAGGAAGTGAATATCTGCATGAAAAACTGCGCATAGCAGACCCCAAATCAGCTTTTGAAATTCATCCAAACAATGTGAAGCGGGTAATTCGGGCACTGGAATTTTACCACGACACCGGTCAGCCCATCTCCGAACACAATGAGCAGGAGCGCCAGAAAGAATCCCCTTATAATTTTGCATATTTTGTTTTAAATGATTTGCGGTCAAACCTGTATGATCGAATAAATATCAGAATAGACCGTATGCTGGAAGAAGGACTTTTAAAGGAAGTGGCGCAGTTAAAAGAAAAAGGTTATACCAAAGAAATGGTGTCCATGCAGGGACTTGGCTATAAAGAAATCCTGGATTATCTGGAAGGAAACTGCACCCTGGAAGAAGCCGTTTATATCTTAAAACGGGATACCCGGCATTTTGCTAAGCGCCAGATTACCTGGTTTAAGAGGGAAAAAGATGTTACCTGGATGGATAAAGACCATTTTGCTTATAATAATACGGAGATACTCCAAGCTATGCTGAGCATTTTGAAAGACAAAAAAATAATGTAACACGTTCTATAGCGTGTCTGAAAATTGCTTTCTGACACGCTATAGGCTCTGACATATGCTTTTGAAAGGATATTATGAATAATTACAAAATAGAAGAGATGTATGAGACACTTGGGATTAATAAGAAAGTGTTTGCATATGGAAAAGAGATCGAAAGCGGACTCAAAGACCGTTTTGAAAAAATAGATGAAACCGTAGAATTCAATCAGTTAAAAGTCATCCGCGCATTGCAGCAAAACCGTGTATGTGCAGAACATTTCACCTCCAGTACCGGTTATGGATACAACGATGCCGGTAGAGAAACGCTGGAAGCTGTTTATGCCAGTGTTTTTCATACGGAAGCTGCCCTTGTTCGCCCGCAGATAACCTGTGGCACACATGCTCTGGCAGTAGCACTTTCCGGAAATTTAAGACCAGGTGATGAACTTATTTCTATTTCCGGAAAACCTTATGACACATTAGAAGAAGTCATAGGTATCCGTCCTTCCAACGGTTCCCTTGCAGAATATGGGGTATCCTATAAACAGGTAGACCTTTTAGCAGACGGAAGTTTTGACTATGAAAAAATAAGGGAAACACTAAGTCCAAAGACAAAAATGATTGAGATCCAGCGTTCCAAAGGCTATCAGACCCGTCCAACACTGTCTGTTACAGCCATTGGCGAGGCAATTGCATTTGTGAAATCCATAAATCCGGATATCATCTGTATGGTAGATAACTGTTATGGTGAATTTGTAGAATGCATAGAGCCTTCTGATGTAGGCGCAGATATGGTAGTCGGCTCCCTGATTAAAAATCCGGGCGGGGGACTGGCTCCCATCGGCGGATATATTGCAGGTACCGAGAAATGCATTGAAAACGCTTCTTACCGTCTGACCTCTCCGGGACTGGGAAGAGAAGTCGGCGCGACATTGGGCATCATGCAGTCCTTTTACCAGGGTCTTTTCCTTGCCCCGACCGTAGTGGGCGGAGCACTGAAAGGCGCTGTTTTTGCTGCAAATATCTATGAGAAACTGGGATTTAAAGTAGTTCCAAACGGGCAGGAAAGCCGGCACGATATCATACAGGCAGTAGAATTTGGCTTCCCTGAAGGCGTCATTGCTTTTTGCGAAGGCATTCAGGCTGCCGCACCGGTGGACAGTTATGTTACACCAGAACCCTGGGCAATGCCGGGATATGACAGCGATGTCATCATGGCTGCCGGTGCGTTCATTCAGGGTTCCTCCATTGAGTTGAGCGCAGATGGTCCTATAAAACCGCCTTACGCTGTTTATTTTCAGGGAGGGCTTACCTGGCAGCATGCGAAGCTGGGAATTTTAAAATCTCTGCAGCGGCTGATAGAAAAGGACTTAGTACAGCTTCCTTAACCGGAAGATAAGGAGTGTATTATGAAAAATGTTTTCGTCATCGGAGCAGGTGCTTCCGGTCTGCTCGCCGCAATTACAGCCGCCAGAAACGGGGCCGCCGTCACCATATTGGAAGGCATGGAAAAGCCAGGTAAAAAGCTTCTTACAACCGGCAACGGCAAATGCAATATCACCAATACTGCCATGTCCGATCCAAATGTCTTCCGATCCAGTGACCCGGAATTTGTAAAACAGATTCTGGAGCAATTTGGCGTATCGGATACACTGGCGTTTTTTGAAGACCTGGGACTGCTGCTCAAAGACCGCAGCGGCTATATTTATCCTTACGTGGAACAGGCATCGGCTGTTTTAGACCTGCTTTTAATGGAAGTAAAAAGGCTTTCCATAAAGCTGAAATGTATGGAAAAAGTAAAACAGCTTTATCATGCACAGGGAAAATGGCAGATCCAAACAGCCAGCTGGACATATACGGCAGATGCTGTGATCTTAAGCACCGGGTCAAAGGCTGCCCCCGTTACCGGATCAGATGGCAGCGGCTATGAACTGGCTAAGAGCGTGGGACACCGGATTATTCAACCTCTTCCTGCACTTGTGCCATTAAAAGCAAAAGGAGACTGGTTTAAAAGCCTTGCCGGGGTACGCAGTCATGCCCGGCTGACACTTTATGCAGATCAGAACTGCATTTTGACTGAGACAGGTGAATTACAGTGGACAGATTACGGCATTTCTGGAATTGTGGTATTCCAGCTTAGCCGTTATGCAGTCCGGGCTTTACAGGACAATAAACATGTCATGGTAAGTGTGGATCTGATGCCTGATATTCAAACAGAAGATCTGGTAAAAATAATGCAGAACCGATGCCTTCATTATCCCAAACGGTCGGCAGAAGAGATTCTGACCGGACTTTTAAATAAGAAAATGATTACGGTAATACTGAAAAAGGCCAAAATCAAAAATACGAAGCCGGCATCTTCCGTATCACCCAAAGAAATAAAAGAACTTACTGACTGTATTAAAAACAGTTTGTTGCAAATCAGCGGTTTCCGTGATTTTACCCAGGCTCAGGTGTGTTCCGGCGGTGTTCCTACAAAGGAAGTACAAAATATAACCCTGGAATCCAGAATCGCCCCAGGGCTTTTCCTTACGGGAGAAATTCTGGATGTTGACGGAGCCTGCGGCGGCTATAATCTGCAATGGGCATGGTCCAGCGGTTATGCAGCCGGATTTCACAGTGCCATATAAAATAGACAGAATAAAATGAGATAAAAAAGAGGAGGATATGAATGATTAGGATTCCCCAGATAAAATTACAGCCGGAACATTCCAGTGAAGACTTGACAAGGGCAATCTGCAAAGAGCTGAAAATAAAGGAAACAGAACTAAAAAGTTTCCATATTATAAAACGTTCCATAGATGCACGCAAAAAGCCGGATATCAAATACAGCTATACCATCGATGCGGAGGTTGAAAAAGAGCATTTGATATTAAAAAAATGCAAAAACAGCCAAATCGTAAAATCCACGCCGGTTTCTTATCAAATACCGCCTTGTGGAGAAGAAGCATTAAAAAACCGTCCGGTTATTGTAGGAATGGGACCTGCCGGATTGTTCTGCGGCCTGCTTCTCGCAAAATGCGGTTACCGTCCATTGATACTGGAACGGGGCGAAGACGTAGATGCACGCCAGGAGACAGTGGAACGCTTCTGGAAAGGAAATCCCCTGAATCTATCCTCCAATGTCCAGTTCGGAGAGGGCGGAGCAGGAACTTTTTCTGATGGAAAACTAAACACCATGGTAAAAGATCCCAAAGGCCGCGGCCGTTATGTACTGGAAACATTTGTGGACGCCGGTGCGGACAGTTCTATTTTATACCTGAATAAGCCCCATATCGGTACGGATGTCCTTCGCAGCGTAGTAAAAAATATGCGAACAGAAATACAGCGTCTGGGCGGAGAAGTACGATTTAAAAGCCAGATGACAGATCTTCAGATCCGGGACGGGAAACTTGAAAGTATCTGTATCAATGACAGTGAAATCTTAAAAACCGAAATTGTGGTTCTTGCAACCGGTCACAGCGCCAGAGATACTTTTACCATGCTTTCAAGGAAACCGCTTGCTATGTCGCCAAAATCTTTTGCTGTCGGACTTCGTATCGAACATCCACAGAGTATGATAAACGAATCCCAATATGCAAGAACCGAACTGAAAACGCTGCCTGCGGCTGATTATAAGCTTACGAAAAAACTGGATAACGGCAGAGGTGTATATTCCTTCTGTATGTGCCCGGGTGGCTATGTGGTAAATGCCTCTTCTGAAAACAACATGACTGCAGTAAACGGTATGAGTTATCAGAAACGAGACGGTAAGAATGCGAACAGCGCCATCGTCGTAACGATCACACCGGAAGATTACGGTGCGACAGATCCATTGAGCGGTGCCAGATTTCAGCAGAGTCTTGAACAGAAAGCTTATCAGCTGTGTAATGGCAAAGTTCCGGTACAGCTGTTTGAGGATTTTGTAAAACATCGCAGCAGCAGCGGGCTTGGTGATTTTGCTCCAGCAATAAAAGGTGCATATGACTTTGGGAATTTAAGAGAATGTCTGCCAAAATTCCTGGGCGACTCAATCGAACAGGGCATTCTGGGCTTTGACCATATGATCCGGGGTTTTGCAAGAAAAGATGCCATTCTTTCCGGAATTGAGAGCAGGACGTCATCTCCTTTGCGTATTACAAGAGATGATTTCTTTGAAAGTACCATAGGCGGTTTGTATCCCTGCGGGGAGGGTGCCGGCTATGCAGGAGGGATCACCAGTGCGGCAATGGACGGCTTAAAAGTAGCGGAAGCTATTATCAAAAAATTCCATTCTTTTTAAGACATCACAAAATTTTAAGATTAATAAGTGTGTACTTTGTCATAAATCTATGATAAAATGATGATTATTTATAGTCTTGTTTTGACAGGATAAATCCTGATTCAAGGCTTCCTGCCGGGAGAGCTTGAAAGGGAATACTATGAATGAAGCAATTACAATGAAAGAATTACCTACAGATGACAGGCCTTATGAAAAATGCCTTGCGATGGGAGCACAGGTGCTGTCAGACGCTGAACTTCTGGCTGTTATCTTAAGGACCGGATCCCAGGGGATTCAGGCACTGGAACTGGCACAGGAGGTTTTGCAATGTTCAAAAGTAGAACATAACCTTTTGGGTCTCCATCACTTAAGTATTTCCGACCTTATGAAAATGAAGGGAATCGGAAAAGTAAAAGCCATACAGATCAAGTGCATTGTGGAATTGTCCAGAAGAATTGCAAAATCTTCTGCAAAGGGCAGCCTATGCTTTACAAAACCGGAAACCATTGCAGACTATTATATGGAAGATTTCCGTCACTGTACCCAGGAACAGATGCTTTTATTAATGCTGAATACCAAAAGCAGGCTCCTGTGTGACCATATAATTTCAAAGGGAACGGTAAACGGAGCACTGATTACGCCCCGGGAAATTTATCTGGAAGCGCTGCATCATCATGCGGTATTTATTATCCTTGTGCATAATCACCCAAGCGGTGATCCCTCTCCAAGCAGAGAGGATATCCTTTTAACCAAGCGGATCCGGGATGCAGGTCTTATGATTGGCATTGAACTGCTGGATCATATTATTATTGGTGATAAAAAGTATTTAAGCTTCAAAGAACGAGGACTTTTGTAACTATGAGGGAGAGAAGAAGCCATGTTATTAGGAATTGACCTTGGCACAGACACGATAAAAATATGTGATAAAAATAATAAAATAATGATTGCAGAGAAAAATATGATTGCAATCCGGGACGAGCTCCAGGTTATCGGCATCGGAGACGAAGCATACGAAATGTATGAAAAGACGCCTGTGAATGTACAGGCCGCCTGTCCTATGATGCATGGTGCAATTGCTGATGCCAAAAATATGGAACTGCTTCTCGTGGGACTTCTGCGACGGTGTTCTTCCCTTTTACCAGTTCATCCAACGATTTATATTGCCGTTCCAAGTGACATTTCCGCAGTGGAAAAGCGGGCATATTACAATGTGTTAAGCGGTAATATTAAAGCGAAAAAAATCTGTCTGGTTGATAAAGGAGTCGCTGATGCCATAGGCATTGGACTTCCCATCGATGTACCAATTGGAAACATGGTAGTAAATATCGGAGCCGGTACCACTGATATCTCCGTATTAACCGGCGGGCAGATACTGCTCAGTAAAATGCTCCAGTATGGAGGCCGGAAGTTAGATGAAGATATCTGTACCATGGTACGGCGTATGTTTCAGCTGAACATTGGTATGCGGACGGCAGATAAACTGAAAAATGCCCTGGCTTACATCATTGATGGGCCGGCTGCTTCCCTTGAAGTATATGGTATCAGTACGGTGTCCGGATTGCCTAAAAGCGCTGTGATACCGTCTCTTTCTGTAAGTGTCTGTATCATGGAAACCATCGACAGCATTATCCAGAACATAAAAAGTACACTGAACCGCATACCACCGCAGTTTCTGGCAGATATCCGGAAAAACGGCATTTATCTAAGCGGCGGTGTCTCCGGGATACCGAACCTGGCGGAATATATGAGAAGAGAACTGGAAGTTCCCGTATATCTTGTCAGAGAACCTGTTACCAGTACACTTCGCGGACTTCTTGCTATCATGAATCATAAAGAATTAGAAACGTGTACTTATTCATTAAAAGATCTAACAGGAAATACCATATAAAGAGGAATCGTTATGAAGAAAAAGAATTCGATAAAAAGCAAAGCAATTTTACTGATCATTTCAGCTGTATGCGGTGTTATGATTGTACTGTCTTTCACAGTAGATATGAGCAGCGGACCGCTGAAGCAGGTTGGCGAATTTGTAATTACCCCCCTGCAAAGCGGTATTAACCAGGTTGGAACCTGGATCGCTGGAAAAGGGGATTATTTCCAGAATTCTGCAGATCTGGTTACTGAAAATAAATCCCTGCAGAAAAAAGTGGATGATCTGACGATTGAAAATACCCGTCTTATTCAGGATCAGGAAGAATTAAACCGTCTTAGAGATCTCTACGAACTGGATCATCAGTATGAAGACTACGAAAAAGTCGGCGCCAGAGTAATCGCAAAACAAAGCGGAAACTGGTTCCATATGTTTACTATCGACAAGGGCAGCAATGACGGATTTGCAGTAGATATGAATGTCCTGGCAGGCGGAGGCCTTGCCGGAATCATTACCGAAGTCGGGCCGAACTGGTCTACTGTCCGTTCCATTATAGACGATTACAGCAATGTAGGCGCTATGGTTTCCCCAACGAATGAACAATGTATTATTGCCGGTGATCTCAGGTTAATCGATGAAGATAAGGTAAACCTGATTAAATTAACGGATACCGACAATAAAGTAAGTGTTGGAGATAAAGTAGTTACTTCCAATGTCAGCAGTAAATTTTTGCCTGGCATATTGATTGGTTACATCAGCGAGATAAATGACGATTCTAACCACCTGACAAAATCCGGATATATTTCTCCGGCTGTTGATTTTAGAGATATCCAGGAAGTACTGGTAATCAAATCTTTAAAACAGCAGATCGAAACTAAAGAGACGGAACCAAAGCAGACGGAAGCCAAAGGTCTGGACGAAACCGGTGATACCGAAAGTGAAACATCATCTGAGACGGAATCACAGTCAACGGAAGCACCTAAGTCCGTTGAGTAACATACAGATAGGAGATAAGATATGAAAAGCAAGGTGATACTTTTTTTTGTGCTGTTAATATGTGTTATTCTACAATGCACATTGCTGCCGGCACTTTCTATCGCTTCTATTACACCAAATTTACTGATCATTGTGACTGTATCCTTTGGGCTGATGAGAGGTAAACGTTCCGGACTGTGGATTGGCTTTGTCTGTGGACTCATGGCAGATCTTCTCTTTGGTGATACCATGGGATTCCATGCCATCATCTATATGTATATTGGTTATTTAAACGGATTCTGCTACCACATATTTTATGATGACGATATTAAAATGCCGGTTGTTTTAACCGCTGCCAGTGACCTGGTATATGGAATCATTGTTTATGGATTCCAGTTCCTGCTTCGTGGAAGAGTTGACTTCTTCTTCTATCTGAGGCGGATTATCATGCCGGAGGTCATCTATACCATTGTATTGACATTTCTGTGCTACCGTATACTATTATTTATCAACCGTAAACTGGAGAAGTCAGAACAGAGGAGTGTAAATAGTTTTGTTTAAGTATGTAAAAGATACCATTTCAAAAGCAGCAAAGTCGCGTATGGTAATACTTGTAGTCGTATTCCTGATACTTGCATTTATACTGGTATACCGCTTATTCACACTGCAGATTGTAGAAGGTGAGAGTTACCTGAACGACTTTACCATGCAGATTGAAAAAGAGAGAACTCTAAAAAGTACCCGGGGAATCATCACGGACCGAAACGGAAAGTTACTGGCTTATAATAAGCTTGCCCATTCTGTTTCATTTGAAGATACCGGAGCTTACGATAACCTTACCATGCATGAAAAAAATCTTGCCCTGAATGGCAGCATGTATGGCATACTGAAGATTCTCGAAAAAAATGGAGATAAAGTAACCGATAATTTTGGAATTACCCTGAACAGTGCCGGAGAGTATCAATTTGTCTACAGCGGAACAAACTTGCTGCGATTTAAAGCAGATATCTATGGACAGGCTTATATTGAAAACCTGACCGAGGCGCAGACCAATGCATCCGCCTCCCAGATGATGGATGACCTTTGCGCAGAGAAAGGGTACGGTGTACTTTCCAAAGAAAATACAAAAGAAGAACTGGCTAAATATGGTCTTCCGAAAACGTTGACAAAAGAAGAAACTCTCAGTATTGTAATAATGCGAAGCAAAATAGCCGCAAACAGTTTCCAAAAATATTTAGCGGCAACTCTGGCTACCAATATCAGTGATAAATCCATGTCCACAATTATGGAAAGCAAAGATAAATATCCAGGTGTGGATGTAGTGGATGACACAATCCGGGTCTATGATAACAGCATCTATTTTGCGCCGATTATCGGCTATACCGGTCAGATCTCTTCCGAAGAATTAAATGAGCTGAACAAAGACAGTGAAGTGTATAACCAAAACGACATTGTAGGTAAAATCGGTCTGGAACAGGTTTATGAAAACCAGCTTCAGGGATTAAAAGGTTCTGAAAGAGTATATGTAAACAACCTTGGAAAAATTCTTAAAAAAGATAACCGTGTGGAACCCCAGGCCGGAAATAACATTCAGCTGACACTTGATACCGATTACCAGATAGCTGCATACCGGATTCTGGAACAGTATATAGCCGGTATTGTTTACACCATGCTTATCGATACGAAAGAAGTGAATATAGAAGATTATGCTACCACAGATGATATCAAAATTCCGGTATACGACGTATATTACGCGCTTTTTGAAAACAACGTTCTGGATGTAAACCATATTTCATCAGCAGATGCCAGTACAACGGAAAAGCGGGTATACCAACAGTTTTTAAGTGAACAGTCCAATGTTTTTGCTGCTATCAAATCGGAACTGACCTCGGATTCACCGGCGGCTTATAAAGACTTGGGTAAAGATATGCAGGCCTATATGACCTATGTGGTTAATAATATGCTGATGGAAGGAACCGGTATTCTGCAGAAAGATGCTATTGATAAATCTGATGAAACATATCTGGCATGGACGAATGACGGGAGTATCAGCCTTCAGGAGTATTTAACTTATGCAATTTCAAAAAACTGGGTTGACATCTCCAAAATACCGGTAGATACGGAATATCTGGATTCCAAAGAAGTATACAGCGCGCTTTCCGACTATATTGCGAAATATTTATCTACGGACACGCATTTCAGTAAAAAAATCTATCGATATATGATAGAATCCGATACGTTAAGTGCTACTGATGTATGTCTGATGCTCTTTGACCAGGGTGTTATTAAAATGAACGAGGAAGATTATAATTCCCTTGCCTCCGGCAGTCTGACTGCATTTGACTTTGTACATGCCAAAATTTACAGCCTGGAACTTACCCCTGCGCAGTTAGCGCTTGATCCATGTTCCGGATCTTTGGTAATAAATGACCCGAATACTGGAGAAGTACTTGCCTGTGTGACTTATCCGAGTTATGATAATAACAGGCTGGCAAATGATATGGATTCCGAGTATTATGCAAAATTGGCTACTGACTTGTCCAGCCCGTTTTATAATAAGGCAACTCAGGAAATTACGGCTCCCGGTTCTACCTATAAGATGGTGACGGCTGCCGCAGGTGTTACCGAAGGTGTTATTGGAATTTATGATACAATTAATTGTACCGGTACTTTTGACTTAGTTGATCCGCCAATCAATTGCTGGAACAAATTCGGACACGGTGCCGAGTCGTTAGTTACTGCACTACGTGACTCCTGTAACTTCTATTTCAACACGATTGGTTATACGTTAGGTGACGTAGGTGCAGAAGATGGCAAAGCCGTAGATGAAGTAGGTATCGAAAAGCTTGCTAAATATGCTGAGATGTTCGGTTTCGATGCTCCTACCGGAATTGAAATCGGTGAAACAGATCCTCATATTTCCGACAATGGTATGGCACCATCCGCAATGGGACAGGGTACCAATGCATTCACAACCTCACAGCTCTCCAGATATGTAGCAACGATAGCAAATGGAGGAACCTGTTACGACCTGACACTGCTTGATAAAATTTCGGATTCCGATAACCGTGTACTGGAAGAGAAAAAACCAAAAGTTCATAATAATGTTGAATTGGATCCTGAACTCTGGACTGCTATTCATACAGGTATGAATGAAATGGTAAAATCAAATAATATTCTAAAAAATATCAAAACAGATATGGCAGGTAAAACCGGTACGGCACAGGAAACAGGCGTACCCAGTCATGCTCTTTTCGTTGGGTATGCACCTTACGATAACCCGGAAATCGCCATCGCCGTTCGAATCACTAATGGTTATACCTCTACCAATGCAGCTTCTGTTGCAGGGGATATGGTGAACTATATATTTAAAAACAAGGAAGCAGATGAAATTATACCTGGACATGCTATTCAGGTAGACGCAAACACTCAGAGATTCGACTAACATCCATCTGTCAGGCAGCGTGTAAAGGAATCCCTTTACACTGTCTGATACAGGCGGTACCCCAAATTACTGCGGTACTGAACGATGTCAGGGTTGAAAGAAAATTGAGAAATGAAAGGACGCCACGCTGTGCTTCTTTCAACCTATTTTATTTGTGGCAGCATTGCAGTCTTATCTGCAATATGCGATGGGTATCACTATGAATCAAAGTTCCGTCATTATTAAAAGCAATAAGTATGGACTTATTGTAATACTGGATGATAAACTTCCCTTTGATGAATTGCTTCAGGCAGTCGCAGATAAATTCCTGGAATCTACAAATTTTTTCCAGGATGCTAAAATGGCGATTACCTTTCGGGGGAGAGTACTTACGAAACAGCAGGAGAAAGACATGGTTTCTGCCATTGTAAATAATTCAAGAATCCATATCCTATGTGTGGTAGACGAAAGAAAAGACGATGAAGAGTACTATAAAAATGCCGTCACTGCTGCTATGGAAGAGTTGGACAGGCGTGACGGACAGTTCTATAAAGGTACACTGCGTGCAGGGCAGGTATTGGAGGTTGAAACCAGCATTATTATTCTCGGGGATGTAAATCCAGGGGGGATCGTGACTTCCAAAGGCAATATAGTAGTACTTGGTTCCTGCCGTGGAAATGTATATGCAGGTGCCAGCGGCAACCGGGAATGCTTTGTTGCCGCACTGGTGATGAAACCTAACCAGATACGCATTGCCGATAAAATAGCGCGAAGCGCAATCACAAAAAAGGCAGATACCGGGGAATATGCCATTGATCCCAAGATTGCTTACATAAAAGATGATCATATCTTTGTTAAAAACATATCTCAGGATGCGTTAAATGACATCTCCCTTTAACAACCAATTGAAATCAAATCCCCCCGTCAGGCTGATGGGGCATTAAAGAATGAAAACACACCAGATAACGAAAATAAATAAGTGTTATTTTGGAGGATAGAGCATGAGTGAAGTAATTGTAATAACGTCCGGAAAGGGCGGCGTTGGTAAAACAACCGCTACAGCCAATATCGGTACCGGTTTGGCGAAATTAAATAAAAAAGTCGTTTTGGTTGACACAGATATCGGGCTTCGTAATCTGGATGTTGTCATGGGACTGGAGAACCGGATTGTCTACAATCTTGTGGATGTTATAGAAGGAAACTGCCGTTTAAAACAGGCACTGATCAAAGATAAACGGTATCCCAATCTGTATTTGCTGCCATCAGCACAGACCCGGGATAAATCCGCAGTCACTCCGGAACAAATGGTAAAACTCACAGAAGATTTAAAAGAACATTTTGACTATATCCTGCTGGATTGTCCCGCCGGAATCGAACAGGGCTTTCGTAATGCCATTGCAGGCGCTGACAGAGCCGTTGTAGTAACTACACCGGAAGTATCCGCCATTCGGGATGCTGACCGCATTATCGGGCTTTTAGAAGCCGCTGATATCCGAGACATTGATTTATTAATAAACCGTCTGAGAATGGACATGATTAAAAGAGGAGATATGATGTCGGTAGAAGATGTAATCGATATCCTTGCCGTGAATCTGATCGGAGCCATTTTAGACGAAGAAAGCATAGTTATTGCCACCAATCAGGGTGAACCGCTGGCTGGAAACGATACCCGTGCCGGACAGGAATTTTTAAGTATCAGCCGTCGCATTACTGGGGAAACTGTTCCTATGACGGATCTAACTAAGACAACCACGTTCTTTTCAAGATTTTCCAACATTTTCAAGAAAAATTGAGAGGAGCCGGCATGATAAATTTCCATGGATTTCGAAAAACATGTTCTAAAGATGTAGCCAGAGACCGGTTAAAGCTTTTGCTCACCAGTGAGCGGCTGGATTGCTCTGCTGAAAATATGGCACTTATGAAAAAAGACCTGATCAAGGTAATACAAAAGTACATGGACATTGATGAAGAAAGCATGGATATACATATTGACGTGATAAATGAGATAGAACAGGGTGCAGGGAATGTTAAAACAATACAAATTAAAGGATTATAAATTTAGATTAGTTATATGGGTTACGGCACTGTCCATACTGGGCGTAATGGTTGTTGGAAGCGCACAGGAGGATTTAATGTCCAAGCAGATCATCGGTCTGATTCTTGGACTTGTCTGTATGGTCATCATTTCCTTGATTGACTATACCTGGATTATGAATTTTTACTGGATCGCCTATCTGGGTGGTGTTATATTAATGGCATTGCTTCCTGTATTGGGCAGGGAGGTAAACGGAGCACAGCGTTGGATCGTAATCGGAGGTCTTCAATTCCAGCCTTCCGATATTGTAAAAATTATATTAATCGTATTTTTCGCCAAATTTCTTTCTAAATATGAAGAAAAACTGAATAGCCCTAAGATTATATTACCGGCATTGGTACTGCTTGCCATTCCATGGTATCTGATATACCGCCAGCCTAATCTTTCAACGAGTATTCTGGTTGTTTTAATTTTTTCTTACAATGATGTTCGTTGCGGGGTTGAGTTATAAAATCATTGGTGGTATTATAGTAGTAGCTGTTCCGGCAGCGGTGTTATTTTTCAGCATTATATTACAGCCAAACCAGACGCTGCTGCAAGGTTACCAGGCAGGCCGTATTCTGGCATGGTTAAAACCGGAAGAGTATCCCGAGCTGGCATATCAGCAGATGAATTCTGTCATTGCTATTGGCTCCGGCCAGCTGTATGGCAAAGGTCTGGATACCAATCTTGTTTCATCCGTGAAAAACGGTAACTTTATCGCAGAGCCCCAGACAGACTTTATCTTTGCCGTTGCAGGTGAGGAATTAGGATTTCTGGGATGTTGTATCATTATCATTCTGGAACTTTTGATTGCGGTAGAATGTATCCGTATTGGGAAAAAAGCAAGAGATTTAGCCGGAACATTGGTATGCTGTGGTATGGGTGCACTGATATTCCTGCAGACATTCATCAATATCTGTGTTACAACGAGGATATTGCCAAATACCGGTCTGCCGCTGCCATTTGTAAGTGCAGGTCTGACATCGCTGGTTACGCTTTTTATAGGTATCGGAATTGTTCTGAATATAGGACTTCAGGTTCGAAAATATTAACGGAGGTAAAGAGAGAATGAATATTGGCTTAATTGCACATGATTCCAAGAAAAAACTTATGCAGAATTTTTGTATCGCCTATCGGGGGATTTTATTAAAAAATGATTTATACGCAACAGGAACTACCGGAAGGCTTATTGAAGAAGTAACATCTTTAAATATCCACAAATACCTTGCCGGTCATCTGGGTGGAGAGCAGCAGATGGGAGCACAGATCGAAAATAATCAGATTGACTTAGTAATCTTTTTAAGAGATCCGCTGTCACCTAAAAAACATGAGCCGGATGTGAAAAATATTTTCCGCTTATGTGATACCCATAACATACCTCTTGCAACCAATCTTGCAACTGCGGAACTATTGATTAAATCATTAGACAGAGGAGATTTAGAGTGGCGTGAAATGTACAAGTAATAAACGATTAACTCCAAGAGAATTACGGCATCAGCAGCAGAACAGGCAAACTATGAAAACCGTAATCACATTTTGTGTTTTACTGGTTGTTTTACTTGTAATACTTGGCTTTTTAGCATATTTCTTTTTAATTAAAGGCCAGAAGGATGCTGAACTGGTGATGCCTTTTGACCGCAATCAGGTAACCCTTGGCTTGCAGAGAGATGAGGCTCAGACGACAAACTACGCTGTACCATTTACTCAGGATCTCTGTGTAGCAGGTGCAGATGTTCCAATGGATGGTCTGAATTTAACCTCTAAAGGTGCAGGATTGTTTGATTTGACCAAACATGAAGTATTATATTCCAAAGATGTTCATGAACGTCTCTATCCGGCCAGTCTGACCAAAATCATGACAGCCCTTGTAGCGTTGAAATACGGGAATCTGGATGATGTAATTACTGTTGATGAAAGTGCTCTTGACATCGATCCGGAATCTTCTATCTGTTATCTGCAGTTAGGAGATAAATACACCTTAAGACAACTGCTTTACGGCCTTTTAATTGCATCAGGAAACGATGCCAGCGTAGCAATCGCAGAACACGTAGGGGGCAGCGTGGAAGAGTTTGTGCAGATGATGAATCAGGAAGCATATGATATCGGCGCTACAAACACACACTTTACAAATCCTCACGGATTGCAGGACGAAGAACATTATACTACCATTTATGATGTATACCTGATGTTCCAGGAAGCACTCAAATACGATGATTTTTGTGATATTATCAATCAGAAAAGTTACGTTGCCAAGTTTAAACTGGCTGACGACACCGAAGTGGAACGTGTGTGGGATGCTACCAACCATTACTTTATGAAGCTGGCACAGGCGCCGGAAGGAGTTACTGTATTTGGTGGAAAAACAGGTACTACGGATGAAGCAGGAGCATGTCTGGCACTGATGAGTAAAGACCCGTATGGAAACCCATTTATTTCAATTATCATGGGTGCTGAGACCAAAGATCAGCTATATATTGAAATGAATGATTTATTGTCTAAAATTAACAAATAGAGGTTGTAATTTCAAAACTTATGCAGTATAATTGTACATATAAAATCGTGCATGAAGAAACTGAAGGAGGAGATTACAATGATACAGATAATCGCAGGCAAAAAAGGAAAAGGCAAAACAAAGCTATTACTTGACAAGGTGAATGCCGAAATTAAGTCCGTACATGGTAATATTGTCTACTTAGACAAAAGCGCTAAGCATATGTATGAATTAAACAATAAGGTTCGTTTAATTGATACATCGGATTTTTCAATCACTAATTGTGATGAGTTCGTAGGATTTATTTATGGGATAATTTCTCAGGATAACGATTTGGAACAAATGTATTTAGATAGTTTCTTAAAGATAGCAAAATTGGAAAATGATGATATTACAGCGACTCTTCAAAAACTGGAATCTGTCGGTGAGAAGTACAACATCACGTTTGTGTTGAGTGTATCTGTGGATGCTGATAAACTGCCGGAAATTGCAAAATCAAAGGTAATCATATCCCTGTAATACATAGAACGAATATAAGGCTGGGTCCTTTTGTGGATACCCAGCCTTTTTTGCGGCATGTAACAATTAATCTCTGCCCATCTGGCCGATGCGGCCATAGATACTAATCATATATAATCCCGCAAGCCCAACCAGAGCATAAACAATTCTTGAAATCCAGCTCATATTGCCGAATAAAAAGGCTACGAGGTCGAATTTGAAGAATCCGATTAATCCCCAATTGATCGCACCAATGACCACAAGTGTCAATGAAGTATAATCTAACCATTTAGAATTCATTTGCTTTTTACCTCCTTATAGTGGTTATTTTCTATTTTTTCCAATTTACTAAATTTTATACAAAAATCTAGGTTGTCCAATCGAAATGAACGTGGTAAAATGTTCGGGAAGGGAGGCTACAATGTTGCCTATTAAGAAAAAAAACAAAAAAATAACGAAAATGAAGCGTTTTCCACTTTTTAATATCGGTACTCTGATGTTTGGAATCGTTTTTGTATATATGATAATCTGCATAGTGATATATCTGACAAGTACTCATGTAACAGCCTATGAAGTCACAGCCGGCCCGCTGTCCGGAAACTACCGATTCAGTGCTTTGGCATTAAAGTCCGAAAAAATAGTAACAGCCGAACAATCCGGCAATATTAATTATTATGCCCGGGAAGGCTCAAAAGTAGGCGCCGGAAATAACGTTTATTCTATTGGCGGAGCGCTTCAGACAACGACACCTGCCACGACGCCGGCTACAACAACTGATACCCCAAAAAAAGAATCAGAAACCAATGCTGAAGGACAGTCAGAGTCCTCATCCGGTACCGAGTCAGAAACTACCCAGGTACCAGCCGAAACTGAAGCTGCAGTTGATTATCTGGACAGTAAAAGCTTATCCAAGGTAAGAAGTAATATGGCAAACTTTGCTTCCGGTTTTAACGAAATGTCTTTTCAGAATGTCTACAATTTTAAAGCAGATACCGAAAGCACTGTCTTAGAACTGGCAAATGAAAAAGCGTTGTCCGATCTGGAAAACTCTGACGGTCAGCTTTCTGTTCTGGGCAGCCTCTATCAGGCTCCACAGGAAGGAATAGTAGTATATGCGGTAGATGAGTATGAGAATCTGACCATAGAGGATATAAAACCGGAATCTTTTGATCAGAAAAATTACCATAAGCAGAATCTCCGTCTGAATAAATCGGTAAAAACAGGAGATGCGGTATATAAACTGGTCACCGATGAAAACTGGTCACTGATTATTCCTCTGGATAAAAAACTGTTAACGGAACTGACCGATAAAACAACAGTACGTTTTCGTTTCCTGAAGGATGGCACTGCATTTAACGCAGATTTCTCCATTATTCAGAATGGAGAAAATTCTTATGGAAAACTGGATATTAGTAATTCTGTCATTCGGTACGCCGGAGAGCGTTTTGTAGATATTGAGCTGGTGTTAAACAGAGAGACCGGACTCAAAATACCAAAAAGTGCAATTGCGGAAAAGCAGTTCTTCAAAATCCCTAAAGAATTTGTTACAGAGAACGAAGAAAATGACAATGAAGTCAGCATTCTGAAAGAGAGCGTGGGAAAAGACGGAAAAACCGTAACGAAATACATAACTGCAACTGTTTATGAAAAAACGGATACAGATTATTATGTGGGTACGACGCTTTTTAAGGTAGGCGACTATATATTGAAGAAAGACTCTTCCAAAAAGTACCAGATTTCAGAAACTGGAAGCCTGCAGGGTGTTTATAATATAAATAAAGGATATGCCGTATTCCGGGAAATTACTATCATAGATGAAAATGAGGAATACTGTATTGTATCAGCGGGTTCTTCATACGGCCTGTCTCAATATGACCGTATTGTTCTGAATGCAAATACGGTAAATGATGAAGATATTGTTTATTAAAGCTGAGGATATTGTCTATTAATAATGAGGATATTGTCTATAAAGCAAATAAGATAGTTAATTAAAGATATTGATATAGTCAATTAAAGCTAAAGCTATAGTCTATTAACAGGAGGATTCAATGATGTTAAAAGAAAATCTATATGATATACAAAAGCGGGTAGAAGCCGCTTGTAAAAGGGCCGGACGGGACAGTTCAGAAGTCACCCTTATTGCAGTCAGTAAGACAAAACCCGTAACTATGATCGAAGAAATCATGGCTGAGGGAGTCGTTGATTTCGGTGAAAATAAACCACAGGAATTAAAGGATAAGTACGAAATTCTTCCAAAAAACTTAAAATGGCATATGATTGGCCACCTACAGAGGAATAAAGTGAAGTATATTATAGATAAAGCCTGTATGATCCATTCCGTAGACAGTTTACGTCTGGCGGAAACCATCCAGCAGGAGGCAGAAAAACAGGGGCTGGTCATGCCTGTGCTGATTGAGGTAAATATTGCCAAAGAAGAGTCGAAATTTGGCGTATCCCTGGAAGATACCGAAGAATTGGTACGCAAGACGGCGAAACTCCCTAATCTCAGAGTGGAAGGGCTGATGACAATTGCACCTTTTGTCGAAAAAGCTGAACGAAACAGGGTATATTTCGAAAATTTAAGAAAATTATATGTTGACATCAAAAGCAAAAACATTGATAATGTTAATATGTGCAATTTG
The DNA here is from genome assembly GCF_001029355.1 of Robinsoniella sp. RHS. NCBI lineage: Bacteria > Bacillati > Bacillota > Clostridia > Lachnospirales > Lachnospiraceae > Robinsoniella > Robinsoniella sp. RHS. Next base: position 48,562 of record NZ_JNGB01000003.1, read on the forward strand.
AGTATGGGCATGACAGGTGACTACGAAATTGCCATTGAGGAAGGTGCAACTCTGGTACGCGTTGGGACAGGCATCTTTGGTGAAAGAAATTACGTGAAATGATAAAACGATAGGAAGATAGGAGATTTATAATGAGTGTTTTGGATAAGTTCTTGAATGCAATGAAGTTGAATGACGACGATTACGACGATGATGATTTTTTAGATGATGAAATCGACGATTATGAGGAAGAACGTCCGAAAAAGCGTTTCTTTAATAAAATAGAAGAAGATGACTATGATGACTATGACGATTATGATAACAGGTCCGCTCAGGTTCCAAAAATGAAGAGTCAAAATAAAGGGCAGCAGAAGGTGAAACCTGTTCATCAGCAGCAAAGCACTAGCAGTAAAGTATCACCTATGCGTCCCAGAAAGTCAGGGATTGGTATGGAAGTATGTGTAATTAAACCAAGGAGCATGGAAGATGCGAGAGAAATTACGGAGACACTTCTTGCAAGCTGCACAGTGGTATTAAACATGGAAGGATTAGATCTGGATATTGCCCAGAGAATCATAGACTTTGCTTCTGGTTCCTGCTATGCTATCAATGGAAATCTGCAAAAGATCAGTAATTACATTTTCATTATAACTCCATCGGGTGTAGATGTGTCCGGTGATTTCCAGGAAATATTGAGCGGAGCGTTTGACGTACCCTCTATTCACACAGGTTACTAGGTTTCATTATGAATAAAGACGAAGAATTGTTTCAAAAGCGGCTGGCTGATCTGGCTGACCGGGCTTTATCGAAAGGTATCACGCTGTACAGTGATTTTATGAATCTGAATGAACTGAATATTTTTCATAGCTCTACCCAAAAGTTTTCCTATATCAGCTGGAAAACTTTTGGTGGTTATGAACTCGCAGAGCGTCAGATGGCAGCCTTTATTCCTGATGCTTTTTCTTTGCGTTCGGAAGTAGAAATAATAGAGAATTTCCCTATAGCGTGCATACAGATCGCACCATTAAACCAGAAATTTGCAGATGTACTGAATCACAGGGATTACTTAGGCGCCATTCTAAATCTGGGAATTGAACGAAGTAAAATAGGGGACATCCTGGTGATGGATCAGTCTGCCTATCTTTTTTGTTGTAAAGGAATGTCTGAGTTTATCTGCAAGGAACTGACACGTATCAAACATACGGTAATATCCTGTAAAGCAGTTCCTTTTTCTGAGCTCGCTTATACGCCCAAAACAGAGCTCATCAAGGGGACAGTAGCTTCTATTCGTCTGGATTCCCTTTTAGCGCTTGCTTTTAAAACTTCCAGAAGCAGCCTGGTATCTCTAATCGAAACCGGAAAAATCTTTGTAAATGGGAAGTTAGTTACTTCCAATGGTTATGCCTTGAAAGAGGGAGACATGATATCAGCCCGTGGCTATGGGCGTTTTCGTTATGTCACAGCACTCTCTCAGTCAAAAAAAGGGCGAACCTTTGTTGAAATCGAAAAATATATATAGGAGAAACCACCTTATGAAATATACAGCAGAACACAAAAGCCTTCCGGTACATAAAGAAGGAAAAGAAATTTATCAGATTCATTTTGAGAATGATTTTGAAAAATTAGAATCTTATTTAAGCGAACTGGATGTAAAAACTAAGAAACTTTGTATCGTAACCGATTCAAATGTAGGCGCACTTTATGCCGGTACACTTACCGGGATATTGGAAAAAGTATGCGCCAGAGTCACTGTATTCACTTTTCCTGCCGGAGAAGAAAATAAAACATTGGATACCGTCAGGAATTTATATGAACATCTCATTTTAGAACATTTTGACCGAAAAGATATGCTGGTAGCTTTAGGCGGCGGCGTTGTCGGTGACCTCACCGGATATGCTGCAGCTACCTACCTGCGGGGCATTTCCTTTATACAGGTTCCCACTTCTCTTTTAGCCCAGGTGGACAGCAGTATCGGCGGTAAAACCGGAGTCGATTTCGATCGTTACAAAAATATGGTAGGTGCTTTTCATCAGCCCAAAATGGTATATATGAATATGTCGGCACTGAAGACACTTCCGGATGAACAATTTTACTGCGGTATGGGTGAAATTTTAAAACATGGCTTAATCAAAGATGCCGGTTACTATGAATGGGTAATCGAACGGATGAGTGAAATTACCGAACGGGACAGTCAGACACTACTGGACATGGTTGAGATCAGCTGTAAAATCAAACGCCGGGTCGTAGAACAGGATCCATATGAAAAAGGAGACCGGGCACTGTTAAACTTCGGGCATACCATCGGCCATGCCATTGAAAAACTGAAAAATTTCGAATTACTTCATGGACAGTGCGTTGCTCTGGGATATGTTGCCGCAGCGCACATTTCCTGGAAACGGGAACTGCTCAGTACCGAAGAGTTCTTTGAAATCCGGGATATGAATGTGGGATTTGATCTTCCTGTATCTTTTTCAGGGCTGGATTCTAAAGACATCCTGGATGCTACCAAACTGGATAAAAAGATGGAAGCCGGGCAAATCAAATTTATCTTACTAAAAGGAATCGGCCGTGCTTACATTGACAAAACGGTAACGGATGAGGAAATACTTGCTGCTGTCGACTTTTTGAATGCGGAAATAGAGGATGAAAATGAATAAAAATAACAAAAAATTAATATGCTGGATAATGGGCATTATTGCTTTTGCTTTATTACTAGGACTGGATCAGTTCACAAAGCATCTGGCTGTATCCAATCTGGCAGGACAGGAGCCATTTGTACTGATCCCGGGTGTCTTTGAACTGCAATACCTGGAGAACCGCGGTGCAGCTTTTGGTATGTTTCAGAACCAGCGATGGCTGTTTCTAATTATGGCAGTGATTATTTTAGCTTTTATCGGCTACTGCTATCAGAAATTCCCGGTTACAAAGCATTATCTTTGGCTTCGCATTACCTGTGTTCTCCTTGGCGCAGGTGCGGTTGGGAATATGATTGATCGCGTTGTAAATGGATTTGTAGTTGACTTCTTCTACTTTTCACTCATCGACTTCCCGATCTTTAATGTAGCTGACTGCTATGTGGTTGTCTCCCTGATCTTACTGATTATCCTAATCTTTTTCTACTACAAGGAAGAGGACTTCGCCTGTCTGTCCCTCAGGCATAAAACTGCATCAAAAGAGGAGAACTAGATGGAAACCATACATTTTACCGTATCCGCAGAAGATAACAGTCTGCGGATTGATAAATATCTGTCGGATAATATGGGCGAGATGTCCAGATCTTATCTTCAAAAACTGCTCAAGTCAGAAGATGTGAAGGTAAATGATAAAACCGTTAAGGCAAATTATAAGGTGGCTTCCGGTGATGTGATAAGCGTTACCGTACCAGAACCGGAAGAAGTAAATATCCAGCCGGAAGACATTCCACTGGATATTTTATATGAAGATGAAGACCTTATTGTGGTAAATAAACCAAAAGGCATGGTCGTACATCCCAGTGCCGGTCATTTCAGCCAAACCCTGGTTAATGCCCTTATGTTCCACTGCCGTGAAGAATTATCCGGTATCAACGGCGTTATGCGCCCCGGAATCGTTCACCGGATAGATATGAATACCACCGGCTCTTTGCTGGTATGCAAAAATGATTTTACACACAATCATATTGCGGAACAGTTAAAGGAACATACTATTCAGAGAAAATACCGGGCTATCGTCCACGGCGTCCTGAAAGAAGATGACGGTATTGTGGACGCCCCCATCGGCAGACATCAAACAGACCGAAAGAAGATGGCAGTAAACTATAAAAATGGAAAACCTGCGGTCACTCATTACCATGTCTGCCAGCGTTTTTCCAATTTTACGTATATTGAATGCCAGTTGGAAACCGGTCGTACCCACCAGATACGTGTCCATATGAAAAGTATCGGACATCCCATTTTAGGGGATGATGTCTACGGCCCCATAAAGTGTCCTTATCACCTGCAGGGGCAGACACTGCATGCTATGCTCCTTGGATTTATACATCCCAGAAAAAGATGCTATATGGAATTTACGGCACCTCTGCCAGAGTATTTTATAAATTTACTGAATAAATTATAATAATTAAGTGAAATTAGTATACATTGTACCAAAATTGTTTTATAATAGTAACATAAAGCAAAGGTAGAAAGGATGTGTTTTGTATGGCTTGTAAATCAATTATAACAATCGGAAGAGAATTTGGTAGTGGCGGTAAAGAAATTGGTATGAAGCTGGCAGACTCCTTAGGCATCAAGTGCTATGATAAGGAACTTCTCGACAGAGCAGCAAAAGACAGCGGCATCTGTCAGGAATTATTTGAAAATCATGATGAGAAACCGACAAACAGTTTCTTATATTCACTGGTTATGGATACATATTCCATGGGATATTCATCAGCAGCATTCTCAGATATGCCAATTAATCACAAAGTATTTTTGGCTCAGTTCAATGCTATTAAAGATATCGCAAAAGAAGGTCCATGCGTAATCGTCGGCCGTTGTGCAGACTATGCGTTAGCAGATTTTCCGGATTGTATCAATGTCTTTATCCATGCAAGTATGGAAAATAAAATTAACAGAATTGCCGCTAAATATGACCTGACGAATGCAAAAGCAAAAGATCTGATTATTAAAACAGATAAAAAACGTGCCAGCTATTACAATTACTTTTCCAGTAAAAAGTGGGGGGAAGCAACCGGATATCATCTTTGTGTAGACAGTGGTTTTCTTGGCGTTGACGGCACCGTTGAAGAACTGTTAAGTTTTATTAAGATCAAAGAAAGCAGATCATAAGTCAGAAAGGGCAGCACGGAAGATGAAATTTGTAATTCAAAGAGTAACACATGCCAGCGTTAGAGTTGATTCCGAAGTTATTGGCACTATCGAAAAAGGGTTTCTGGTACTGATTGGCATCAGCCAGACAGATAACCGTGAAACAGCGGATTCCCTGGTAAAGAAAATGACCGGGCTTCGCATCTTTGAAGATGAAAATGGTAAGACCAATCTGTCCTTAAAGGATGTGGATGGCAGCCTGCTGCTGATTTCCCAATTCACGCTTTACGCAAACTGTAAGAAGGGCAACCGCCCAAGTTTCATAGAAGCCGGTGAACCAAAGATGGCAGAAGAGTTGTATGAATACATTATTGCAGAATGTAAAAAGCAGGTGCCAAATGTCCAGAGAGGCAGTTTTGGTGCCGACATGAAAGTAGAGTTATGTAATGATGGACCTTTTACGATCATCTTAGAATCCTGACTTCAAAGCTGTAGGATAGCCCGAAGTTTACATAACAATATTACGTAAACTTCGGGCTTTGTTTTATATTTTAGAAAATCCGGACACAATATATGTTATAGATGCATTAAAAGATCTGACGGATGTAGTGAATTTATTTTTGAAGACAATGGAATCGGAATGAAACCTGAATTTATAGATCATATCTTTACGAGTTACAGGCAATAAATACCGCATTGACACACATAGATGCAGAAACGATACTAAAAAAGATACCCATCATCGCCATGAGTGCAAATACTTTTGCAGAAGACATAGACATGGCATTACAATCCGGTATGAATGATCAGCTGGCAAACCCGCCTGACATACCGCAAATTATGAATATTCTAAACAAATGGTTGTAAACAATATTAACAGAAAAACACTAGGAGGTTTCAATTGAAAAAGAACACAAATATAGGCAGCGTGAAAATAATCCCGTTGGGAGGCTTTGATAAAATAGGTATGAATATTACCGCATTTGAATACGAAGACAGTATTATCGTCGTAGACTGCGGGATTTCATTTCCGGACGAAGATATGCTTGGAATCGATAAAGTTATTCCGGATGTCACTTATTTAATCGAGAATAAGGATAGGGTTAAAGGATTTGTCATTACCCATGGCCACGAAGACCATATCGGGGCTCTGCCATACATCCTGCCCCAGATCAATATTCCGATCTATGCAACCCAGCTGACTATGGGATTAATCGAGCATAAATTAGAAGAAGCCCATCTGATGAAAAATACCCGCCGTAAAGTAGTGAAACATGGCGGTATCATTACCCTGGGCTCCTTCCGTATTGAATTCATCAAAACCAATCACAGTATTGCGGATGCCAGCGCACTGGCAATCTATTCACCCGCTGGTATTATCGTGCATACCGGTGACTTTAAGATCGACTATACGCCGTTGTTCGGTGATGCAATCGACTTGCAGCGTCTGGGCGCACTTGGTAAAAAAGGTGTACTTGCTCTTATGTGTGACAGTACCAATGCTCTGCGTCCCGGCTTTACTCCATCAGAGATCAAGGTTGCAAAGACATTCGACACACTGTTTGAAGAAAACAAATCACACCGGATATTTGTTGCCACCTTTGCTTCTAATATAGACAGGGTACAGCAGATTATTAACACTGCATATAAGTTTGGACGTAAAGTTATTCTGCAGGGGCGCAGTATGCTGAATGTAATTCGGATTGCATCGGATCTGGGCTATGTTAAAATACCTAAGAACACCCTGATCGATATTGATCTTATGAAGAATTATCCCGACGAAAAACTGGTTTTAATCACAACCGGAAGTCAGGGAGAATCCATGGCAGCTTTGTCCCGTATGGCTGATTCCACCCATAAAAAAGTCTCCGTAAAACCGGGGGATGCTATTATATTAAGCTCAACGCCAATTCCCGGAAACGAAAAAGCCGTTTCCAAAATTATAAATGAATTATCCATGAAGGGCGCCAATGTTATTTTCCAGGATACCCATGTATCCGGACATGCATGCCAGGAAGAGATCAAACTGATCTATTCCCTGGTTCATCCGAAATATGCTGTGCCAATGCATGGAGAATACCGTTTCCGTGCTGCTCAGGCAAACCTGGCACAGTCACTTGGTATCCCAAAAGAAAATACATTTCTGATTGAATCCGGCAATGTACTGGCACTTTCCGAAGATAAAGCCAGTGTTATCGGACAAGTTCCTGCAAGAGGCGTCATGGTAGATGGACTAGGCATCGGTGATGTGGGGAATATCGTCATGCATGACAGACAGAGCCTGTCTGAAAATGGTATCATGGTTGTTACCGTTACCCTGGAGAAAGATACAAACCAGGTTCTGGCTGGACCGGATATTATCTCCAGAGGATTTGTTTATGTCCGGGAATCCGAGGAATTAATGTCCCAGCTGCGCAGCCTTGCCGCTGATACGCTGGAACGCTGTAATAAGAAGAAAATAACGGATTGGGGTAAAATTAAATCCGCACTCCGGGATGATCTTGGAGATTTTCTGTGGAAGAAAATTAAAAGATCGCCTATGATACTGCCAATCATTATGGAAGTATAAATAAAAGCTTTTACAAACAAGGAGCATTTCGCTTTGATATTACGCGAAATGCTCCTTGTTTTATGTTAGAGCACACTCCCATAGTAGAATGAAGAAAACGTCCTACGCTGAAAAGATCCAGCTGCTTTATAGGTTTTATACGTTCTCTGCCATGGTCCGCCCCCTTCTCTTTCCGAGCACTACATCATTTTACAAAGCGTCACCTTTCTTACCTAAACCCAAAAACATTAATCAGTTTTCTTCTTTTTCATGGACAGCAGTTTATCCAGATAAATTGATTTCATCTGCCTGCTTGCCAGCATCTGCTTCACCGGTGGAAGTTTTAAAATAGTTCCGAATACAGCTGCCATCGCTCTGTGGTTGGCAAAGGCGTGATTATCAAAAATCAGGTTCTGAAGCGTTCCCTTTTCGATTGCCTGCAGTACAAACCGGTGGGTACTGTTTACCGGAGTAATAATCTGAACCGCCCGGCGTTTCAGCTCAATGGCTTTTATGGGACAGTTTCCAACACAGACACCGCAGCCAAGGCAGATATCCGTATCAATAACGGCATTCTTGTCCTCCATTTTAATTGCCAGGATTGGGCAGACTTTTGCACACTTGCCGCAGGAAATACATTTTTCCTTTGATACCTCCGGTATATAATTTGTGGTTGCAACCGGCTGCATGGGGCTGAACTTCCTTGCTGCCTGTAAGGCCTCACAGCAGCATCCACAGCAATTGCAGATAAACATTGGATCTTCCCTTACATTCTCACCTATCTGTACCAAATTGGACGCATAAGAGCGTTCCAGCGCATCGTAAGCTTCTTCTTTGGAGATAAGCCTGGCATGGCATCCGTGTTCTGCAAGAGAACGTGCCACATTTCCAAAGGTCAGACAGACATCCAGGGGAGCATCAATTTCACAGGGATGTCCCGCATGAAACATCTTGTGCCTGCAGTAACAGGTGCCAAGTCCGATATACTGCGCATCTTCCACAATGTGGCTGGCACGCTCATGATCCAGTATATGGAGTGTATTTTCTGTAGACAATACCGGTTCCTGTACAAAAACGCGCCCCAGTCTTGTTTCTGTTGCATAAAAGAGATCTTTTACAAAATCCTCCTCCACATTCATGTACTGATAATACAGTTCGCTTAAATACTTCTGATCAATGTCCCCTCTGGTCCTCATCAGGGCAAATTCAAAGAATCCGGCCATAGGCGGCGGCATCACAAATTTTCGTTGTCCATTATGAAAAGAATCAACCAGTAATGCTTTTTCACATAGGTGATCCAGCACCTTTTCTGCTTTTAATTCTGTCGTACCCCAGATCTGTGCCGCTTTTTTAGCCGTAAAAGGCCGTATCGGCAGCAGCGATATCCATTTTGCTTCTTTTTCCGAATATAAAACCTCAAGGATTTTGTATAGTGTTTGCGAAGCAGGAGCACCCTGGGTAAACCAATTAATTCGTTCTTCCAAATTTTTATAAGCTTCTTTTGAAGTAATATGTCCCATATTCTCACGCTTTCTCAGTGTCATTACACCAGTTTCATTTTGTATTGCAATAGAAATATTTTAAAGTAAAATATTTCTATTGTCAAATTACTTTCGGGACATTTTTTAAATTAGCAGAGCTTATGGTCTTTGCGGCATGGTAAATGAAGCTAATGCCCGATTCAGATAATCATTAAAAGGCTTCATTTTACGGAAGATATCAACAGACAGATCCAAAAATCCATCTACGTCAGCAAACTGTGCATCACTGATTGCATATTCCAAAGCCCATGATTTATGTTTCAGAAATTCTGCAAGGGGATGGTTCTTATCATAACCTCTTGGAACATTTTTCAGCTTTTCGCCAAATACCTGGAAATTCTCCCGAAAATCCTGATTGTTTATAATATCCAAAAATTCCACACCATGTCCGGTCAGGTAGTCCCGTACTAAAGTGGTGGCATCCGGGAATTGCGTGGCAAAGACACCGCCGCCAAGTATGGATTCCCCGGGTTTCACGCAGATAAAATATCCTGCCGGAATAGGGAGACGTCCTGCGGATGAAATATGTGCACGAAAAGAGGGATTATATGGGGATTTGTCCTTGCTGAAACGGGTATCCCTATTTAATCGAAACACCAGATCTTTTGCTTTCAGCCATGCGATGGAATCGTCAAACGCTGAAATCCGTACAATCATTTCCTGGATTAGGCCTTCAAATTTTTCCTTTGCTTCCTGATACAGTTTCTTATTTTCCTGCATCCATTCCAAAGAATTGTTTTCCTGCAGCATTGTTAAAAACTCTAAAATTACCTTGTTGTTCATCTTTGTCCTCCTTGATGATTGCATAATATATGCGCTTTTAATTCGTTACACTTAATTAGACAACTGTGGCTTGCGGTTGTGACATCTTTTTTAAGAAAATTTTCTATTTACAATACCCGCTGCACCGTTGTATGCTTATAGCGTATAGCCGATATACAAATAGAAACTTTAAGGACAGATAAATAAGCTTATGGATAACCTGGAAAAGAAACAATTACGATTTCAAAATGCCTGTCACAAAATACGATATGGCAAAAAAAACTTCAATGGCATCGGAACCCTGTCAGAAAAGACGCTCCATGCAGTATTAAAAGAATATTATGAGCCACGGGCTGACCATCAGGAAATACGGGTAGCTTCTTACGTAGCAGATATCATGACAGACCAGGAGATCATTGAAATACAGACCCAGAATTTTAACAAACTCAGAAAAAAGCTGGAAGTATTTACGGAAGTCAGTGACGTTCGAATCGTTTACCCCATAGCCAGTACCAAATGGCTGCTCTGGGTAGATAAAACTACCGGTGAGATATCTTCACCCAGAAAAAGTCCGAGACGTGGTAACTCTTATGATATTTTCCATGAGCTGTACAGAATTAAGGAGCTTCTTAAAAATCCCAGAATTAAGTTAAGCATTGCCATGATTGAGATAGAAGAGTACCGCTATCTGGATGGGTGGAGCCGTGACAAGAAAAAAGGATCCTCCCGCTGCGAACGGATCCCGATAGCCCTAACGGATGAAATCCTCATAGACAGCAGGGAAGATTACCATAAGCTGATTCCCCCGGGGCTAAAGCCTGATTTTACATCCAGAGACTTTAAAACTGCTTCTAAGCTGTCTCTTTCCAAAGCACAGCTGGCATTAAATGTGCTATATAACTTAGAAGTTGTTCAAAGAACGGGAAAGAAGGGAAACTTGTACACCTACTCTACGGAGCGTTGATTGCAAAGTTCCCCCGGGTGGTTTATGCTGATAATTGGAGGTGAACGTAATGGATTGTAATAAAGTGGGATTGCTGATATTGGAATTGCGTAAAGAAAAGAATATGACACAAAAAGAAATTGCAGATGCCATGAATATCAGTGACAAGGCTATTTCCAAGTGGGAGAGAGGACTTGGCTGTCCCGATGTATCACTGCTTAGTGAACTATCCCAAATATTAGGAGTAAATATAGAAAAAATACTGCAGGGGGATTTAGACCCCAACCATACAGACGGAGGCAATATGAAAAGAGTAAAATTTTATCTGTGCCCGACTTGCGGCAATGTCCTGACAAGTACGGCAAAAGCAGAACTTTCCTGCTGCGGCAGAAAATTAGAACCCCTGGAAGAAAAGCCAGCGGATGCAGATCATCAGATTACGGTAGAAGACATCGATGATGAAGCCTATATTACCATAAATCACGAAATGACACGGGAACACTACCTTACCTTTGCAGCATATGTTACCTGCGACCGGTTACAGCTAATCAAATTATATCCCGAACAAAATGCAGAACTTCGCATCCCTAAAATAAGGAGTGGGAAATTCTACATCTGCTGCAGCAATCATGGTCTGTTCTCGCTTTTACCGCCCCGAAAGAGCCGGAAAAGTGAAAATAACTAAATTGCAGGATGGTATGGATGCAGTCAATATTACTGTTGACTGCATCCATTTTTACAAAAATTCTATTTCTATTTTTTCTGTTGGCTGACCTCTCATTTCACTATATATTATATCGCAGTAATCTATATTTCCCTTATTATCCAGTTCTTCGGTAATATGTAATAATATTTCCAGACTTTCCTTTCTGAAATTCTCCTTTACGGGCGGCACAATCTGTTGAAACGCCTTCTTATGTATAACGCGTCCTTTAACAATGTAAAAAAGCTTCCTGCCACTGTCAGTTTCCAGATTCAAAAGTACATGCCCCTTCATCCAATGGTCATAAGAATCTATCCCCTTTTTCAAGTATTTCAGGTTTTCAACAGCATCCCGATAGAATGCCGCTGTTTCGTATTTTTCTTCTTGTGCAGCTTTGCTCATTTTCTTTTGCATCTCTCTTATAAACTGTTCCCGTATAGAAGCTTTCTTACAAAATTCCATCAGCGCCCGCTGTGTATCCTCCCAGTTATCCCGGGTAAGCGGTTTGGGAAAGATATGATAGGTAAGCTGGTATGTTCTTTTCACTTTCTCAATCGGATACACATTTTTCATAAAGTCCATAATCTGCAACAGTGTGCTTCTGCTGCGAAAAGGCCCAAAGCAGTTTTCTTCCCTGCGGTTAGCAATGGAAAGCAGTCTGTCCGGAAATGTCTGTCCTACCTTCAGGTAAACGTACCGGTCATCGTATTTCATCATTACGTTAAAATAAGGGCGGACTTGTTTAATAAGTTCACATTCCAAAAGCATAGCTTCCAGATGGGTATCGGTAACCACATAGTCGATATCTTTTATAAAAGGTGCCATTCGATTTACCTTATCCCATTTTGGAGTTTCCACAAAATAAGATTTCACCCGTTTCTTCAGGCATTTACTTTTCCCAATATATATTATATTTCCTTTTTCATCCAGCATTTTATAGACTCCCGGGGCTTCCGGAAGATGTTCTAATTTTTCTGAGATCTGATCTGTCATAGGCGCACCATGCCTCCGCTTTATCCTTGGTTTATAACACTTTCCATTATCATAATATAGAATTGCGCCTGCGTCAAATTTTCCCTGGAGCGTGTTTGAAAAATGCTATTGGCGCTGCATGAAATTACCATTCCGGAATCTGATGACAAGAAATTACGATATAGAATCATTATTTCCGGTCATCATTCCTCACTGTATCCGTTATGCATTCCTGCTAAAATAAAACCATCAAATACAGCAGGAGGTATTAAAATGAGAAAAGCTTTTATATGTCCAACCAAATACGTACAGGGAGAAGATGAAATCCGAAACCTGGGTTACTTCGTAAAAACATTCGGATCATCCGCATTACTGATTGCCCACCCGGATGATGTCGGCCGAGTTAAGGAAAAGCTGCTGATAACTGCAAAGGAGTATCAGATCTCTTTTGTCGAAAGCGGATTTAAAGGCGAATGTTCCAGACAGGAGGTAGCACGCCTGCAGGAACTGGCAAAAGAAAAAGGCTGCCACTGTACCATTGGACTTGGCGGCGGAAAGGCGATTGATACCGCAAAATGCGTTGCAGCAGGCGAAGCTTTGATCATTGTTCCCACGATTGCAGCTACCGATGCCCCAACCAGCCATTCAGCAGTTCTCTACACACCGGACGGTGCATTTGATGACTATGCATATTTCAAACAGAGTCCCAGTGTTATCTTAATTGACACCACGGTAATTGCCCAGGCACCTTCCCGTTTTCTGGTTTCCGGAATGGGAGATGCCCTGTCTACTTATTTTGAAGCAAGGGCAACTGCTGCCTCCTGTTCAAATGTAAATGCCGGACTTCCCTGCGGGTTTCGGGAAGGATGCTGCGGTCCTGCCAAAGGTACTAATACCGCAATGGCGCTGGCATCTCTGTGCTATCAGACTCTGATGGAAGATGGAGAGAAAGCCAAAACAGCCTGTGACTGTAATCAGGTCACTCCGGCACTGGAAAATATTATTGAAACCAATATTCTATTATCGGGGCTTGGATTTGAAAGTGCCGGACTTGGAGGTGCTCATGCCATTCATGACGGACTTACCATTTTTGAAGGTACCCACAAATATTTCCACGGTGAAAAAGTAGCCTTTGGTACACTGGCGCAGTTAGTCCTGGAAAATGCTCCTTCGAAGGAAATTGAAGAAGTTTTGGACTTCTGCCTTAAAATTGGACTTCCGGTTTGCCTGGAAGATATCGGGGTGGATCAATTTACGACGGAAGAACTGATGGAAGCTGCAAATAAAGCTTGTATTCCGGAAGAATCCATCCATGCCATGCCTTTCCCGGTAACACCTCAATCAGTGGCCGCTGCAATCATTACAGCAGACCGTATCGGAAAAAACTTCAAAGAGGAAAGCAGGTGCGGCAAATGAAAAAAATAATAAATAATCCTCAAAATGTTGTTATGGAAATGTGCAATGGCATTGTCCTTGCACATCCTGATCTGGAACTCATACCGAAATATAAAATTATCAAAAAGCGAGACGTAAATAAGGAGAAGGTAATCCTGATCAGCGGAGGCGGCAGCGGGCATGAACCTGCACATGCCGGCTTTGTAGGGGATGGACTTCTGGATGCCGCCGTATGCGGCGATGTATTTGCTTCTCCCTCACAGATTCAGGTATATCAGGCAATCCGGGAAACAGCCGGGGACAAAGGCACCCTGCTGATTATTAAGAATTACAGCGGTGACATAATGAACTTTAAAAATGCAGCATATCTGGCAAAAGAAGATGGCATATCTGTTGATTATATAAAAGTTGATGACGATATCGCCGTAAAAGACAGCCTGTATACCGTTGGTAGAAGAGGTGTTGCAGGTACCGTGTTTGTACATAAAATTGCAGGTGCCGCAGCGGAGAGGGGCATGGATTTAGCACAAGTGAAGCGCCTGGCTGAAAAAACCGTAGCTAATGTAAAAAGCATCGGCTTTGCCTTTACCTCCTGTACGGTTCCAGCCAAGGGGACGCCTACTTTTGTTCTTGGTGACGATGAGATGGAATATGGCGTGGGAATTCATGGTGAGCCGGGGATTAAGCGTGAAAAACTCATTACCGCCGATGAACTGGCGATGAAAATGGTGGATGCACTTTTAGAAGAGCTTAAGCCGGATACGGACCAGGAAATTGCCCTTCTGGTAAATGGCTTTGGTGCAACCCCTGCCCAGGAATTATACCTGTTGAATAATTCAGTAAATAAGGAACTGGCAAAGCATCCGGTTATAGTTTCCCGAACCTTGGTAGGAAGTTACATGACCAGTATCGATATGGCAGGCGCATCTTTGTCTATTCTGAAACTGGATGAGGAATTAAAGGGCCTGCTGAGCGCCCCCTGCAGTGCTCCGGTTTTTACGATTCAGGATTGGAAGCAAAGTATTCCTTATACCCCAGCCGGGAACATGTCTGGTACCGGAGTTAAAGCCAGCTATGAGATCGAAACAAGCCCGGATTACGCAATCATTCATCATAACTGTATCAGCCTGCAGAATATGGTTTACATGATCGATTGTATGAGTGCATCCGTAATAAGAAATGAAGTACCCTTCTGTGAGCTTGATTCCCATGCAGGAGACGGCGATTTCGGTATGAGTATTGCCAAAGGATTCCGCCGGCTTAAAATGGAATGGAACGAGATCATCACCCATCATACAGACACCATAGGGAATTTCCTGGATGCTTGTTCTCTGGTTATCATGGAACACTGTGGAGGAGCTTCCGGTCCCATCTGGGGATCTGCCTTCCGTGCAGCAGGAAAATACGCGCAAGCAAAAACGGAGCTGACCATTTCTGAATTTGCACAAATGCTGCAGGCATCAGTAAAAGGGATTCAGGCAACCGGAGAGAGGTCGTTTGGAAGAGGTGCAGAAATAGGCGATAAAACACTGATTGATGCCTTTCTTCCCTGTGCAAATACCTGGAGCCTTTGTGCTAAAGCCGGGGAGGATATTTCCACCACTCTTATAAGAGCAGCTAAGGCAGCAGAAGACGGTGCCAAGGCCACAGAAAAAATCGTTGCCCGCATGGGCAGAGCCGGAACAGTGGGAGAGCGGAGTCTTGGATATCCGGATGCCGGAGCCTATGGGCTGGGTGTCATATTCCGGGATATAGCAGAAGCAATGAAAGTGCATGGAATCGATTACTAGATATACAAGTAAACCATTAAAATATTTCATTTATGAAGGTAATTGTGAAAATGATATCTTTTTTACACTTACCAAAGAAGATGCGATTAACCGATTAAAAGATAAATTACAGTAAACAGAAGTACCGATTCCCATACATGAACCAGAAACTCCAATGAAATGATCCCATACATGAACCAGAAACTCCAATGAAATGATCCCATACAAAAACCTTGTGAAGAAGACTCCCCTGCAATAGGCGGACCATTCTTAACAAGGTTTTTTTACATGGAAATCGGCATACTCATAAGAAACAGGCTGTAAATATGGCTAATTCTACAGACTCATTTCTGTGAATAAGTAACTATTGTTTTCTTTCCCAAATTATATTATTCTTAACGTAAAGATTATAGTTTCCTTTGGAAATTATTTTATTTATGAATGAAAATTAATTTTGGGGGAGGTGGTTTTATGAAACTGGAATGGATGGGAGAATACCGGTCATTTGTGGAGAAATTGATTAAGTATGCAAATGTATATGCTTCAATTTATAACAAAGAGGATTATTATGGAACAAGTATTCCGATTTCATTTTCACAAATCCAGGTATTGGAATATTTACTGGAAAATGAGGAACTCAATCTGAACATGTCTGAAATTGCAGGAAGGCTGGGAATCAGTCCCAGTGCTTTCACAAAACTGGTAAATAAATTAACGCAAAAGGATCTGTTGGAAAAGTTTTATCTGGAGGGCAACCGGAAAAATATTATTATCCGGGTAACGGATCATGGACGACGCCTGTATCAGAATTACTCCAATTATATCTATGAAAAATCCTTCTCGAAAATGTTCCGTGCCGGAGAAGGACTTCCGAAAAAATATCTCCCCGTCGTAGCCCGAATGCTGGAAGCAGGCATCTGGCTGGATCAGGAGAAAGAAGTAAAAACACCCCAGGTATTAATTCCGGTTGGAAAAAACCATAAATAGTGCAGGTAGATGATTTTAAAGGAGGACCGTGTATTATGAATAAATTACTTGCCATTGATCAGATCTTCGATATGGAACAATGGACGAACCTGCAGCGCTCCCTGGCTGAGGTGACAAACATGGCAATCCTTACCGTGGATTACAAAGGTGTACCGGTAACAGAACATAGCTGCTGCCATGAATTTTGTAAAAAGGTACGGAACGATCCGACACTGGGCAAATTCTGTCAAAAGTGTGATTCCAGAGGCGGATTGGAAGCGGTACGGATAAATGAGCCCTATATATACCAATGCCATTTCTCTATAGTTGATATTGCTATCCCCATTATTGTGAATGACAAATACCTGGGTGCTGTAATGGCTGGACAGGTACGTCTGCCCATTCATAAAGATGACAGCTTTATGGAGAAGATATTCAGTCCCGCCAACCCCAGAATTATCGAGGAAGCAAAAGAAAATTTCCGACAACTCTATAACGAAATCCCATTTTTATCCTATGAGCGTATGCAGATGATTGCTATGATGCTTTATTTTCTCTGTAATTATATGGTCAAAGAAGCAATTCACAAAGAACAGATTATAGAAATGTATGAAACTGTAGTCAACAGACACCAGGAAATCCTGGAGGAGCCTCCTGGCGCTCATTATACGATGGAATCCGCCCGTAAAATGAAAGCAGCTCTATCTAATGTAATTTTGAATTCAAATATAGAGAATGCCGGATGTGATGTTCCTGTCTCCACAAACAGCATTATCATAAAAGCATTTGATTACATCTACCACCACAAAGGAGAATCGCCTTCTTTGAAAAACATGGCTGCATACTGCAATGTCAGTTCCAGCTATCTGAGCAGACTTTTCACAAAAGAAGTGGGAGAGAGTTATTCTTCTTTTACGGCCAGGTTAAAAATTGAATGGGCAAAAGCTCTGCTGGAATCATCGGATGCGCCCATTTCCGAAATCAGTGATGAACTGGGCTACAGCGAAGCCGGTTATTTTATAAAATCCTTTAAAAAGTATGTAGGCGTAACTCCGGCTGTGTACCGCACTTACTGTAAAGGCTGATTGTTTTTCATGTAAGAACATTATATTACATATTTTACTGCTCAGTGCATCATTTTACCATTCAGATTCATCATTTCAGGTCATCGTTATCCAATGTAATTACGATAGTGACCTGTTATAATAGGATCATCAGAAAGAACTTGTAAATCAAAAGGAGGGCACTACATGAAAAAAGAAATGGAATTTATCTCTTTTGACGGGACAAAATTATTTATGGTAAAGAACGAAGTTGAACATCCAATAGGTGTCTTTGTCATCGTACACGGGCTGTGTGAGCATCTTGGAAGATATGATTACGTCACACAGAAACTGAATGATCATGGATTTTGTGTGTACCGCTTTGATCATCGGGGACATGGCAGATCGGAAGGCAGAAGAGTTTATTACAATAAGTACACACAGATCAGTGATGATGTGAATGCCGTAACAGAGATGGCAGCCAAAGAAAATACCGGACTTCCTCTATTTGTAATTGGTCACAGCATGGGCGGCTATGCCACGGCATCCTTCGCCACCAGATATCCCGGCAAGGCAAGGGGAATCATTTTGTCCGGTGCTTTGACAAGATATAACCATAAACTGGCGGGCGATCTTCCTATGACGATACCGGAAGATACCTATCTGCCGAATAACCTTGGGGACGGCGTATGCAGTGATCCGGAAGTTATCGAAGCATATGATAAGGATCCTTTGGTTGAAAAGGAAATTTCTGTTGCACTGTTTAACAGCCTGGGTGAAGGTGTCACCTGGCTTTCCCAAAACGGAACATCCTTTACAGATCCAGTTCTTATACTCCATGGATGCTGTGACGGACTGGTAAGCGAAAAAGATTCCCGTGACTTCTTCGGAGATATTGCTTCTAAGGACAAAACCCTTAAAATCTATGCAAATCTTTGCCATGAAATTTTAAATGAACCATGCAAAGATGAAATTATTGCAGAGATATTAGCCTGGACAGCTAAACATATGTAACACATAAAAAACAGACTGTTTGAAAACCTCAAACAGTTCTTTTTTTATAACGGAAATCTCATGGATACGATACCGTATAACGGTTACAATACTTTTGTGCAGTAAATAAACCTACTTAACGAAAGGATGCGATATCATGGATATCTGGGAATTACTTTTCAGAAGCGTCCTGACAATTATCATTTTATCAGTTATGACAAAGATCAGCGGCGCCAAACAGATTGCGCAGATGACCTTTTATGATTATATTGCAGGAATCGTAGTCGGAACACTTGCTGGAGAGCTTACAATCGATCATACGGTACCTATTTTTTACGGTATTCTTTCTATCCTTATTTTTTTTCTTCATTCCATATTGCTTTCTTTCTATTCCAGAAAGAGCATTACGCTGAGGAGGATCTTAGTTGGTAAGCCAATTTTTCTTATTGCAAATGGACTCATACAATACGATGGGTTAAAGCAGGCCAAATTTGACATCAATTTACTGTTAAGCCAGCTTCGCACTCAGGGTTATTTTGATATCAGTGAAGTTCAATATGCCATTCTTGAGCCGGAAGGCAGTATCTCTGTAATGCCAAAAGACTTTGCACGTCCACCGAAATCCTCCGATTTTTCCTTTCCGGCTAAGGATGATTCCCTCCGGGCAAATATCATTATTGATGGAAAGATCATGAAGCACAATCTGGCGCCTTATGGTAAAGACCAGGTATGGTTGATGGAAGAACTGGATAGGCAGGGATACCAGGATCTTAAAAAAATAACCCTGGCTACACTCAGCGACTCCGGGATTTTAACAATTCTTCCCAAACACAACAACAATAGCAAACGTTCTTCTTTAATGTAATCAGCTGTTTTACCTAAAGGGAGCAATAGGAGTAAACCATGAATTGATATGAAGAGTACAGACGAAAGGGACAAGTTAGGGGTGGATTCTCCGATTACAAAAAAATCGAGAGGGAGTCGACCTCTTTTTGGCATACTTATTTTTATTATCATACGACAATAAAAGCAAAAATCAAACTGCATTTCAGTTACAAAAATGGCGTTTGGTTTACAAATCATGTATTTCAATTACAAAAGTGGCATTTCGTTTACAAATATTTAATTGTCAGTTACAAAGATGGCCTTTCACTTTACAAAGTGGCATCTCGTCTTACAGGTGAGTAATCAAACTGCAATCAAGTGCGTATTTTTATGTATAGCAATATAAATATATCGAAAAACGATAAATTATACTTGAATATCAATATTTACCATGCTATAATACAAACAGCTTAAGAAGTAATGACTTATAAAATCATTTTATCTAATTATATTGTAAAAGGAGGCAATCAAATGAACTGGAACAAAGACAAGAGTCTGGCGCTGTCCAGAATCTGTGTACTGTTATTTTCTCTCTGCCTGATTGCAGGCTGCATTGGCGCTCCATGGCTGTTTGGGATATTTATAAAGACAGTGGGGCCGTACTTAGACAATAAACTGACTTTATTTTTAATCACGGTATACACATCTGCGGTATTTGTAGCAGTTGCACTGTACAATTTACATTGTCTGTTAAACAATATCCGTAAAGACATTGTATTCGAAAAATGCAATGTAAAATGCCTGCGTCACCTTTCCTGGTGCTGTCTGGCAGCAGGTATGATTTATCTCTTAAGTGGATTTTACTTTGCACCATTTTGGGTACTGGCTGTTATGGCTTTATTCATGAGCCTGATTCTAAGGGTGATTAAAAATGTATTTGCCCAGGCTGCCGAACTTAAAGAAGAAAATGACTATACCATATAGAAGGGATGTGCCGGTATGGCTATTATAGTAAATCTTGACGTGATGATGGCACGTCGTAAAATCAGTTCCGGAGATCTTGCTGAAAAAGTTGGGATCACACCGGCTAACCTGTCAATCTTAAAAAATGGAAAAGCAAAAGCAATCCGTTTTTCGACATTGGAAGCCATTTGTAAAGCATTACAATGTCAGCCTGGTGATATTCTGGAGTTCCTGGAAGAAGAATAACCGTACGTAATCGTACAGAGGAGGTTTATTTTATATGGAAAATCAAGAAATGGTAAGCCAAAGCGGCCTGCCTTGTGAAAGTGCGTCTATTTTAGATCAAATATCAACGGTAAACGAATCAAAACCCCTTATTTCCGATGGTAAAGACAAAGGATTTGCGTTAACCTATCTGATACTCGGCTATGGCCTTGTATATGTTTTTTCGTCATTTCTTAATTTTAACCGCAATATAGCACTGTTCACGATAGCATATGTTATCGGAGTTCTGGCATACGTCTTTGCCCGCAAACAAAGACCTGCGAAGGAAAGTTTCTTTTGGCTGGCTATTCTGCTGGGTGTGGGAATTCCCTATGGTTTTTGGAGCGTTATGAGAGTCATTCAGATACTGGCACTAATCGTGATTGCCGCGTATTGGACACTTTCCGTAACCGGAATACTACTTAAGGAAAATAAATCCAGTGAATGGGTAATGCTCGACTTATGGAATGCATTCATTATTATCCCCTTCTATAACTTCACTTGCCAGTTTCGCGTACTAAAATCAGCACTCCGAAAATCCAGGTCAGGAAATAAGGTGATTTCGGCAGCTTTAGGGCTTTGTATTGCCATTCCGGTTCTGGCTGTCGTGCTTCCGTTACTCTCAAGTGCAGATAGTGGTTTCCGACAATTATTAGTTGAAACAAGAGATTATTTTTACCGACATTTATTTGCAAATATTCTTCGTTTTGTGTTATCATTACCTATATCAGCTTATATGTTTGGACTTATATATGGGTGCCTTTATCACCGCAATACGGATCATTTTCATATGGATTCCATCAGTAAAATAATGATAAAGACTCACTGTATCGCAGATACTGCCATTGATACAGCGGTCCTATTAGTTTGTATATCCTATGGGTTATTTATCGGATTACAAAGCAGTTATTTATTTTCAGCATTTGCCGGGATACGCCCCGAATATTTTACCTATGCCCAATATGCCCGTCAGGGATTCTTCGAGTTATGCATTATTGCAGTCATCAATGTACTGATTATCCTCGGAGCAAACGCTTTCAGCAAAACACAAAAGTGCGATAACAGGATTTTACGATGGATAAATGTAATCCTTTCCGTTCTGACCCTGCTTTTGATTGCAACAGCAATGAGTAAAATGTTCTTATATATTTCTGTGTACGGCCTTACGGTAAAGCGGATACTGACAAGTGTCTTTATGATTTGGCTGACCGCAGTATTTCTAATGACTATAATATGGCAGTGGAAGAGGATTCCAATCATCCGGCTAGCAATTATTATTGGAGCAATTCTATTTTGTTTTCTATGTATCCTGCCTGTCCAACAATATATTGCAAACTTTAATATGTTATAAGAAACTAAATAATAAGTTGTATATACCCCCTTTTAAGAATCGAAGATTTAATTCGTTTTGTGTAATAAAATTATTAAAATTGTAATAAGGAGAGAGAAACCATGGATAGAGAAGACTGTCCGGTTCAAAAACTGGGCTATGAATACTTTGAAAAGGTAGTCAATATGATCGGCGGTAAATGGAAGATGCGTGTACTTTATATACTTGGCTTAAACAAAATTTTATCCTATGATGAATTAAAAAATGCACTGGGAAATGTTCCGCACAACAAATTGACCAAACAGTTAAAAGAACTGGAAGAAGATGCACTTATCATCCGAACAGAAAATTCAAAAATTCTTACTAAAGTAGAATATTCATTAAGCAAAAAGGGATACGATCTGCTTCCAATGTTATTAGAAATGTGTAACTGGGTATTAAAATATGAAGTGGAAAAGTTTGCATCAGCGGAAAACCAGACACATAGCACTGTTAATTAAAGAACCATATAAGTAATTAGACAGAATTACTCTTTAATTGATGGAATTTTAATACTGTAGATAAATAATAAATAATTAAAATCGCAAGCTTTTTCGAACACACGTTCTGCAAGGTGTAAATTGACAGAAGAGTACATACAAGAAATTTATCTATGAAAGATCCTGGCGAGTAATCGGATATTTATTAATTAAAACAAGTAGTCCATATAGTTTAAAATCTCAATATAGACGCAGGATATATTTTTCACACTGCAAGACGGTGTAATGTGATGTTGCGGGCTAGTCAATTATTTTACCGAAGTACACGTTTTACAAAGATATACCATAATAAGGTTGGCAAATATATTGATTATTATGGTATATCAAAAATGATTTATCAACGTAAACCTATAATAATATCATTTTAAAATATCATGATAAGACAAGCATAAACAGATACAATGAAATAACATAAATAAATTATAAAATGAGTATGAACAATATACATAAGGACCAAAATATTAACTTAAACTAAAAACCACGGTGATCAGGCAAAATAATATAAATAGCCGGTTATACATTGTTTCCTTGTTAGTTAGTCGGAAAAAACTGTATTTGTCCGCTTAACTATTCTAACTCCCATCTGCTTCTAAAATATCCGGTTAATTCCTATATTACCGAATATCTATAAATAATGTCTATTTTCGTTTTCTAAATTATACAGCCATGTTCTTTTTTCCAAAACCATAATCAGTTCACCCTTCGTATCCAGCTCTCCGTTAAGCTTAAAACCTAAATTTTCATATAAAGTGAATGCCCGCTGGTTATCCGGATAAAGACTCAGATAAATTTCGCTGCATGAGTATTTCCGGAACAAATACGCAATAAGGCTAGACAAAGCTTTTTTTCCGTGACCTTGCCCCTGAAATTTGTGATCGATTAATAATCGGTCCATCCATACACGTTTTTCCGATAAAATCTCTCCATACATGGTAAACCCGATTAGCTGGTCTCTATAGTAAATTCCCCGTGGCTGCCAATCATTCAATTCTTCCGCCTCTTTTAGGCATTCCAACGGGGTTTCTATGAAATGCTTCTGTTCTTCTGGCAGATGCAAATTCAGTATGTCCTGTAAATTTGATTTCGTTACTTTTTCAAAATGATATTCGATATTTTCACCCACTTGAACATACGTTCTGTTTTTGCTGTCATTACAAGATTTCTCCATATTATTTTTCTTTACTCCTATGAATATTTACCTATTTTCCTACCAGTATACCACAATATGGTACATTAATTTTAAAAAAAACCGCCGAGAAAAAATACTCGACGGCCAACTGGGGCTCTTTTACGTTGTTACTATAATGCTTTTATGTTCTAATATCTCTATTAGGAAGAACTGATTCCTCTATTGTTTTAATTCTGTTGAGTAATAAGGTACGACTATCCTTTGTCCATAATGCACATCTTCTGTTAACATAGAATTAATATTCAATACTTCGTTTATATAGCTATTTACAGAATCATAATCATCGGTAATATATTCATTTGCTATACCCCATAATGTATCATTATGTCCTATACGGACTTCTGTATAGTATTTGTATGTCTGTGGTTTTGTCTTGCTGCTTGCGCTGACAATAAAGCTATTGCAGGCAATTAAGATCATTGCTGCTATTACTAACGAAGCCAGACTTAAAATCACTCTGCGGTCAAATAATAACTTTATCATTTCATTTTTCATAGAATGCATATTCTCTCTCGTTCCCATAATAACTAAATCCCCCTTCTACACTTGATTGTATTCATTTTTGATTATTTTATACAAAAAACTTGTCCGAACATTTGTTACGAACGAGTGTTCGATTTACTGACATTATATTACAAGAACAGACGTTTGTCAACACTGTTTCGACAAAATTACGAACAAGTATTCTAAACATTTGTTTGCATTTTGCACAAAAATATGATAGTATAAGGAAAATAGATGTATTAGGAGGTATGTGTAATATGGCATATGGCAAAATTTCTAAAAAACAAGCTGAAATATTAGAATATATAAAAAATGAAATTTTAAACCGTGGTTTTCCACCAGCAGTTCGGGAGATCTGTGAGGCAGTACATTTAAAGTCGACCTCTTCTGTTCATTCCCACTTGGAAACATTAGAGAAAAACGGTTATATCCGACGTGACCCTACGAAGCCAAGGGCGATTGAAATACTCGATGACAATTTTAATATGGTCAGACGTGAGGTTGTGAATGTTCCAATTGTTGGAAGAATCGCTGCCGGCCAGCCTATCCTTGCAGTGGAGAATGTAGAAAGCTACTTTCCTATCCCATCCGAGTTTATGCCGAATGCACAGACCTTTATGCTTACCGTTAAAGGTGAAAGTATGATTAATGCCGGCATCTTCGATGGTGATCAGATTCTCGTACAAAAGCAGAACACCGCACAAAATGGTGATATCGTGGTTGCCTTAATAGATGACTCTGCTACAGTAAAAACATATTATAAAGAAGATGGGTACTATCGCCTGCAGCCGGAAAATGATACAATGGAGCCAATAATCGTTGAAAATGACGGACTTTGTATACAGGGAAAAGTAATTGGAGTTTTCCGTTTCATTCATTAAATCATGCATTTTCGTTTCTATTTATAAGGAACAACTTAACTTTTACATATTTAAAGGAGCTATTTCACTGAATGATAAACTGAACCTTTACAGGTCAGTAATAATTATATCATCGGTGTATAGCTCCCTCTTTTTACCAAACATTATTACGTTATTCCACTGACTCTCCTTCTGTATCCTGCTGCACTGACCATTGTGCAAACACTTTATGTCCAATACGTACACAGTTATCCGGCTGTAGTTCTTTAACCATCCCTACCCCCTGACCGGAACCGGAATTAAAAGCCAGTTTCAGGATACTGTCAGCCTGTTTTCTTGCGTCATTGATAACCGTTCCCAGCATCTCTTTATTTTCTACCGCTTTGATTGCAGACTCTGTTCCATCTACCCCCACAACCTGGATTTTCCCTTCATATCCTGCCTTTTTAATTGCAGATATTGCGCCTAGAGCCATTTCATCATTATTACTGAAGACTACTTCTATCCTATCTTTGTATTCTTCCAGCCAACCTCCCATTTTTTCTTCCCCCTGGGATTTTTGCCAGTTTGCAGTGGCATTGGCAAGCTTCTCCAGCACGATATTATTGTCTAACAATGGCTTCAGACAGTATTCAGTACGGATCAGGCTATCCTGATGTCCCTGTTCTCCCTCCAGAATAACATATTGAATCCTGCCGTCATGGTTGCGGTCTACGCTTCCCGGGTCTTTTAGATATTGTTCTAAAACGATTTCACCCTGCATGGTTCCGGCTTCCTCCGGTCTGGAACCTACATAATAAACTTTATCCCATCGCTTCATATCCGCGCTAACCGGCTCCCGGTTAAAGAAAATAACCGGTATATCCGCATTCTTAACCTTGTCAATTATCGTAGCTGCTGCAGTCCGGTCAGCAAGATTCATGCAGATCACATCATATCCCTGAGAGATGAATTTATCAGCCTGTTCATTTTGCAAAGTCTGGCTGTTCTGACCGTCTACGATATTCAGAGTAATGTTGTAACCCTCTTCCTTTTCCATCTTCTTTACCGATTCTTTCAATCGGCTGATAATCGATTCAATAAACACATCATCCTGATAATAGACCGATACACCTATTTTCAATTCCGGCAATTGCTCCTTTTTCTGTTCTGTTGCCAGCGTACTGCATCCAGCCAGACAAAGAATGACCATAGCTGCTTCCATTAATAATTTTTTCACCTTCATAATCTCTCTCCTGATTTACCTTACAAAAGGGAATAGTAACCTCTGATTCTCTTCTGAATACATGTGTTCGTGATCCACAATTTTAAATGCAATTTCTGTTCTTTCTTTTTCTTCCCTGCCGTTGATTGCATTGATGGCATCCCTCACTCCCAGATACCCCATGCTGTAATCATCCTGGACAACAATGCTGACAATGTTATCATTTTCCAGATAACGAATAACTTTGCTGCTGCTTCCCACACCATACAGCTCTGTAAGCTGCGGCGGATACTGATCTTCATATTCCTTTAAAGCCTTTGCGGCATTTTCCAGTATTTCCGTATCGAACGCCACAATCACATCCACATTGTTTGTTCGCAGATAGTTTAAGATGGTTTCACTGCTGTAGTCCGCCTGCTCCCATTCCAGTATCTCATTATAACTGATCTTCATGGTATCCCGAAATGCTGCCTCCCGGTCTAAAACGCTGCTGCAGGAAATGTCTCCGTTAATCAGAAGCACTTTTTTTACGGAAATTTCCATGTCGCATCACTTCTTCTGCCAATGCAGTTCCCATCTTCTTATTGTCACAGGCAATAACTTCATAAGGCAGCTTGGAATCCACATTCGATTCCACAAGAACCACCGGGATATTTCTTTTCATTTTAGCCAGAGATTCTGCCATATGCTCATGATCCACAGGAGCGATAACAATGGCATCTGCATCGGAATTCACTTCCCGTTCCAGTAATTCGATTTGTTCCTCCAGTTTATTCGCTTCCTCATTCCCCAGACTGATCATGCGGATATTTGCATTCAGATCTGTTCCTGCCTGCTCTGCCCCCTGTTTAAAATTCTCCCAGCTCTCACTCAGCTTTCCTCTTGTAATAACGGAGATATTTTTCACCGGAATCTCTTTTACATTTGTCTCCCGGGATAAGATATAGAGGCTGAAAAATAAAATTGCTCCTAATATGAAGACAGGAAAATAATATTTCTTTTTCAAAATGCTCCTCCCTCCTGACCGATCTCTTCTATCGGAATCCTTGGCAAATGAATCGTCACCCTTGTCCCTTCATCCGCTTCACTTTCTACGTGTACGCCGTAATCCCTGCCAAAATACAGACAGATTCTTTCATGCACGTTATTCATTCCGATACCGGAGCCTCTGCTCCTTACCCGCTGTTCCCTTGATAGCAGGCTTGCCAGTACATCCGGAGCCATTCCGATACCATTATCACATACCTCTATGAAGAGATCCTCATCCCTGATATAAGACTTAATGACAATCTTACCCCCATCATCTTCTAACATGTATTCCATTCCGTGATAGATGGCATTTTCCACCATAGGCTGAATAATCAGCTTCATAGTAGCCAGCTGCAAAGTCTCTTCCTCCGCCTGAATCTCATAAGTAAACTTATTTTTATAACGGATGCTCTGTATGGTGAGATAGTTGCGGGCATGTTCTAACTCGTCTTTAACCGTGATAATAGACTTCCCTTTACTGATACTTATCCGAAACAGTCTCGCAAGGGAGGTAACCATGGTAATTGCTCCTTCATAACGTTCATTTTCAATCATCCAGATGACAGAATCCAGCGTGTTGTACAAAAAGTGGGGATTAATCTGGGTTTGCAGCGCATCCAGTTCACTTTTACGTTTCTGTTCCTGCTCCACTACAATGTCATCCATTAATTTCTTCATCTGTTCTACCATAGAACGCACCGTCTTGCCCAGATGCATAATCTCGTAGGGACCACTGGCTGTAATTTCTACATTCAAATCTCCTTTTTCCAGCTTCTTAACAGATTTTTCCAGGCGCTTAATGGGGTTTGCAATTCTGGCGGATACCAAAAGGCTGACAAATATTAATACGAATAATCCAAAACAAAAGATAAACAGAACAAAGATCCGGATCTGGGAATATTTTGCCACAACTTCTGTAAGGGGCGTAACTGCCACCAGTTTCCACCCGGTATAACCTACGGTTTTTATGGTTACCAGACGCTTTTCGCCCTGAAAGATCTCCGTATGGTTTCCATCATCTAACCCTGCTGCTTCCACATTGGATTCTTTCTCTAATTTCGAATATAATAACTGCTGCTTTGGATGATAAATAATCTCTCCATCTGCATCCATGAGATAGACATATCCGGAATCACTGATATTTGCACTTTGGCACACCCGCTCAATTCCGCTGAAATTCATATCTACCAGCAAGACGCCATTTTCCCTTTTGCCATTCTTCGTGATTTCAACATCATTACTCATCGATACTACCCAGCGGTATCGGTTATCCGGATCATTAAACAGATTTTGTACATGGGGTTTTGAAAAATGCAGATTTTCAATCTGAGCTTCCGCATTTCTGAACCATTCCTCATCCCTAGGATCAATATTTTCTTTGAGATTAGATAAGGGAGCTGCAGCTTCAACCTTTCCGAACAGATTAAAAATAGCGATACTCACCAGCTGTTCCCGGTTGGTGTTGTAAAGCAGGTCCAGCTGCTCTACAATGGTGTCTTTGGCAAGATCCGCATTTTTAATTACCTGATAATAAACAGAATTGGAGACATTCATAATATTTCTCAAATAAGTATCCAGAAATTGATTCGTCTGGTCAATGACATGCTTGTTTTCCTGTTCCACCATATGCTCTGCCGTATTGGTAAAATTCAGATAGAGGGGCACAGCAATCAATACCATTCCAACTACGGAAAGCAGTGTAAAATAAATGGAGAGCATGTTCTGAATGCTTTTTTTCTGGTACCATTTTTTTGCTTTAGATATGTACTTTTTAATTATTGGAATCATAGCAACCTCTATTAGGTATTACGGTATCTGGATGGGGACACACCAAACTTTTTCTTAAACACATAACTGAAATAGTTTGGTTCCAGATATCCTACCTTTTCTGCAATCTGATAGCTCTTGTCGTTGGTTGTATTCAAAAGTTCCACTGCTTTTTCCAGCCTGGTTTCTGTCAAATACCCGATAAAACTGCTTCCGGTTTCCTTTTTGAAAATCGTAGAAAAATAAGTAGGACTGACATGAAGGAGTTCGCTGAGCCTTTCTACAGTCAGCTCACTGTCGGCATAATTGTCCCGTACATATTGTACTGCCGTATCCACCATATAACTGGACGTATGAACACGCTCACTTTTTATCATACTGCTGATCCGCAGGCTGATTTCCTGTACCCATCTTTGCAGGTTGTCCATGGAACCCAGTTTTTCCAATTGATTGTCGTTATTAAAGTTTTCACCTAATGCCTCTTCCAGATCTAAGCCATAAGTCTGGCAGAGACGCAGCAGGGAAATCTTAATTTCCATAAAATAAATCCGATACTGCTCTATTTCCAAAACCGTATCACCGAACTTGGCAAATACCTCTTCAATTTTTTCTATAATGTCTTCTCTTTTTCCCATTTTTATAGCAGTGACTATCGCATGTTCATCCTGACCTTTAAACTGCAGCAGCACAGAAGTATCCGGTTCCACATCACCGATATAAATAGCTCTTCCAGACCCCAGAACCAGTCTGTAATCCAAAGCAGACTGCGCTTCTTTTCTGGCGTAGCGTAAGGTCTGTGGCTCATGGCACATAAGGCTGATACCACCGGATATCACAAGCCCGTAAATTTTCTGGGACTCCCTGCATACCTCATCAATTCCGGAAATCAGATCATAGATTTCTTCTCTGCATCTGGCATTGACGATAATTGCAATAATATCTCCATAGAAAAAACTTGTAAAATCACAGTATTTTCTAATTTCCTCATCTACGAGATGTTTGATCGTGATAGGAATAAGAGCATCATCATGATTTTTAAAGATATTTTCTACCGACTCTTCCAAAACCCCCTTTTCAATCTGAATCAGGCAGACGATAAATCCTGTGGCATCTACATTAATTCCCGCCATGGCTGCACTGCGGTTAAATTGCTCCTGGGTAACCCTCCCTTCCAGAAGGCTGACTAAAAACTGCTCCCGGATAACCGGAAGACTGTCCATATAATGCTGCCTGAGATTCTCCAGATTTCTCATACTTTCATACCGTTCATCCAGAGAAAGCCTGAGCTTTGTCAATATTTTTCCCATATCCTCTGCATTCACAGGTTTAAGTACATACTCTACTACATTAATAGAAATTGCTTTGTGGGCATATTCCAGATCGTCAGAACCGGAAAATACAATCAGCTTCGTAGACGGATTTTTCTTGCGCAAAGCTTTTCCCAGTTCAAGTCCATCCATAAAGGGCATCATAATGTCTGTCATCATCACATCCGGCTGAAGCTTTTCAGCCAGATCCAGAGCCTCCTTGCCGTTTTCCGCACTTCCAATCACCTGGAAACCATACTTTGCCCAATCAATTTTACGGATAATCCCCTCCCTGATTTCTGCTTCATCGTCCGCTATAATCACCTTATATAAGTCCATATACACTCCTAAAAAATATATTTTTTTATTTGAAAATTAACGCGAAATTATTTTGTTATTATAACATAAAAAGATGCGTAAAGGAATTTTTTCTTTCCATTACGCATCTTTTTCGCGTGCATATTAATAATTGAAAATGCTAATATAAATTCCTTTGTATGTTAAAATATAATCCCACAGATTAGTGCCGCTATAATTGCCAGAACCAGGCTGAATATAATCCTGTCCATAGTTTTTAGCGAAACATTTATTCTGCCATAGAGACAGTCTCGCACGGTTTTCTTTTGCTCTATATCATCCTGCTGCTCTGCTGATGATAAATCATTTATTTGTTCTTCCATATCTTTATGTTTACTCCTCCATAAGTTCTGATCCTTTTCCTCAATGTATCATTTTGTTATTTCTTAGCAAGATATTTACGTACATCCAATGATACGGCAACGATAATAATTAAACCACGAATGATATACTGCCAGTATGGACTTACGCTGATAAAAATTAGTCCATAGTTGATAACCTGTAATAGAGTTGCTCCAATCAATACACCTGGAATGGTTCCCACACCCCCTGTAAAGGAAACCCCACCAATCACACATGCTGAAATTGCGTCCAGCTCATAATTTAATCCAGTGTTGCTGGTTGTCGATCCTGATCTAGCAGCCTCTAAGAAACCTGCAATTCCATACAGCACACCAGAAATCATGAAGATAATCATAATATTTTTTACAACATTAACTCCAGACACTTCAGCTGCCTCCGGATTACCGCCAATTGCAAACATGTTTTTTCCAAGCTTTGTCTTATTCCAGATGATATACATAATTACTGCAATTACTGCCAGATAACATACCAGATATGGAATCTTAAATTCACTGGTAATTTGAAAACCGCCCGTTACAAAATGAATATATCGCTGATCAAGATTAGCAACCGGCTGTGCCCCAAGCGGCGGGCGATCAATATAAAGACAAGATACACCATATGCTATTAACTGAGTGCCCAAAGTAATTATAAATGCATGTACCTTCAACTTAGCAACACCAAACCCATTGATTAATCCAAATATAACTCCTACCGCAATTGCACCCAGCAGAGGAACAAACAGCGGTAATGCCGGAAGGTTTGGATACATTCTTGCTGCATATGTAGTTGACTGCAGCAAAGATGCTGAAATGATCGCTGTAAGACCTAAGATACGGCCGGCAGAAAGGTCCGTTCCCTGTAGTACGATCAACCCTGCAACCCCTAACGCCAGAATAGCTCTTGTAGAAGCCTGGCTGAGTATATTCGTAAAATTACCAAGTGATAAAAAGCTTGGTTCTTTTATGATAAAGAAAACGATCATTAGTATCAATACAATATATAACGCGTATTTTATGAGAAATTCTCCAACGTTAAATTTCTTTCCTTCTGTTTTTAATTTTTCCATATCTGCACCTTCCGTTCTTAAACATATTTCGCTGCCTGAGCCATAATCCGCTCCTGATCCAGCTCTTCAGTATTTGTAATTCCCGACACATGTCCATTTGACATAACTAGTATACGGTCACAGATGCCTAGCAGCTCGGGCATCTCAGAAGAAACCATGATTACTCCTTTTCCTTTTGCAGCCAGGTCAATAATCAACTGATAAATTTCATACTTCGCACCAACATCAATTCCTCTTGTTGGTTCATCTAAAAGTAAGATCTCCGGCTCTGTTAATAACCATCTTCCTATAATTACCTTTTGTTGATTTCCACCGGATAAACTTCGTATTGCTGTCTTTTGGGATGGGGTTTTAACATTCATACTGTCAATTACCCATTTAGTATCTTCTATCATTTTTCTGTTATCTAACAGTCCCATTTTACTATAACGGTCTATATTAGCGATTATGCTATTAAAAAGAATATTCAGACCGCCAAAAATACCTGTCGCACGACGCTCTTCTGTCAGAAGGGCAAATCCATTTTTAATTGCTGTTCTGGAATCTTTATTATCGACAGGTTTTCCGTGGAGCAGGATCTCACCCTCGCTCTTATGGGCAATGCCGAAAATGGTTTCGATTAACTCTGTTCTCCTGGATCCTACCAGACCTGCAATTCCAAGAATTTCTCCCTTATGAAGTTCAAAAGATGCATCAATAACGGAGGGCTGGTATTTCCCGGTTAAATGTTTTACCTCCAGAATGACTTCTCCCATTTTATTGGTCTTAGGCGGAAAACGGTTAGTCAGATCACGTCCAACCATCAGCTTAATGATCTTATCCGTGGTCAGTTCTGCCGCAGATTTGGTATCTACCCACTGTCCATCACGCATGATGGTAACTTCGTCTGATATTTCCAAGATCTCTTCCATTTTATGAGATATGTATACAATTGCACATCCCTGGTCTCTTAAACGGTTAATAATGCGAAACAGATGATCTACTTCTTCCTGAGTAAGAGAAGAGGTCGGCTCATCTAATACCAGAATCTTCGCATTGTAAGATACCGCTTTGGCGATTTCTACCATCTGTCTTTGGGATACAGACAGCTTCGCCATTTTTGATTTGGGATCTACATCGATTTCTAATTTATCAAATACTTTTTTTGTTTCCTCATACATAGAACGCTGACTGATAATCCCACCTTTGCTTGGATATCTTCCCAGCCAGATATTATCCATAACATCTCTTTGCAATACCTGATTCAATTCCTGATGTACCATTGCAACTCCATTTTCCATTGCCTGTTTGGGATTGGAAAATTTAGTCTTCTTTCCCTCTACGATTATCTCTCCGCCATCTTCATCATAGACACCAAATAAACATTTCATTAAGGTAGACTTTCCGGCGCCGTTTTCACCCATCAGTGCATGGACGGTGCCAGGCCTTAATTTTAACTGTGCATGATCAAGGGCTTTTACACCTGGAAACTGCTTTTCAATATCTATCATTTCCAAAACATATTTTTCTGCCATATTCCATTCACCACTTTTCCTTTACTTAGCAACTGCACAATGAAGATTACCTACACTGTGCAGTTACCTATTCCATATTTATTTGCCTGTAAATTCCTGATAAGGGATACGGATTGCATATCCGGTATCATCAAACTGATATTCTGTTCCATCAATAGCACTTTTGCCTTCAGCCAGGTTCATGCCTGTTGTAAATAACGCTTCTGCCATTGCAGGTGCATCCTGAAGAACTGTTCCAGACATAAAGCCCTGTTTGATTAAATCCTGTGCTGCTTCTGTTGCATCTACGCCATATACCGGTATAAATTTTTCTGCATCGCCATTGTTATATCCCTGTGCCTGTAACGCTGCGATAGCCCCCTGTGCCATTCCATCGTTATTTGCAATAACTACTTCAATCTTATCACCTAATTTAGAAAGCCATGCTTCTGTTGCATTCTGTGCCAGAGACTGATCCCAGTTACAAACCTGAATTTCCAGCTGCTCTGTTTTAATCCCTGCTTCTTCTACTGTCTTAACAGAATATTCTGTTCTTGCAACTGCTTCCGGGTTATCCGGCTCACCTTTTAACATTACATACTGCAGAACGCCATCGCCGTTTTTATCATATTTAGCTGTATCTGAGCTCCAAAGGTCTGCAATCATCTTGCCCTGGATAATCCCCGCATCTTTTGCATTGGTACCTACGAAACATGCTTTGTCATAAGATTTGATTGCTGCCTGGTCAACTGGCTCTCTGTTAAAGAATACAACTGGCTTGTCCGCTGCTTTGATTTTATCCACTACAGTCTGAGCCGCTCCGGTATCATTTAAATTAACCATTAGAAGATCCACATCTTTTTGAAGAATGGTATCAATACTGTCATTCTGTGTAGGCTGGTCACCCTTACCGTCATAGAAGGTAAAGTTAACCTTGTCCGGATTTTCTTTTTGAATCTTTTCCAGATTCTGTCTAACGGTAGAGATATAAGTATCATCAAATTTATAAAGAAATACTCCTACTTCCTTTACCCCGGCTGTATCTCCGCTTCCTTCATCTGTCTTTGCTCTGTCTCCCTGAGCTTCTTTTGTTTCAGCAGTTGTACCTGCTTCTGTGGCTTTCGTTGTTGAATTTGATTCGGTGGTTGAAGAACCACAACCTGCCAATAAAGCTACTGATGTACATGCCGCTAAACCTAGTGCTAAAAATCTTTTTGTCTTTCTCATGGAATGTCCTCCCTTTTCTTTGTACATTTTGTACATGTTTTATATTCATCTTTCGTTGTTATTATATATTTTTTGGCCATAATACTCCATACAAATTTATTAGGAAAAATATAGAATTTCTTAAGCAAAAACAGTGAAAAAATAGATCCTCTTCTATAAAAACTTATAGATGAGGACCTATTTTATCATCTTACTTTTTTATTTCGGGCATATCCAGATCATCGTTTCGAATGATTATTTTGCTTGCAATTTGATCTCGTTGCTGTACTTACCATAGACATTCTTACCATTTGATTTCCTGTAAGCACGTACTCTGTAAGTATAAGTTTTTCCTTTTTTCACTTTCTTATCTTTAAAAATGGTGGTATCGCGGTCTACAATTCCAATACGGCTCCAGGTTTTGCCTGTTTTCCTGTATATTCGGTATCCGGTTACAACAGAAGATACTTTTTTCCATGTTACTTTTACGCTTCCTTTTGATGCCTTGGCTCTTATAGCCGGGCTCTGGGGAACTGCTTTAATGGAAACTTTTTTATACTTGCTGTAAACTGTTTTACCATCTGCTTTCTTATATGCCTTTACTGCAAATTTGTATTTCTTACCAAGCTCAGCTTTTTTGTATACATAGGATGTAGTACTGTTTTTCTTGATTGTTTTAACTGTTTTCCATCCCTTGCTGGTCTCGTTCATTACTACGTATCCGTCAGCATCAGCAACTTTATTCCAGCTTAATTTAATGTATCTGGAAGCCTGATTTGCCGCTTTTACAGTTACGGTAGATGCCTGCACCTTCGCTGCTGCTTCTTTGTCTGGGTCTGCTTTTAATCCCTGAATTGCTTTTGTCAGCGCTGCAGTCTGGGCATCGATTGCTGCCTGGGTTGCTTTTGGATCTGCCACTACTTTTTCTGCTGCTGCAATAGCTGCAGTTAATGCATTAAAGGATGCATCGGTATAGTTGCCTTTTTTAATTGCCTTTGCTTCAGCAATCTTAGCGTTTAATGCAGTCTTAGATGGCTGTGGTGTTACGACCTGCAGGTTCTTAATTGCTGCATCCAGTGCCTTCACCTGGGCATCGATTGCTGCCTGGGTTGCTTTTGGATCTGCCGCAACCTTTTCTGCTGCTGCAATTGCATCGGTTAATGCTTTAAAGGATGCATCCGTATAGTCGCCTTTTTCTATCGCTTTTGCTTCTGCGATTTTCTTAGTTAACTCTGTCTTAGATGGCTGTGGTGCTTCTACTTCCAGATTCTTTATTGCGTTATCCAGTGCTTTTACCTGGGCATCGATTGCTGCCTGGGTTGCTTTTGGATCTGCCGCTACCTTTTCTGCTTCTGCAATGGCATCGGTTAATGCTTTAAAGGATGCATCAGTATAATCGCCTTTTTCTATCGCTTTTGCTTCTGCGATTTTCTTGGTTAATGCTTCTTTTGATATCTCAGATTTTACCATCTGCACTTTTCCAACAACAGAAGAACTCTCTGCCTTAACTTCTACTTCAGCTGCTCCTGCCTCGTAACCAGCTTTTGTAAATGCCAGCTTATAAGTTCCGTAAGGAATTTTGCTAAAGTTATAGATACCGTTCAGATTGGTAATCGTAGAAGCAATTTCATTGCCGTCTGCATCTGTTAATGCAACATTTACCTGATAAATCGGTGCATCATTCTCATCAACAATAGAACCTTCTATTGCATTGGAGTTTTCTACCTCATCATAGCTTGTTACTTCCAGATTGTCAAAGATCATGCTTCCACCGTTTCGTTTGTTAAATCCTACAGATCCGGCTTCATTAAATAATCCATTTACGACTGCTTCTTTCATGACTTCCGTGCCGTCTACCCAGAGTGAAAGTTTATTACCAACTAACTCTGTCTTTATGTGGCTTGTTTTTCCGATTTCCATCATAGGACCGCTAAACATTCCGGAATAATTATTGGAAGTGCCATTCCAGTATTCCCAGAACCATTTGCCTTCGGAATCACCATATCCCACATAAAGTCTCTGGTTATGGTTATTTGCTCTTAATACAAAGCCGAAACGAAGCGGGCTTGCCTGAGGCGTTACATCTGCTTCAAAGATTCCGTCTTTAAATTTCGGTGCTGCTGTGTCAATAATACTTGGGCGGTCGGAGCCAAATGAGGCTTTCAGCGCGCCGCTGCCATTGTACTGCACGGATTCGATTTCAACCTGGGATGGATTGCCTGCCAGATTTTGAATACTGTCTACTCCATTTTCGAAGTAATTGAAGTATTCCGGAATCTCTTTCACCTGAAGTGTGAAATCAAAGGTGGTCATCATATCTGCCACCGGTGTTACCTGCTGTGCGTAAAGGGATGCATAACCATCTTTTACAACCTTTGCAGAATAATTACGGATAAAGATATTCTCTAACTTGTAGCTGCCCTTGTCATCCGTGCGGATTTCAATTGGAGCCAGGTTATTGGAGGAAAGTGTAATCTGTGTGTCTGCAATTGGTTTTCCATCTGCATCTTTGACTGTTCCGCTGACGGAACCAATAATTGCAACCAGCTTTTCAGTTGCAGATGTCAGTTTATCAGTTGCTGTTTCAACCTGTTCTTTTGTCGCATTCTGGTTGTTTAAAACTTCTTCTGCTTCTGCTAAAGCTTCCGCAAATACACCCCAGGTTTCAGTTGTGTAATCCTGCTGGAATTTTGTGTTTGCTGTGTTAATCGCTTTTTGCAGATCTCCTTTTTGGATATCGCTCACTTCAATTACCAGGTCATCCAGAATAAAATCTTTGTAACCGCTGAAGTTTTTCGCTCCATCACCTGCACTGGCATATTCTTTCAGATCCGGTGCTGTACTGGTTGAATAAATACCAAACCAGGACTGTCCGGATTCTCCTCCGATTAAGGAGAAGCTATATTCCTTTGTCTGACCAATTGCTTCCGGCATGGTGTATAACTGAGTATTGCCTGCAAATTCTCCTTCGCCTACCGTTACTTTATAGGTGTCCCTGCTTCCCATCTGATATTTGAACTTGACGTTATAGGTAACACCCGGCTCAAAATGGAAGTTCTGCGGAATTGTCTGGTAGATCATGGAATTGTTGGAGGTAAGTCCATTGATTTTAACAGACCAGTCGCCATTTAATACATCGTCTAATTTCTTCTGTCCCTGTTCATTCGCGTTATATCCAGCCTGGGTATACGGTGCATGAAGCTCAGAGAGATGGATACGGTTGTCGGTAACTGCGCCGGCACCTGAGCCCGGACCTGCAATTACAAATGGGAAAATACCCTGGGCATTATTTTCAAAATCCTGCTGGAACCTGGTAACCATACCGTCCTTGTCTGTTTCTTTAACAAGATCCATACCGGTTTCCACAACACGAAGATCATCAAAATACGTATCTCCGTCACCTTGATCCCGTTTCAGAGTCAAAGTAACTTCACCGCCTGCCGGTGCTTCAAAGAATACATACATATTCTGAACATAGCTGGTACCGCCTGTTGTTGCTCCGCTTCCCGTATGATGCTGATTTGAAGAAACGATATTCTGTACAATAGAGCGTCCCGTATAATTAGAAGCAATTTCCTTGCCATCTGCATTTACGGTCATATATGCTTTCGCATTGCTTCTGTTATCAACTCCTACATACAGTGCATATTTTTTTCCTGCTTCCAGATTTGTTAAAGCCTTGCTGGTTACGGATACATCACCGCTTAATTTTAACATCGGGTTTTCGCTAGAATTTCGGAAGATTTCAGCCAGACCGGTTCCTGCTGCTGTCCAGTAAGAATCCAGACTTCCGCTGTTGAATCCAACATCATAAATATATGGTGTGGACTGCCAGTCTACCGGAAGCTGTCCTTGTTCGCCCTGGTATACAACGTAAGGTGTCTCTGCTTTCACATTTGCTAAGGTTACTTCACCATTGGCTACCGGAACTACGGTTTTATTCTGCTTTCCTTCATCGGTCAGTTCATATACAACAACATTTGCAAGGCCTTCCCATCCGCCTGGAAGTTCCCAGGTAGTATCGCCGCCTTTGGTATTCCAGTGATACAGTTTTTCCTCTGATGCAATCTCGCCGTTTGTATCCCAATACCATGGAAGCAGATAAGTCTCATCTCCCGGATTGGAACCGTCACCGCCGGTAGGTGCACCTTTGGAAACTACTTTTCCATTTAATGTGATTGTTCTGGAACGGTAAGCCTTAAGATCTCCTGCGTAATCATTGGAATCTCTGGATACAACAACGGTATTCTCTTTTGCGTCATCCTGCAGTGTGATTTCCATTTCCGGTGTCCACTGGAAGGTTCCGCCGCCGTTCTTCATAGTTACCGGCTCTCCGTCTACCCACTTCATTACCTTATAATGCTGCAGGAATTTAGTCAGTACGTTATGGGTAAATGTGGTATTGATATAGTTGCTGTAATCGGTTCTTCCACTCCAGCCCTCGAAATCGGTCATGTTTAATCCACCCAGCAGAGGTGACTGTGCAGCTCCGTTATAGCTTGGGTAATCAGCAACCCAGGAATCCTTCTGGTGGTTACGTAAGAATCTCATTACTTCACTGTTCTGTCCCTTTGCTGCATATCCGCCATACCCCAGATCTGCTGCCCAGTGCTGCAAAGTAGAATCATATTCCTGTGTGGGACCCCATTCTGTGGTAAAGCGCCAGCCATGGTCATTCATTTGTTTAGCGATTTTTCTGGATTCCCATGCATCCTCATTTCCACTGGTATTATTTCCCCATACATCCAGGTAGATAAAGTCCAGATTATTTCCAACTTTTGCCTTTAGTTCATCTAACCTGCCTTCACGCCTGTCGCTTGCAAGGTCATACATACCATTGATACCGATTCCCTGATCTAACCAGTTCCAGCCAAAATTGTGTCTGGATAAATCATCATCAAAAGCTTTCGCTTCCGGATACATTTCACTTGCATTGATGTGGATACCAAAACGTGCGCCTAATGCTCCACCTTCAGTCATCAATTCGTTCATATCCTTGGCACCGCCGATTCGCTCACCGATATTACCATAATCGGGATGTCCGGAATCATGTCCTTCGGAACCGTAACCTTTTAAAATGATGCTCTGTCCCAGTCCATCAGTATTCAGATAAACACGTTTCACACCATCTAATGTTGTAAGGAATGGGTTAGCTGCCTCACTTCCAAAATTCATTGCGATACGCTGTGATACTAAGTCAGGCACTTCCTCTGATTTGAACGGATTGTTCATGATTGCACGATATGCAATTGCACCATCCTGCCAGTCAATCTGATCATCCGCATTCTCATCACCGGTAATGACTACTTTTGCGCTTGGCATAACATCAGCATCATGTTCTACCACATATGCTTTTTTCACTCCATTCACAGAAGGTTCTACCTTGCGGTCATAATACCATAATGTGCTGGAAAGCCCCAGTGATTTACCGGCAGCCAGATTCGTTGTTTCCGCCCATACTCTGGTATTGCTGGATCCGCCGGAACCAACATAAGCCGCTTTATGTGTACCGTTATACTCTGAATTACTCCACAATCCGGCACTTAATTCATCATTGGATACAAAACCATACATGAAATCTTCCTTAGAAAATGTCATGCCGTCTTTCACATCCACATAGCTGTCACCGGAGATGGAGGTATTGCTGGATACCTTAGCAGCCTTTAAATTTGCGCCCTTCTGGGTACTTCTTACGGAAATCAGGCTGTGGTGGGGTATTTCAATCGTCTGAACCGGATATTCATTATTATCCAGCTTGTTCTCTACATCCGTAATGTCAAATGACAGTTCATTATTTTCCACTGCGATTACCGCAGTCAGAACAGCATCAATATTCTGTCCTTTTAAAGTCATTGTATAAGTAGCTTTATCCTTGTCAAACTTCACGCTCAGATTATCTTCTGTTACCTTAATTTCTGTCCCATTGATTTTAATAACATCGATGGCTTCGGTCTGACCGTAGAATACTTTTCCCTTCAAATCACCTTTCATGGTGTATTTTACAACACTTGGGAATTTCTCTGCCACATCAACATCCATTTGATCAGAGGAGATTGTTCGATAGGCTACTTCCGGTGCTTTTTCCAGTACAATATTTTCAACCGCAACAGCACCTTCAGTTACCGTAATTTCCTTTTCAGCAACAAGATATCCTTCTTTTGTGACGGTAACTTTATACTTTCCGGCTGCCACATCAGCAAAATTATAATTACCATCTTTATCGGTTTGAACAGTCTTGCCGTTTAATTTTACCGTTGCACCTTCTACCGCCTGTGTTTTCCCATCCACATTTTCCATTACTTTACCGGATATGGCAAATGTTTCTGCTTCGGCCTGACCAGTATAATGAATGTCTTTCAAATAGACGTCTGTGAGTTCAGTTCCAAATGTCCCTGCCTTAATACCTATTTGATTTCCCTGATCTACAATTTTGCTGAAATCCACATCACTGAATAAAGCAGTTCCATCTACATAGAAGGTTGCCTTTTTATCCGCTGTCCATTCCACTTTAACCTTTACGGTAGAACCTGCAGCAGGTACGGTACCAACATTGGGACTCCATGGGTCAGTTGCTTCCCCGTATTTCTGCCAATACCAGCCGGATGCATTGTAACCAAAGAACATACCGTGGTTCTGGTCTTTGTATCCTATGTAAATACCGGTACGATTCAGGCTCCCTGCCTGTTCTGTCTTGAAATTTGCTTCAAAGTATCCCGCTTCATTAAAATTATATTCTTTCCCATTTGTAAAAATAGCAGGAGGAGCAGTTGCACTTGGATTATTTCCATTAGCTGATCCGGATTTTAAATGAAGGTATCCATCTGCCACTTTACAGATTTCTCCGCCTTTTTGCGTGGAAGTATCCTGTGCCCAGCTATCATGAATACCATCCTCCAGAGCGCCTTTGTTGTTTTCCTCAGTAGTTTCCTGCTTTGCATCAAGAGGCGTTTCTGTTTCTGCCAGTGCTTCAGATTCGGATTCAGTAACGATTTCTGTCTCTGTTTCAGACTGTGATTCTTGTACTTTTGAATCATTTTCTGAAGAATCAGACTCATCATTTGCTTCTGTTAAATTCGTTTCTCCCGTCTCATTTTCTCCCTCTGACGGCTCAGTTTCAACACCATTATCAGCCGCATTTTTGGCACCACCCGGTACCACTTCCGCTTCCATATTTACGTCTTGTGATTCTGTTCCATTGCCTTCCGCGTATGCCGTAGCAGGTAATGCAGAGCTCAAAACCATAGACATGGATAGCATAAAACTTAGTGACTTAGTTAAGTTTTTTCTCTTCATAAACTCTTTCTCCTTTGATGGATTTATAACATAAAAAGCATCAGATCAATCGCAGCCGGCTTTCACAATTGACCGAAACTTATGCTATACATATTGCCTATTTTTTAATGATATTGCGCGTTTTATATAGCTGTTTTTATCATTGAAACTATTATAACATTTCTATAGTATATATTTATTTGTATATTCGTTTCCTTTTTTTGCACTAATTGCACATTTTTACCAACTCTAATTTTGTGCTAAATCCCTTCATTATCTGTCTTTTTCCCGTACCTGTCTCCAAGAATTCTTTCTATTCATTTTGTATTTTAAATTTGCATTATCTGCAGCTAAATTATACGAAATATGAGCAAAAAAACCGGCAGCAAAAATCAGTTTAACTACTGAAATTTGCTGTCGGTTTTTCTCAGACTCAGATACATAATTAGAAAGATTGCAGACTTATTTTATTCAGGGAACCCGCAGCTGTCTTAAACAATAATTTAAAATAGCAGCGTAGGTGGATGCGTCATAATGAAGGCCATCCGCTGTTCCATACCCATTCTCAATTAAATATTTATAAGTATCAATATATCCTATTTTTTGTGAAAGTGTTGCTGTCATCGTACTATTAAATTGTTCTACTGCGGCATTTGTCACACTGCCGCCATAACCATCCACAACCGGATTAACAGACATAAAATACACATCTGCTCCTGCGCCAACCCAACCGTCAATTTTACTATTTAAATATCCAGCATAATCACCCGGCCGGTAAACATCATTTACACCAAGATTTATGACGATCGCACAATTTGGTACAATGCTGGCATCTATCACCGGTGCCGCTTCCGATACCAGCCAGTCATAACCCATGCTGACCTCGCAGATCCACTGACATAAAGGATGATTCGCAGCCGAACTCATACCTACAAATCTGGAATCTCCAACCATGATAACCTTATCGTATACCTGAAGCTGATCTCTTGAAAATTCCGACTCTGCTGTCTCTTTTTTCCCCGTTCCTTCGGTGTTTTCAGCATTTTCAGCATCGCCGGTCTGTTTACTTTCTTCCTCATCTTCCTGGCGCAGTACTAACTGGGGACCTTCCTCTTTTATGGCTTCATCCAACTCTTCTTTTGTCTGAATACCAAGTTCCGTACTGAGATCAAAAGGCAGTGGACTGCCTTCATCAGTATCTGGACTTTTTTCTGATATTTCCACTGGTTTTGCAGATGCCTGAGGTATAATGATCGTATTTTTTATTATTAAATCTAGATTCGCTTTTGTTTCTATTCCTGTTCCAAACCGGAGATTAAATGGAAGGTCACTTGCCCAGACAGTCATTGAATTTTGATACATTCCTGCTGAAAAAACAATCATAAATGTAACAGCTAAATGGATTCTTTTTTTCATAAATAAACGCCCCTGATCCTAAAATTTAATTATTATTGAAACAATCCTTTTATCCAATTGATAAATTTATCAATTAAGTTTTCTGCCTTTGCAGCAGTATCTGATTCTGATGAAGATTCCGTCTGATCCGCAGCATTTATACTGCCTGATTCATTTTCTTCCGGAGTAATTTCAGTACCGGTCTGGCTATCCATACTTTCGGAATCTGCCGGATTTTCTATTGTACTATTCTCAGTAGTTTCCATGTTTGTTTCCATACTATTTGTCTGAATTTCTGATGCATTTACCGTCTCTGTTTGTGATGCTGAGTCTGTTTCCAAGACCGCTCCTGATTCAGTTTTTTTCGTTTCATTTTCTCCTTCAGTTGTTGGATTTGCCTGATCATTTGTGGCATCTCCCACAACA
Organism: Robinsoniella sp. RHS; assembly: GCF_001029355.1. Taxonomy (NCBI): domain Bacteria; kingdom Bacillati; phylum Bacillota; class Clostridia; order Lachnospirales; family Lachnospiraceae; genus Robinsoniella; species Robinsoniella sp. RHS. The sequence continues at coordinate 92,304 of NZ_JNGB01000003.1, forward strand.
TCTCCAAGGATAGAATCATTGGTGTTGTTTAGAATATTATCCGGTGCAAGCGTCTCGGATTCCTGATTACTTTCTTCTTTATCAAACAAATTTGAAAAGAAATTCTTTATAGAATCCCATAACTTTGAAAAGAAGTTCTTTTGTTCCTCCGATGCATTATCCAGGGCATCTTTTACATTATTTTCTACCCGGTTTAAAGTATCTTTTAGGGATTCATAGTCATAATCCTGTGCACCGATTTTTTCCATCAGGGAAGTAAGAGATGCAACCTGTTCTCCGGTAAGTGTAACAGAAGCTTCACTTGCTGCCTTTTCAACAATCCCTTTTATTTCCTCCGGACTGGTTACTTCGCCTTTGATCACTTCCATTTTCACACCATTGATCAACTGGATAGCTTTATCTTTTCCGATCGTATCACCAAGCTCTCCGGTCTGAATCAGTTCATCCGTGGCAAGCTGCTTTTTTTCTTCGCTTAATGTGCCATCGGAAGCTTTTTCATACGCTTTTAAAATTCCAGTCAATGCTCCCGTACCCGATACTTCGATGGGGCATGCCGCAACCACATTACAATTTGTAACGCCGGCTGTTGTCAGAGTAGATGCAATCATATTACTGGTAACCCAGGTCAGATTTGCTGTTTTTACCTGTATTCCGCCGGAAGTTGTCGGTTCAATATAGGCACAGCTGTAAGTCCTTGTCCCAATTACCTCTTCGGAAGCAATCCCTTCCAGATACTGGCGCTCTTCTGTATTATTTACTTCGATTACCTCAACCGCATTTTTCTCTACTCCAAAGTATTTAAACATCGTATCTTTTTGTTCCTGAGACAGATTCGCTCCAAGAGTCACCACCTTACTGCTGTCTGCAAAGGCAGTGATCGATACCAGACAAGACAGGCAAAATGCCGCCACTGTCATTTTCAATAATTTTTTCTTCACGTTTCTCCTCCAATCCGAGATTTAGAATCCCTGCATCTTGTTAAAGCACTTCAGACACGAACTGGTCTGTCTGCTTACAGATGTCCATTATTGTACCATATTTTGTGAATTTTTACTATCATCTGGTTTATTCTTAAGTTTTCCATAATAAAATTAACTTTTATTTTACCTTCAAAAGAGTTATAATACTAGAGCGTGTATCTTCAGTTACTACTTACCATAATGAGTTCGAAACCTTCCTCATTTAAAACAAAACTAAAGGAGAAAATTATGAGAAACAAAAAAGTATTATTTATGGCACAGGCGTCCATAATTGCTGCGATCTATGTAGTGTTGACAGTCCTGTTTGCCCCATTCGGATTTGCCAGCATCCAGGTCCGGATATCAGAGGCGCTGACAATCCTGCCTTTTTTTACTCCGGCTGCAATTCCGGGATTATTTATTGGATGTATATTTGGTAATCTGATCAGCGGTGCAATTCCCATCGATATTGTGTGCGGCAGCTTTGCAACACTAATTGCAGCATACTGTTCTTATTTGCTCCGACGCAGAAAATATCTGGTTGTGCTTCCACCAATTATTGCCAATACTTTGGTTGTGCCTTTTGTCCTTTATTATGGATACGGCATCAATTTACCAATTCCACTGATGATGCTTACAGTGGGAATCGGAGAAGTTCTCTCGTGTGCAGTCCTGGGACTTATTGTACTTAACGTGCTGGATAACTATAAACATATTATTTTTCGAAAATGGGTAAGTTGAATCTTTTACAGTTTTCATGCCAATAGTCATGGAAAATACATAAAAAGAGCCTGAATGGGCTCTTTTTATGTGCTTAAATCTTATACCATTTTATTTCGTTCGCTTCCATACTAAGGTTGAAGCTGCTTCCGTCTCCACGGTAAACAACGGTTTCCTGTGGTTCATATGTGTTGTTGACCACGCAGTATTTACCATTTTTTATGTAAGCATGAACCTCAACATTATAATTCGTACTAAACCAATTATGGATATTTTCTTCATCATGGGTACTCCATAAGATTGAGCGGTAGAGCATACGGCTGTTTTCAAAGCTGTAAGGAAGTCCGCTGATATAAACGGCACGTCCCTTTCCGAATTCATTGACTGCCAGCTGCACTTCTTTTTCCCGCTGAACAAGTACCTGGGTTCCTTCCAGTGCGAACATATTTTTCTTGCCTTCGCCAAAATCAATCACTTCTCCGGAATCTTCCATAATAAAATGTTTGTGGTTTTCCCAGTTATATTTATCATAGCCAAGGGTGAATCCCCGTTCTTCTTCTACACCGAACACATTTGCCAATTGAATGAAACGTCCATTTTCCTGATGGGCAGTAGGTTCGCCAACACCGATAATACCGCCGCCATTGTGTACAAACTTTTTAATACTGGCAGCAATTTCCGGATCGCACCACCATTCACCGCCGGTATGTGCTGTATCTGCATCGCCTACGTTCAGAATCACATCAATATCATTGAGAATCCCGGGATTTTCTTTGATATCCTGGAAACTAATGAACTTTACGTCAAATGGTGCACCAGCCAATGCCTCGATTACACCGGCATACGAATAATTCTGTTTGTAGTAAAGTGCATGATGAACCATATGACATCCCCAGGCTCTCATTTTACCCCAGCAGTTTAAGACTGCAACTTTTTTAATACAATAAGGAACTGTGCCTTTGATATTTTCATAAAGTGTCCTGAATTCTTCGCAGACATCCTCTACATAATCGACAAATTCCGGAAATTCCAGCGCCAGTTTCAGATATCCGCCATAACCGATACGGTCAACAGGCTTTCTTAAAATAGCACGTCTTGCAGTTACCCAGCCTTCTTTTGCTTCCTTTACAGGATCTTTTCCTTCACAAAAAGTGTCCGGGAAGAAGTATGGCAAAAGTCTGCCTTCTGTATATTTCACACCCTCAATATCACTGATCAGGCGAAGGGTAGAACCATTTCCAACACTTCCTACCACCGCATCCAGTCCCAAAGACTTGAATTCTTCCATAAATGGTTCTGTTCCAATCCAGTGGTCTCCTAAGAACATCATTGCTTCTTTCCCGCATTCATGGGTAAGTTCTACCATTTCTTTTACAATTTTGGCAACTTCCCTTCTCTGGAATGCCTGGAAATCCTGGAATTCCTTTGTGGGTATGCGGTATTGGTTATTATAATAACCCTGATCGATAATATATTCCGGGCGGAACGGGTATCCCATTTCCTTTTCAAACTGTTCCAGAATATATGGACTCACCGATGCGGAATAGCCATACCAGTCTACATATTTTTCTCTGGCCAGTTCATCAAATACTAAGGTGAACTGATGAAAAAATGTAGTGAATCGAAGTACATTTACGTAAGGATGGTCCTCGATAAATTTTTTAAGTCTGTCTAAAGTATAGGCATGAGTCTTTGGCTGTCTTACATCAAAAGTAATCTGATGTTCTACATCCTTCCAGTCATTCGTTACTGCATTATACATATGTACCGGATCCCACATGATATAAGCCAGAAAACTAACCGTATAATCATGGAACGGAACTGCCTTAAGTGTCACATCTCCAGTTGCTTCATCATAGCTCCAGGCATCTGTCGAAACTGCTTCGCCAGTAGTTCGGTCAATTACTTCCCACCAGCGTTTGATATCATCCCTGCAATTGGGTGTCAGCATATCCGGATATAATCCTTTCATCAGATGAATGGATAATTGATTTTCTTTTGCTGTATAAAACGGTGTCATCAGATACATCTGCTGTATCTCTTCCGGATTTGCCATCGCCCAGCTATTATCTTTACGGGTCGTATAATAAGTAGAGTAAATTTTAGCATCCACATCACGAAGTTCTGCCGGGAAATCTGTACCGTCACAATCCCGGATCGCATCTGCTCCCCAGCGTTTCATGACTTTTAGAGTTTCCGGAATTACATCTATGTCGGTTGGTATCGTAACACGACCTTGCTTTTGGTTCATATAAAAAGTCCTCCTAAATTATCCGGAGCCTGCGCCCCGTTTATTTATATTTTCTGTTATAAAGCCAAAGTAAGAAAACCAGCCCTGCCAGACCCACCAGCATCATACACAACCAGGGTGCGCCTACATTTTTCTGCCCGATCACAATCAGTGATACGCAGACTACAAATATAATGAAGACTATTATGCCGGTGATTACTTTTTTTGTTGTTTCATTCATAATATTATCCCCCTTATCCTTTCAGGCCGCCAAGTGTCATTCCCTGGGTCAGCTTCTTCTGGACGCACATATAGAGAACCAGTGTCGGAATCATAACAATTACAAGTCCGGCATACATCTGGCCATACTCAACTGCTGATTTCTGAGCCGCCATAAGGTTCATAAGGCCCACAGGCAGAGTCTTGATCTCCGGCTTAGTAAGCAATGTCATAGAAATAATATATTCATTCCAGAATGCAAGGAAGTTAAATAAGATGACGGTTACAACACTTGGTTTTGCCATGGGCATGATAACCTGTACCATGGTGCGGCAGTAGCCGGCGCCATCCACATAAGCAGCTTCTTCATAATCCTTTGCCAGTGATTTAAAATATCCAGACAGAAGGTAAATGGTAAAAGGAAGTGCTGTAGCTGCATAAACGATTGATAAAATAAACAGATTATTCAGGAAAAACGGATGTCCTAAGATTCCGCGGGCTATCTTATCTCCATTATTCAGCATTAAGAAAATCGGCACTACGATATAGTTAACATTGATAAACAAACCGGCCATAAATATAATATTCCAGAATGCGCTGGATTTAAATTTAAATCTGGCAAGAACATATGCAGCCGGAAGTGCAATCACAACCAAAAGAACAATTGCAACTACGGTAACGATTGCTGAATTTAACATGTAAGACCCCATGTTGGCTTTCTGCCAGGCATCCACAAAGTTTTGCAGATGTATACCTTCCGGTATGGACCATGGATTTCCATAAAACTCAGAATTTTGCTTAATAGAAGCAATAAATACCCAGGCAACCGGAACGATAATTACGATTGCTAATATTGTTAATACAATATAGATGACCGCTTTATAAACTTTTGAACCACTTGATTTCTGATCATTTTTCATTCCAATCCACCTCCTTAAAATTCCAGTTCTTCACGTTTTGTTACCCCATTCAGAATTGCAGCCAGGGCAAATGAGAATAAGAATACCATAACGCCGATTGCCATACCATATCCATAAGATGAATTTGTATATGCCTCCTGGTACATGTAACTCAAAAATACGCTGGATGCTCCATCAGGACCGCCATTTGTCATTGCTCTTACGAACAGGAAACTCATATTGATGGTACTGATGATAAAGAACGTAAGCGTTGTACGAATATTCGTCCAGATCAGCGGAAGTGTAATGGAGAAAAACTGTGTTATGCGTCCTGCTCCTTCCAGGCTGGCAGATTCATATAAGCTCTCCGGTATGTTTGCCATACTGGCCATATACATAACCATGTAGTAACCAATTGCCTGCCACACCATTGCAATCACAATACTGTAAATTACGATTTTTTGATTTCCCAGCCACAATGTTGGATTATCAACGCCTGCCTGTCCTCTGAACAGATTCAAAAAGGAATTTAACAAACCAAGATTCGGATCATAAATCGCTGAGAAAATAGCACTGATAACAACTACGGATAAAATGTTCGGTATGTAGAAAATTACTCTGTAAAAATTTTGTCCTTTAATCTTTTCACGGGATAACATAGCCGCAAAAATCAATGACAGTGAAAAAGTAACGATTGTTACAAGAACAATTAATAATACTGAATTTTGAAATGCCTGATAGAACTTATCGCTCTGAAACAGCTTTTGAAAATTCTGGAGTCCCACAAAAGTTTTATCATCTGTATATCCACCCCATTTAAACATAGACATGCGGAATACGTCAATTGTAGGTATAATCATAAATATTATAAACAGGATTACGGCGGGAGCTAAACAAAAGAATATGAATCTCCCTCTCCCTCTTCTATTTTTCATGGCTTCATCTCCAATTCTAAATTTGCAGCTGTAATACTGCCTGATAAAAAACAGACGGTGAACATTCATTCACCGACTGTTTTTTCGTTTATAAATGTTACTTTAAAGCTGCACGCAGCGCATCGCTGTCTTTTTTCACCTGGTCTACCCATTCATCAACGGTCTTATCACCACTTACCAGTGAGTTGATCGGATCGAAGAATGTAGTACGAACTGTGACACCTTCTACTGGATCTGTAGTTGCAAATGCGTCCATAACAGCAACAGCACCTGTATCGTAGATTGAGTAGTAAAGTTTAGCATCGCCGTCTAATTTGTCTGCCATACCCTGGATTGGCTGAACTGCTCCGCCTTTTTCTGCGAAGATTCCAGCTGCTTCATCTGTATACAGATAAGCAATAAACTGTTTTCCAAGATCCTGGTTTTCTGCTCCCTTAGGCATCCAAACCTGCTCAAAGAATGTGTAAGAAGCGCGTTCTCCACCGTCTTTTACAGCCGGAAGAGCTGTGAATCCCCATTTGAAACCATCTGCACGAGGTGCATCTGCCATTTCACCGATAACCCAGTTACCATTTGGCATAAATAATGCTTTGTTATCCAGAATCATCTGCTGATTCTTACGGAAGTCATTGTCATTTGCATTTGCCGGTGTTGTGCTTTCTGTGTATGTAGCCAGTTTAGCAACAATATCAAATACTTCTTTTGCTTCCGGTGTATCCCAGATACCTTCTTCATAACGAAGTGCTTTCTGGAAATTGTCGTTGCCCATTGCTTCATGCATTAGTGAATAGAAGAATGCATCAAAATATCCTGCTGTAGGGTATGTAAATAATGCAATGCCTTCTGCTTTTGCTTTGTCGCCTAATTCCCACATTTCATCCCATGTTGTAGGAACTGTCCAGCCTTTTTCTTCTAACAGCCCTTCATTATAGAATAATCCGCAAGGACCATAGAACATAGGCATAAGATAAGTTTTGCCATCACCATAAGGATTTGTTATGGAGTTGTCAACGAAACCTGGAAGAATCTTATCACCTACTGTTTTGTCTTCGCCAGGAACTGTCATTGATAAAACATCTGTTAAGTCAACAATATTGTTGTCTTTAATAAAAGTTTCTGTCAACGCAGATTCTCCGCCTACAGGACGCATGATAACATCCGGATAATCACCGGATTTCATTGCTGGTGTAATGATATCTTCTAATTTCTTGTCAATGGTTAATTCAACTGTAACGCCAGGATTTGCTTTTTCGAAAGCTGCACAAACTTCTTTCCACATATCTTGTCCATAAGCTGTTTCTACTGCTGCTACTTTCAGAGTCTGCTCTTCTCCGGCTGCCGCTGTATCAGCTGCCTGCTCGGTATCAGCTGCTTCAGATTTAGCTTCTGTTGCCGCATCTGTTCCTGCCTCAGATTTTGCTTCTGTTGCAGCGGTTGTATCTTTTGCTGCTGATGTGTCAGATGAACTACCACTTCCACACGCTGTAAGACCAAGCGTCATAGCTGCTGCCATAGTCATACAAAGTACTTTTTTTACCTTTTTTGCCTTCATAACATTTTCCTCCTAATAATTTAAATGTTTGATACGTTGCCGCATCATTACTTTGTACATTAAGAATAATCGAAATTACGGGATTTATCAATACATATATTGCTCCATATTTTATATTTATTGCTTTTTACTTCTAAATAAATAAAATACATTTTACACAAGACTTTTTATACTTTATCTCTCTAAAGTTTCAATTCACCCAATATATTGCACAATTTTTTTCTGTTTTATCTGGTTTTATTATTTTATTGTAATAACAAAAGACATCTGATATAATCATTATATCTAAATTGGATTTTTTTCATTAGCGCAATATAACTAATATTATAGGAAAAATTTTTTAACATTCGACAGAAAACGACAGAAAAATCCCCATAACTATATGAATTGGAAGGGAGAAAATATGGGAAATACACGCTATCAACTGACAGAATCAGGACATGAAAAAATGCCGGTAAAACTGCTGTATGTAACTTCTGCCCGCTATGAAGGAGACTGGCCGAGCATTAAACATTCTCACTATTTCACGGAACTATTCTATGTACGAAAGGGTGCCGGCAATTTTATTGTTGAAGATAAATCCTTTCCCATTATAAAAGATGATCTGGTAATAATCAACCCGCATTTGGAACATACAGAAAAATCCCTCGACACCACACCTCTAGAATATGTAATCTTGGGGGTCGAAGGACTTAGTTTTTCTTTCGGCGATAATCAGGAATATACGGTTTTTAACTGTCAGAACAACAAACATAACATGATGTTCTATTTTACCTCTATGCTTCAGGAGATTGAACAGAAGCAAAAAAATTACGAACTGGTTTGTGCGGATCTCCTTGAAGTTTTAATTATTAACCTGATCCGCCATGCAGATTTTGCATTTGAAATCGCTCCTGCCCAGAAAGCAAGCAGGGAATGCAGCCGTATTAAGCGTTATATCGACTCCAACATTTCCGATAACATTACACTGGATACCCTGGCGGAGATGGCTCATCTGAATAAATATTATTTTGCTCACGCTTTTACGGATTCCTACGGACTTTCACCTATTAATTATCTGAGCGAAAAACGGATACAGGCCAGCAAAGAACTGCTTACCGCTACCGATCACAGCATTGCTGAAATTGCCCAGCTGTCCGGTTTTTCTTCTCAGAGTTATTTTGCCCAGAGTTTCCGAAAAGCCTGTGGGATGAGCGCCGGAGACTACCGCAAGATGATGAAGAAAACATAAATTTCCTGTAACCAAAAATATATGTAGTAGAATGAAGAAACAAGCTGCAGTGAGAAGATCAGCTGCTTTATGCATTTTATATGTTCTATGCCAATAACGTCCGGCATGCCACAACCCCGGGGTACCACCATGCGGAGAAAGCCAGCTTTGTATCAATAAACTGCATCCCGGAAAGAGAAGGGGGCGGACCATGGCAGGCGTTTGGAAGGCGTATAGCAGATCTGAGCAGTTTTTTGGCGGATAGTATTCGACTGGCTCCCATCGGATACTAAGCGGGCACTGAACCGAGAAATGCATCAGGATTTCTCGGTGAATGCCCGCGTGCCGCCAAAAAGCGCTCCGGGAAGGTTAGAAAATGCCAGTTCTGCGGTAAGCCTTCCAAACGCCTGCCATGGCCCGCCCCCTCCTCTTTCCGCGCACTACACCTATCTACAAAGCGTCCCCTTAATCAGCTAAACCCAAATTCAAGATAAAATTGTTCGCTGTAGTCCTAATACTTCATCGCTTCTAACGCTGATATCTTTACTGCCTTATTCGCAGGATAATAGCCTGCGATAACACCGATCAGAGTGGAGAACAGCATTGAGAACCCAGCCAGCCACAATGGGATTACAGAGGTCCTGCTGCCTTTTTCCATCAAAAGATTTACCAGGGCATCAAATGAGGTAAATACAAAATGCTGGGCAGACATATTCATAATTACGGATACGGCAAAGCTTACCAGTATTCCAATGATTCCTCCCAGGAGTCCGATGATTGCAGCTTCCATAAGGAACATACTTTTAATATCGCTGATAAAGCAGCCCAGGGATTTCATTATACCGATTTCCCTGGTTCGCTCGGTAATAGACATAATCATGGTATTTGCAATACCAATTGCAGCAACCAGCAGGGAAATAGCTCCCAGGCCGCCCAGCATAAACTGTTTCTGCCTGGCTTCCTTAGCCATAGGTTCCCTTATGCTTTCCATTGAGCTGGTCTGAAACCCCATGTCTTTAATCGTTTGCTCTACTTTTCCCACTTCTTCTACATTGTCCGTCTGAACCATAACCTGGGTAAATTCCGGCGCTGCTTTTACTTTTTTATTTTTTGTCAATATTTTTTGAATTGCCTGAAGGTCTTTCAGCTTCATAATCAATCCTCCGGAGGTCTCTTCTCCTTTTCCAAAATCCTCTTTCATGATCCCGCTGATCTTAAGAACGGCCAGCTCTTTGTACTTTTTAGTTTCTTCTCCTTGCGGACTATCCATATCGGAAGAAGGGGCATTCCCGGATGTCTCCTGTTCCATTAAAAAACTAATTTCTTCTTTCAGGGGTTCAAAATAAGGCTTCGCCTCGGGATTGGTCCAGTAATCTACCATATTGCTGCCGTCCGGTCTTTTCGTATCCGCAAACTGATAGGCAAATGCAGACCCTGCCAGAACTTCATAAGGTTTCTTTCCCGGATAATCCCCTTCCTTCAAACGATATCCCAGCTTTTCAATTGCGTCCTCCGGCATTCCGATAATACTGATTCCCTGTCCCTGATACCGATGATTTTTCCCGGTGGCAATGAGCGTATTCTCACTGGTTAAACTTACTTTAGGCGCCGCCAGAACTACGTGTTCTATAGCCTGAAGGCTTTTCACCGCTTTCTCGTCCAGCTTTAATTTCCCTTTTTGATTACCGGGTGTGGGCATCACCGTAATCATGGTCAGATCTCCCATTTCCGAAAGCATCTTCTCCTGAGACTCTTTCATGCCTATACCAATTGATATCATTATGATAATAGCACAGCAGCCAATGACGACCCCCGAAACGGTCAGAAAAGTTCTTCCTTTTCTCCGATAGAGGTTTCTGGCACACATCCGAAGTTTATCATACATTTTCATTCTATTGAAACCTCCGTTTATTCATCATCATCCTGCTCCTCGAACTCTTCGTACAGAAATGCTTTCTTTCGCTTCCTTTTCTTCACAACCGCAATGACAATGATCAGAATCAGTATGAGTCCTCCGGCTCCTGCTGCGTAAGAAAGCATATTTGTACCGCCTTCCGGTGGAAGTTCCTCTCCCATTGCGGCTTCCTCTCCAAAGTTCATATCTCCTGCCGGATCTTGCGGCTCCAGCACATTAATGGGTACCGCTATATTTATAGTTCTTGATTTATTTGCAGAATCCTCATATTTAATTTTGACCTGAAGCTCCTGTTTTCCGATATTCTGCGGAGTTATAAGAAAGTCAATGGTGCCGTTGGAACCGGATTCAAAATTCCCCAGATACTTATAGTTTTCCGTTGTTTCCACATCCCCTTCCAGAGAAGCCTCTACATTGTAAACGGCACTTTTACCTTTATTTACATAGGGAAGACTTAAAGTAGCTTCCGCAAATTGATGCATTTCTTCCTGGCTCTGGGGCACATTCACCTTGAATCTGTCCGGCTGTATAACCGGAATAGAGAGCTTTTCTGCGGATGTTGCCTGGGTGCGGGTTTTGTCATGCACGTACTCATACTTAAAACTAATATCCACTTTCGAATTTTCAGGCTTTCCATTTGCCAGTGCTTTGATGGTAACTTCCTTTTCCATTACCCCTCCTGGCCCTATTTTATCTATGTAAAAGGAGTTGGATGAATCGGTAATTGCAAGTGCATCCCCCAGTTCCAGAGACATAATCATATTTTCAGCCGCCGTTATGGAACTGGTATTCTTTATCTGCAATTTCAAATGAAATTCTTTTCCTGCAGTTACTTTTTTCCCATACTCATATTTGCTTACGATTATATTGGGAACCGGCGTATCGATATTTTTTTTATCATCTGACGGAGCCGGCTGCCCGCCAAAAGAATCTCCTGATCCGGATCCTTCCAATGGGTTGAAAACTTCCTGGCTATCATTTGGCTCTTCTGTTCCCTGTCTTTTTGATACTACCGTGGGAATCATGATTTTTTCCACTTTCTGCTCATGGATCATACCTTCTGTTGTTTGGTAATCGTATTCAAGCGTTACGGTAATGGTCTGGACTTCAGATTGAATCTCCTCTGCTGTTTTCAGATGCAGTTTACAGCTCTTTTGGCTTTGCACCCCTACTTTTCCTACGTCCAGCGAACCGGTAAGTTCCTGGGACAAAAGCCCTTCTCCTGTTTCAACGCTTAATCGGGCATTTTCTATCGGCAGCTCTTTGCTTTTATTTTCCACTATCAGAACTGTCTGAAATGATTTTCCCGCTTTAATCGGCTTTTTTATTTCTCTTCTGCTGATCCTGATTACAGGTGGGGAGACTGCAGGAATATTTTCTCCCTTTGTTTCTTCGGTAACTGGCTCTGTAATCCCTTCTGCAGATGTTTCTGTACTGTTTGCCCCTTCACTGCCTGATGATTCAGCAACCGGCGGCTTCTCAGGCGGATTTGCTGCCTCTTTGGCTTCACTTATAATACCGGGATACCCCATGGCAATGCTGATTATCAACCCCCAGATACCGATCTTCTTTAAATATTTCTTTAAATTCATTCCCTTCACCTTTTAACCTCCTGATTATTTTCTCATAATTAATCTTTGTATTACTTTTAGTCACGTTTTCTTAAGCATTTTTAATACCGGGGTCTTTCTGAACAGCCGTATCTTTCACAATATCCCCATCGATTAAAGTTACTATACGGTCAGCATACTTTGCCATTTCCGGGTCATGGGTGACCAGTACAATTGTCTGATTGTATTTATGAGCCATACCGACAATCATGTTCATTACCTCTGCCGTTGTTTTGGTATCCAGATTTCCAGTTGGTTCATCTGCAAATATTACTTCCGGATGGGTAACAAACGCCCTGGCTATCCCCACACGCTGCTGCTGGCCTCCGGACATCTGTGAGGGATAATGTGCACCTCTTTTGCCCAGACCAACCTTATTCAACAGCTGCATTGCCCTGTGCATCCGTTTATCCATCTCTACCCCGCGGAACACCAGGGGCAGAGCTACATTTTCAAGTGCCGTTAAATTAGGCAGTAAATTATACGCCTGAAAAATAAATCCAATATGCAGCTGACGAAACGCAGCCATGTTTTTTTCACTTAGCTTCGTGATCGAAGTATTTTTAATAAAAATTTCGCCTTTTGTGGGTTTTTCAAATCCTGCAAGATGATTCAGCAGTGTACTTTTTCCAGAACCGGAAGTACCAAAAATACAGCAAATTTCCCCTTTATGAATAGAGAGGTTAATTTTTTTAAGAGCGACTACCTTTTCATTTCCTACGATATATTGTTTACGGATATTTGATACTCTGATAATTTCTTCCATTTTGTCCTGCGCCTATTACAGGCTTACCTGCAATACTGCCGCTTCCTCCTCCTTATTACTGTTCAGAAACCAGAATAACAGGAAAATTTTAAAAAATAACAGCAGATTTAGTGAAGAAATATGAAGATTAAAAAGATAAGATACTCCCAGATCCGATTTCATGGTACAATAATATTACTTCGGGTATCTGTTTATATGAAAGGTATCCTGTAACAGAGGAGGTAATACATGAACAAGTTGCAAAAAATTATGATTGCAGACGATGATGCTGAAATCCGTGAAGTAATCCGTATTTTATTAGAAGGGGAAGGATATCAGGTTATTGAAGCGGCAAATGGGAAAGAAGCCATAGAGATGATGGAAAGTTCCATTGTTTTGATTATATTAGACGTAATGATGCCCGGATGTTCCGGGATTATCGCCTGTAATGAAATCCGCAAAGAACATATGGTTCCTATTTTATTTCTGACCGCTAAGTCAAAAGAAGAAGATATTGTGATCGGTTTTTCTGCAGGCGCTGATGATTATCTTGTAAAACCATTTTCTTACACTGAGCTGCTCTCCAGAGTAAAGGCATTAATCCGCAGATACTGCATTTACATGGGACAGGATACCAAAAGCCTGGGACATATTTATCTCCAGGATATAGAAATCGATATGGATGCTCAGCGAGTGACAAAATCCGGAAAGGAAATTACATTGACGGATCTGGAATATCAGATTCTGGCACTCCTTGCTACTCATCGAAAAAAGATTTTTTCCGCTCAGAATATATATGAAAGCGTATGGAAGGAGCCTTATTATTCCTTTTCCAGCAATACGGTCGCCGTCCATATCCGAAACCTGAGAAAGAAACTGGAAGATGATATACAGAATCCGCACTATATACAAAACGTTTGGGGAAGGGGTTATCGCATTGTCTAAAATCAAGAATATTTTTTCTAAGAAATTAGCCAGAGAGCTGGTGCTCGCTGTTACCGTTTCTTTGCTGATCGCCTACCTGGCATACGAACCGCTTTCTGGATTTGGATATTATCTGCTGGATAAAACACTTATGTCTCCCTCCTATGTAAAACGTACAGAAGAAGATTTCGTCCAGAAACTGCAGAGTTTTATTGATGAAAATGAGATTACATCCAAAGAAATTTCTCAGATACACAAATGGATGAAAGAACAGGGTAATACTTCTATATCTTTTTACTATAAAGATTATGAAATATTCAATTCTGATTTTGGTGCGGTTCCTCCGGAAGGAGACAGTCTGGAAAATTATTTTAACCAGTATATTAAAAACAATTTTACAGAACCGGTACAGGAACAGGGGGATATTCCCATGTATCAAATAACTTTTTCGGACCATATCACGCTGGATACCCAGGTTTTTTGCTACTTTTATGTGAAGTATTATGTGGTGCTGTACTATGCCTGCCTCTTTCTCTGCTTTTTGATTTTCCTGCTGCTTTTCTTATTTTTCATCCACAGGAAAATCCAATATATTAACAAACTCGCAGAAGATCTTGAAATCTTAGAAGGTGGGGATCTGAATTATAAAGTCCGGGAAAACGGCTGTGACGAGCTCTACCGCCTGGCGGTGGGCATCAATCAGATGCGGAAGTCTATTATCGAGCGGGATGAAAATGAACAGGCTGTAAAAGAAGCACACCAAAAGCTGATTACCGCCATGTCCCATGATCTGCGCACTCCCCTGACCTCCCTGATCGGATATGTGGAATTGCTGATTCTGGGCAGATACCAAAACCAGGACCAGCTGCACAACTTTTTAGGGCATATTAAAAATAAAGCCTATAAGATTAAGCAATTATCAGATAAATTATTTGAATACTTTCTGGTATCCGAACGAGGGGAAGAAGCATATCAAAAAGAACTGATCCCTACGATCAATTTGATTACCGGTCTGTCAGACGATCAGTTATTTACACTGGAAAGTGAAGGCTTTGAAATTGAATCCCAGTTTGATCTGGATTCCCTGAAGAGCAACTGCTATCTGGACATTGAATATGTACAGAGAACCCTGGATAACATTTTATCCAATATTCATAAGTATGCCGATGCCAGCTACCCGCTGCATGTTATTTCCAGAGAAATAGACGGATACTTTGTACTTGAATTTCATAATAGAATTGAGGAAGATCTGTCCGCACACGAAAGTACCGGAATCGGTATTAAGACATGTGAGCGGATTATGCACATTCACGGAGGATATTTTGAATGCTACAAAGACGGGATCTGGTTTATCAGCAGAATTAAAATGCCTGTAATTTCTAAAAGCACTTCATCCGAATAAACAAAACAGAACACCCCTGCAGTTTTACGCGCCATATGCGGCACTAAAATCCAGCAGGGGTGTTCTGAACTAAAAATCAATCGTAAAATTTCCCTTTATAAAAATTCTCATTTCCAAGTTTCTTTGCGGTCAGCCGGAACATAACGCAGCCATCTGGGCAAACAATATCCTTGCTGTATTTATCATTACCGCCGATGTTCACTAAATCTCCACCGCTTCTGACAGCTTCCATGATTGGATATAACATCATCATTACTTTTGAACAAATTCCCTGTCTATCCGCATTTACAGGGCATCCATAGGTACAGGTATATTTATCTCCTATTTCCTCGCCATTTCGGCAATACCGCTCTGTATGGTCGCTGCGTAGAAATCCTGTTACCTCAATCTCAAATTCGTATTCTTCATCATACCATTTTTTCATTTATAGACCCTTTCTATTTTTAATTATACTGCCTGATAGACAGTGATATTGCTGCATAGCAGAAATGCACCGTATTCTGGTAAAATACGATGCACAGCCATTCTATTATTATAATTCTTCTACTGAAATACTCTTGCCATCTCTCCAGATTCTCTCCAGATCGTAGAATAAACGATTTTCCGAATCAAATACATGAATGATAATATCACCATAATCCAGCAGAATCCAGTTTGCTGTCTGGTAACCCTCTACCTGCTTTGCCTGATATCCTGCTTTGCCCAGGGCTTCTTCTACGTTATCTACTAACGCCTGCACCTGATTTTTATTAGTTCCGCTGGTAATGATAAAATAATCAGCCAATACGGATACTTCTTCAATATTGATGACCTTCAAATCCTCTGCCTTTTTTTCTTCTAAAGCAGCACATGCGATTTTAGCCATTTGTTTTGACTTGTTTTCCAAATTATTTTCCCTCCTGTCTCATTATTTGCTTTTCTCTGTTAACTTCTTTATAATACTCAAAAGCTCTCTCAGTCATTGGGTCCAGTACATTTTTTGTAGACCTCAGATACGAAAGGGTGTCCCGTAAAATGATATACAGAGCTTCATCAATGTCAGAAAATGCCATTTTCCTTGTCAATTCCAGATTCTGGGCTTTGTAACGCCACGGCTCTATATAATCCGCTATATAGACGATTTTCTCCAAAAGAGACATGCCTGGCCTTCCTGTGGTATGATATGCAATGGCATTTAAAATATCCTGGTCTGTAATCTTATACTTTTCTTGCGCGATCTGTGCTCCTGCTTTTGCATGAAGTAAATATGGATTTTCCCGTTCTGCATCCGATATGGGAATCCTGTTCTTTTCGCAGATACTGATTTTTTTCTCGTTGGGAATACATTTCGCACAATCGTGCAGCAATCCGGCTGCCTGTGCTTTTCTCACATCCTCCCCATAACGCATTGCCAGTGCGGCACTGGTGTACATAACGCCCTGGGTATGGGTAAAACGATCTTCATCCAGATATTTTTTCAGTTTATCCTGCATTTTTAAAATATTGAATTCACTCATTTTCTTCACACTCCTGATACATGCAATGCTCTTCAATATATTGTATTACTTCGTCAGGAACATAATACTTAATTGATTTGCCCCTGCAGATCCAGTTTCGGATCGTACCGGATGAAATATCAATATTTGGAGTATCCAGCTTTTCTATTTTAGCTTGAAAGAGCTCTTTTAAATAATCAATCTGGCGGTTTAATTTCTCCGGTTTCACATGGTCTCTTACCGCTACTACAAGGGTACAGAGGCGGCAGATATCTTCCGGCTCTTTCCATGTTTCAAAAGTAAACAGGGAATCGGCTCCCATAATAAAGTAATAATCTGTATCCGGGTTCTCCTTCACCAGACGGCTAAGCGTCTCCCTGGTATAGGTATAACCCTCGTCATGTGTCTCTGCCATAGAAAGTTCAAAATGCGGATTACTGCTGACTGCCTGGGAAACCATTGCCACCCGCTGTGCTGTCGTCGCACGCCCCTGGCGCTCCTGCTTGTGAGGAGGATTGCCGGAGGGCATAAACAGCACATAATCCAGGTCAAACTGCAGATATGCGTTTTCTCCCAGAATCAGATGTCCGATATGGATCGGGTCAAAAGTTCCGCCCATGATACCAACTTTTTTACGTCGCTGCTTCATTCTTTGAATTCCCCGCTTTTATAAAGGAAGTTGAATCTTTTTCTTTTCGTCTTTTCCTTCTTTATAAAGTACAATTTTCTTTCCGATAACCTGTACTACCTGTGAACGGGTACGCTCCGCTACCATAGATGCCAGCTCTTTCGGATCGTCCATACAATTCTGAAGGACATTAACCTTTATTAATTCTCTTGCTTCCAGGGCTTCTTTGATCGCCTGGGTATTTTCTGGTGTAAGACTGGATTTTCCAATCTGGAAAATAGAATCCATAGTCATTGCCAGACCTTTTAAATACGCACGTTGCTTACTTGTCATCTTTCCCTCCGATACGGATGCCTGGTAATCACGTTATCCGGGCACATGTATCCTCTTTATCTATATAAAATTATTTATAGTAATCAAACTGCAGTCCATACATACGCACGGTGTCGCCTTCTTCAATGCCTGCAGCTTCTAATTCATCCAATATGCCGGTATCTTTTAAGAACTTCTGGAAGAATGCAAAGCCTTTTTCCGACTCCAGATTGGTATAACCCAGCATTTTTTCAATTTTCGGTCCTTCTACAATGTAGGTATGCTCTTCCTCCGTAGATTTTTCTACCGTATATGGAAGATTCTCAGTCATATTAAATTGATCCGGGAAAAATTCCTGTTCAAATACCATCGGAGTTTCCGGCACCGTATCTAACAGTTCCCGTACATAATACAATAACTCTTTCAAACCTTTTCCGCTGACTGCGGATATGGCAAACACCTTAATTCCCTGAGGTTCGAATTCATCCCTGATCTTCTGGACAGGATCTTCATCACCCTCAAAAATGGCATCTATTTTATTTGCCGCAATCACCTGAGGCCTTGCTGCAATTTCTTCATTATAAGCTTTTAATTCTTCGTTGATTTTATAGATATCTTCGATTGGATCACGTCCTTCTGTGGATGCTGCATCTACCATATGGATCATCACTTTTGTACGTTCAATATGACGTAAAAACTCATGTCCAAGACCAACACCTTCGGAAGCACCTTCAATCAACCCCGGTATATCTGCAATTACATATCCTTTTCCACCGTCCAGGTCTACTACTCCCAGATTGGGATTTAAGGTTGTAAAGTGATAATTGGCAATCTTAGGTCTCGCATTCGTAACGCGGGATAGCAACGTAGACTTTCCTACGTTTGGAAATCCAACCAGTCCCACATCTGCAATCACCTTTAATTCCAGATTCACCATAAGTTCCTGAGCCGGCTGTCCCGGCTGTGCATATTTTGGTACCTGCATAGTGGGTGTGGCAAAATTCATATTGCCAAGTCCGCCTTTTCCGCCCTTTAAAATAACCTGCCTGCGGTTATCTCCGGACATATCTGCAATTACCTTATTGCTTTCAGCCTCTTTTATTACCGTACCTTCCGGAACCTTCAGTATCAAATCACTGCCGTTGCCTCCATGGCAGCGTTTCTTTCCGCCCTGCTCACCGTCCTGCGCACTGAACTTGCGTTTATGGCGGTAGTCTGCCAGCGTATTCAAGCCTTCGTCTACTTCAAAAATAATATTTCCGCCTTTTCCGCCGTTTCCTCCGTCAGGACCGCCGTTGGCAACATATAATTCTCTTCGAAAGCTTACATGGCCGTCCCCGCCTTTACCAGAACGTATGGATATTTTTGCTCTGTCTGCGAACATTTCCATTCACCTTCTTTCTAAAAAAATAGGCTTCAAACCAATTTGATTTGAAGCCACCTTTACTATTCTGCTGATACTGGAACGATAGAAACTTGTTTCTTATCTCTTCCTTTTCTTTGGAATCTTACAACACCATCAACTAAAGCGAATAAAGTATCATCTCCACCACGTCCAACGTTAACGCCCGGGTGAATTTTAGTTCCACGCTGTCTGTAAAGAATATTTCCAGCTTTTACAAATTGTCCGTCAGCTCTTTTCGCGCCTAATCTCTTAGATTCGGAATCTCTACCATTTTTAGTAGAACCAACTCCCTTTTTATGAGCGAAAATTTGAAGGTTCATTTTTAACATAGTCTTACACCTCCTTGAATATAATCTTGATATATTCATTACCGTAATTATTTTGGATATCCTTTAAACCAAGAATCATCGAATCCAGCAAGAGCTTCGTCTCTTTTGAAACTACACCTTCCAAGATCAACTCTACCAAGCCGTCATCATCCTGCCTTACGGCGAATTTATCCTCAGTAAACTGCTCTATGGAATTAATTGCATTCACAGTCAGTACAGATACGGCAGCACAGATAATATCCTGTCCTTCTTCCCCGTAACCCGCATGGCCTTTGGCTACAAATCCTCTATATACTTCTGAACTCTTATAAACTGTGATTTTAATCATTGACAATTAACCGTTAATTTTTTCAATTTTAACTTGTGTAAACTGCTGTCTATGACCGTTTTTCTTATGATATCCAGTTTTTCTCTTATACTTGTAAACAATAACTTTTTTCGCTTTACCGTTTTTCACAACGCTACCGGTTACAGTTGCGCTTTCAACGTCAGCTCCAACTTTAAGACCATCATTGCTTACTGCAAGTACTTGATCAAAAGTAACAGTCTCTCCAGCTTCTACTCCAAGCTTTTCTACGTTAATGATATCGCCTTCGGCTACTTTGTACTGTTTACCACCTGTTGCAATAATTGCGTACATATGGCACCTCCTATTATCATTACTCGCCAGATTTGGTGATCATCTGCATGACTCTTAGACCTCTCTGTGCGGCATACTAGAGTATAATATCATACTGAAGATTTTACGTCAACTATTTTTTCAAAATTTACCCAATAAATAGCGCAAACAGGCTAGGGTGTGTTTAAATTCTTATTTTTCCGGGACAATTTCAATCCAGTATCCGTCCGGATCTTCAATAAAATAAATTCCCATCGCTTCATTTTCGAAACAGATGCATCCCATTTCTTTGTGTCTCTGATGAAATCCTTCATAGTCATCGGTTACAAATGCCAGATGGTATTCGAGTTCCCCCAGATTGTATGGCTCTTTACGTTCTGTCAGATAGGTGAGCTCCAAAGTAAAATCGGTAATGCCATCACCCAGATAAACAAGCTTAAAAGAACCGTCAGATGCATTTTTTTCTCTCACCGGCTTTAATCCAAGTGCTTTTTCGTAAAAAGTGAGGGATTTTTCTAAATCCAGAACATTAAAGTTAAAGTGGTTAAATTTAATCATAATTATACCTCCCGCATATCGCAGGCCTGCCTGCAATACTGCCTTAATAAGTAGTTTGAAAGCGCTTTTCTTTCAAACTAGTTTACTCCTGCTATTATGTGCAATTTTATATCATTGATTCATATTTTATTCAAGCGTGGCACACTGCTGTCAGAATGCCATTTCATGCCATTTCAAGTGCGCTCTGCATTGGCTTAAAAATTTCATGGAAATCCTTAAATTCCATAACACATTCGCCTACCTGTCCGCCTTTTGGGGAAAGCAGGCCGTGATAGTCACTGCCCCCTGTAAGAAATAAATGATAATATTCCGCCGTAGCTGCAATCTCCTTCATATCAAACGGTGTATTAGACGGATGCAGTAATTCCACACCGGTAAGCCCCGCTTCCACTAATTTTGGAATCAGCCGGATATTCTGCTGCTGTCCCGGATGGGCAAGTACTGCCTTTCCGCCTCCTTCTGCAATGGCTTTTACAACCTCTTTTGTGTCGGGATACTCATAGCTGACCCTTAAGGGTCCGTTTTCCCGGTACATCCGCTGCATCCAGGAGCCGAACATGGCATCGATCTGCCCTGTTTTATAGAGTACATAATTAATATGCTGGCGATAAATGCAGCACCCATCTGTCTCTTTTTCTGCTTCTTCGCGGCTGATCTCATAACCCATTTCCCGAAGCCGTTTAATCTGCCATAAGCTCCGCTCATGACGCATTTCAAGTACCGGCTTCATCAGTCTGGCAACCGGCTCATAATCGGCTATATTGTATGCCAGGATATGGGCATCCAGTTTTGTCTCAGAATCCCTGCTGCCGCATTCCATTCCCATAATTACCTGAATATGGTGTTTTCTGCCAAGCGCTTTCAGAATATCTTCTTTTGGCGGCGCATCATGGTCTGTAAGTGCAATCACATCCAGTCCTTCCCGGACGCTTTTTTCAAAAACCTCTTCTGCTGAATCACTGCCATCGGAATAACGGCTGTGTAAATGTAAATCCGCTCTGATCATTAAGTCACTTCCTTTGTATCTCAGTAATTGCTTTTACCTGTTCTGCCAGGGATTTTTTAACTTTTTTCCTGGTTACTTCCACCAGTTCTAATGCCGTCATATCTACCAGTGACGCTTTGACGGGATCTTTGGACAGATATGCCTCAAATCCATCCAATAACTGCTTTTTAGAATCAGGAGATTTCATATTAATAAAATCAACAATAATAATGCCCGAAATATTGCGCAGCCGCAGCTGCCTGGCAATTTCCCTGGCTGCTTCCTGATTGATTTTTAAAAAGGTTGCTTCCTGATTCTTATGACCGTCATATTTGCCCGTATTCACGTCGATGGATGTCAGGGCTTCCGTAGGCTGAATGACCAGATAAGCTCCGGATTTCAGCCATACACGCTCTTTCAATGCATCTTTTAAAGCCTGATCCAGACTGTACAGTTTTTTCAGGGGCAGCAGGGAATCTTCATAAAATGACAGTTTATCCAGATCCTCCGGCTGGTATTCGGCAAGGAATTCCTGCATGGAATCATACAACCCCTGGTCATCTGTTAGAATTGTTTCCAGTTTGCCGCTGTAAGTATCCCGCAGCTGGGTCAGATAATTCTTGGGTGTCTGGTAAAGACACGAAAAACAGGTCCTGAATCTGGCCCGTTCCTTTAAGTTTTCATATTGTCCTGCCAATTGGCAGACTTCCTGCCTTAACTCCTCATGTGTTGCCTGCGCTGCATTGGTACGGATAATCCAGCCATATTGGTCTGAGCGGTATTCTTCCAGCAGGTTCTTAAGGTCTTTTCTCTGAGATGGAGACAGTTTACCTGAGACCCCTATCCGTGTGTTTCCACTTGTCAGAACCAGATATTTGCCGGTAAAGCTTAAATTAGAAGTGACAGTAGGTGCCTTCGTTTTCATATTTTCACGGCTTACCTGCACCAGAAGCTCATCTCCCGCCACCAATCTGCGGGAGTTCATTTTACTGGTATAGTAAGGTGTAGGATTTTCTTCCAAAGAATAGTAACAAGGCAAACCACTTTTGATTTCAATAAAAGCAGCCTGGATATTTTGTACAATATTCTGTACTTTTCCGATATAAATATTTCCCAGAAGTGAATCTACCCCTTCCGGTTCTAAATGAAATTCTACCGGTTTTCCATCCTGAAGGAGCGTTGTTAAAATCTGCCCCTCCTCCCTTGTGATAACCAGCTTACTGTTTTTTTCTTCCATCTCCATTGCTACCCGGGAATATCCTCTCCCAGATCTTCCAGAGAAACCAGACTGCGCTTTTTCTCATTTCCAAGATCTGCATAGACTTCCAGCCGATGAACCAACAGACTGAATGGTTCCATTTCCATTCCCAGATACTGGGCAAATGCCTCCATCACAAGTTCCGGCTTCAGATTATTGACACTTCCTGTAGCAAGCTGCATATATATTCCGTCTTCCCGAAGTTCCAAAGCATATATCATAGGCTTGATATCTACTTCTTTTTCACTTTTTTTTGTTTTCTTTATAATTGTGATGGTTTCCCGGTCATAAAACTCCGCCAGCCGGCTCTTATAATCCTGATCCGGTTCTTTCCCTTCTCTGAAGTTTACCAGATAATCGGCAGCAGCAACCAGAGACATCGCTTTGCTTGCTTTTTCCTGGGGAATTCTTCGGAAACTTAAGACTTTCATTCCTTCCACCATGCAAGCATTTAACTGCTCAATTGCGTCTTTTGATGAAATTTCAGTCTGAACTTCAATATCCAGATATTCTCCCGTACTGGTAAGACCCACACCCAGAGGGGCTGCAAATGACATAATCATATGGGGGCTGAACCCTTCAGTAAAAGCAATGTCAATATTTCCCCTTCGCATTGCTTTTTGAAAATAGCGCATGATATCAAGGTGTCCGATAAATTTCATAGCACCCTCTTTGGCAAATTTAATTCTTACTTTCAATACACACGCCTCCTTTGTATATTCCCGCACCGCATCCAGAGCAACCCTGACGGCAGTTATTTGTAATTGTTTCTGAAACCGCTTTTTTCCATTCTTGTATCAGGAAATTCTTTGAAACACCGATTTGTATAAAATCCCAGGGAAGTATTTCATCCATGGAACGTTCTCTGGTCGTATAGAAATCCGGATCTATTCCCGTGTGTACAAATGCTTCCATCCAGGTTTGATTCTTAAAAGTCTCGGACCATGCATCGTAAAGTGCACCGTTTTGATAAGCATCCAGTATGGCTGCCCCTACTCTGCGGTCTCCTCGTGCCAGCAGCCCTTCCAAAACAGTAACATCCGCTTCATGCCAGTTATATTTAATACTTTTGCGATTTAACTGGTCCTTCACTTCCTGGTTAACTATTCTGGCTTTTCCTAAGAATTCTTCTTTTGTGTTCATCCCTACCCATTGGAACGGCGTAAAAGGTTTTGGCACAAAAAATGAGGTACTGACCGTAATCTGGCATTTACCGTTTCGCTCCTCTTTGGGTATCTCATAATACCGTCTGGCAATGCGGTCAGCCAGATGTGCGATCTCTTTTATATCTTCTTCCGTCTCAGTAGGAAGTCCCAGCATAAAATACAGCTTTACCCTGTTCCAGCCGCCTTCAAATGCCTGGCCTGCACCCTCTATAATATTTTCTTCGGTCAGCCCTTTGTTAATTACATCGCGCAGGCGCTGGGAGCCGGCTTCCGGAGCAAATGTAAGGCTGCTCTTTTTCACATCCTGCACTTTGCTCATAACATCCAGGGAAAAAGCGTCGATACGAAGGGATGGCAGGGAAATATTAACCCCTTTTCCTTTGAATTCTTCGATTAAATAGTTAACTAATCCTTCCAGCTGGGAATAGTCACTGGAGCTTAATGAACTTAAGGAAATTTCTTCATGCCCGGTATTTTTCAGCATTTCATATGCGTATTCCTTCAGCATAGCAAGATCCCGCTCTCTGGTGGGCCGGTAAAGCATTCCCGCCTGGCAGAAACGGCATCCACGGATACAGCCCCTTTGTATTTCCAGCACTACCCTGTCCTGGGTTGCTTTAATAAACGGAACAACCGGTGCTTTCGGATAATAAGTATCCGTAATATCCATTACAATCTGTTTTTCTACAAATGCCGGTGTATCCGCACTTTTTGGTTGAAAAGAAGCAATGGTTCCGTCTTCTTTGTATGTTACTTCGTAAAGAGACGGTACATAAATTCCGGGGATGAGGGCAGCAGCTTCTAAAAATGCCTTCCTTCCTTTTCCATTGGATTTATATTCTTTATACAGATCAATTAATCTGAAATATACCGTTTCTCCTTCTCCTATATAAAACAAGTCAAAGAAATCCGCCAGGGGTTCTGGATTATAACTGCATGGACCACCGCCGATTACGATTGGACAATTCTCATCTCTGTCTTTGCTTAGAAGCGGAATTTTACTCAGATCCAGTATCTGCAGTATATTTGTATAGCACATCTCATATTGAATGGTGATTCCAAGAAAATCAAATTCTTTGATTGGCTCCTGTGATTCCAGTGCAAACAACGGGATATCCTTTTCTCTTA
Source organism: Robinsoniella sp. RHS (assembly GCF_001029355.1). Taxonomy (NCBI): domain Bacteria; kingdom Bacillati; phylum Bacillota; class Clostridia; order Lachnospirales; family Lachnospiraceae; genus Robinsoniella; species Robinsoniella sp. RHS. The sequence continues at coordinate 117,487 of NZ_JNGB01000003.1, forward strand.
AAACCTTATCCAGATCCATCCATGGAGAATACACCCTTTCACACCAGATATCCTCTCTTCGATTCAGCATATCATAAAGAATCTGAATTCCAAGATGTGACATCCCGATCTCGTAGACATCGGGAAAGCACATGGCAAAGCGGATATCCACCTTTTCTTTATCTTTTATAACCGAGTTGACCTCATTACCGATGTAGCGGGCAGGCTTCTCGATTTTTAGCAGTATTTCATCATTTAAAGCTAGTTTTCTCATTATATCTCCTTGTATTTTGTTGATATTGTATAATAAATCTTTCACCTGTTTCTATTGCTCAATTTAGAATGATTTTTGATTCATTATATTGTGCTCATAAAATGTATTGCGTAAGCCCTATGCGAATAATTATCCACACCTGCCTAATTATACGAAGTTTCTGGAAGAACTTCAAGTAAATCTTTATTGCCTGTCTAGATTTCCTGATATTTGCGCTTTTCTAAACGTCGAAGAAATAAAAGAGGGACTTTTTAGTACTGCAGCGAACAGTTTCATCTTAAATTTGGGTTTAGCTGAGTAAGACGCTTTGTATATGATAGGTAATATACGAAAAGAGAAGAGGGCATTCGTTGATACAAAGCTGGTTTTCTCAACTTGAATCTCGGAAAGATGGGGATGGGAAACTGGTATGGGCGGAGGAAGCGTAGAGCAGAGCTGAGTATTTACTTACCTTTGCGGAGTGTTTTTTGGCGGATAGTATTCGATTGGCTCCCATCGGATACTAAGCGGGCAGTGAGCTGCGAAATGCATCAGGATTTCGGAGCGAATGCCCGCGTGCCGCCAAAAAGCGCTCTGCAAAGGTTAGAAAATACCAGTTCTGCGGCAAGCTGACGGAGTCCATACCAGTTTCCCATCCCCATCTTTCCGCACACTACCTATATTACACAAAGCGTCTTTCCTTAGCTAAACCCCAATTTAAGATAAAATCGTTCCCTGTAGTATTAGAGCATATCAGAAAAAGAGGAACTGCCTCAGCAATCCCTCCATTGACCAGCCGGGTACACAAAAGACCTAATTTAATCAATCTCTAATTTATGTATACCCATATCTGACTCTATTTCCACATAGATCTTTCTTATGCCCGTTCGTCTAATAAACACAATCAACTGTCCATTGTATGTTTTTCGCTCATTCGAAGAATACGGCGTAACATCAGACAAATCTCCATTTTCGATTCCGGCAAGTTCCCCATCTCCATTTACCTGGATTTTAATCTTTCGGTCATCCCCGACTGGGATCTGACCGGCATCATCCATAAGTTTGATCTCTAATTGATATAGATAACCCGGTCTTGCAGAAATTTCATTCCAGCAAGTATTTGTTATAGCATCTTTTCCTTTCCACAAATCCCATACTATTTTCTTTGCTCCATCTGAGGTTTTTAATTGATGGGTCAAACAAATCCTCCCACTCGCATCACAAGCGACTGCTTTTAAAATGCCAGGTTCAAACGGTATCCGAAAGCAAAACGTACCATCATCATGGAGCTGGTTCTGTCTGCCTGCCTGTTTTTCATTTAAATATAGTTTTACTTCCGGGAGATTAGAAAAACATTTAACTAAAATCATCTCTCCTGTTTCATAATTCCAGGTATCACTAACCGGAATCCACTCTTGCGTTCTTCCATCATCCTTTCTTGTGGAAATGTGCAAGACATCTTCTTTACTCCAAAAAGATTTTCTTTTATAAAATTCTGGTTTTCTATATCCGGCACAGGTTATAATTCCAGCCGGTGAACCATGCACAGGCCAGCCCTGAGCCTCTCCCAGGTAGTCAATACCGGTCCATAAAAATTGTCCGCTGATATATGGATTTTCCTTTACTGCCAGCCATGCCTGGTAGCTATGGTTGTTCTCACTTCCCAAAAATGGTTTGTCAGGGAACTCCTTGTGATCGTCTGCATACAGGTGTTCCTTATAGTTATATCCTACAACGTCTAATGGATGCAAAAGCCCAAGTTTGGACGAAAGTTCCGGAAATGCTGCTGCTAAGGTAACTGGTCTTGTCTTGTCCTCCTGCTTAACAATATCTGAAAGCCTCTTCGCCAAAACTGTCAAACGCTTTGTATTTGGTCTGTTAGGATCATACATACGCTCTGCAGCGGGCTTATTTGAATCGTTATTACCAGTCATAGTTTCAAACATGGGATGACAATAAGGATCATTTGGATAATCTACTTCATTACCAATGCTCCATAAGATTATAGAAGGATGATTTCTCCCCCGCCTTACCATCGCTTTTAAATCAGCTTCATGATATTGGGGGAAATCCTCAAAATATCCCTGATGCTTAGGGGGATATACATTATGCCCGTCAGACCATTTGTTCTTGGCATTCTCCCACTCATCAAAAGCCTCATCCATCACGAAAAATCCCATACTGTTACAAAGTTGATATAACTCCGGCATATGTGGATTATGGCTGCATCGAATTGCATTACATCCACAGTCTTTCAGTATTTCCAGTCTTCTCTGCCATACTTCTGCCACCATAGCCGCTCCCAGACAGCCTCCATCATGATGTATACAGACTCCTTTTAGCTTTGTTTCTATGCCGTTTAAAAAGAATCCTCTTTGTGCATCGAAGCAGATCGTCCGAATACCGACCATCTCTTCCTGCACCTGATAGGGTGCCTTATCATCAATTTTGTAAAAGGTTTGCATCTTATATAGATTCGGTTCTTCGGGTGACCACAGTTTTGGATTAGATACCATGCCAGACATGATACATTTTTTGGTCTCAAGAGCATTTAAAACTGTTTTATCCTTTATTCGTAAAGCGATATTTCCACATGCATCTGATAAAATAGTCTCTATATTAACCGTGACGCTTTGATCTGACGTATTCTCGATACAATTAGCTACCTCTATCTGTGCAGCATCCCTATTCATCTGTTTTGTCTGAAAAAAGATTCCATACTCTTTTGGATGCACTTTCTCTTCTATCAAAAATGTAACTTTTCTAGTAATACCACTTCCGGTAAACCATCTTGAATCTGCAATATCCGTATGGTTCACCTTTACACTGATCTCATTATCCATTTCCTCCCCAAAACATAAAAACGAAGTTAAGTCATAGGAAAAGGTAGTATATCCATTTGGTCTTTTCCCCAGATAGTAACTATTACACCAAACCTGGCTGTTTTTATAAATCCCGTCAAAAACCACCCGGATGCATTTTCCTTTATATTCTTTGGGAAGTGTAAAACGCAGCCGATACCAGCCGACTCCGCCGGCAGCGTATCCCGTTCCACTGGAATATTCTTTTGAAAATGGAATTTCAACGGACCAGTCATGAGGCAGCCTGACACTTCTCCACTGACTATCATCAAATCCTTTATACCAGGCTTCTTCACATTCTCCTAAATGGAATTTCCAATTTTCATTTCTATTTTCTATAATTGTATTCAAGTTTTTCACCATCTCTTTCATCTATTGAAATCTGCCGCATTATTCCGGCTAAACAGTTTTTTTTAATTCAAAGTTTCCCGATTTGTATTCTCTGGCCTTTCATTAACGAAATGTATGATAGGCACGAAATTCTTATAGCATAAGAAACCTGCCAGAGCAAATCCATAAAGTATCATATAGACAGGTACATATTGCAGCAGTATAAACGTGCCAAGACAAATCATTAAACTTAAATTATATCTGCCCGCCTTAACAATGCTTAGTTTCGCGTTAAGTATAACTGCCTCTTTTCCCGTCTGCTTCCATGTGCTAAAGACTATAAATAAATTCACACTAAAGGTAATCAGAATGCACATAAAGAAAATTAGAAACCATCTGAAACCTTCCATTATTTGTAATCTGTCCATCATCGTTAATTCACTTAAAATTAGGATCATCAGAAAATCCAGTATTATCGTAACTTTTAAACAGGGTAAAAAATTCGCTTTAAGGGATTTCAGGTAGCAAATAATGATCCCATTGTTTTTTTCCACATCCCGTAAACTTTCAAACATCGCATAAAGAGATGGTCCAACCGTCACTCCCGCTGCAAAAAACAACGGCGCTGTCGTGAGCTGAAATTTCACAAATAAGAAAAGGCCCATTATCGGCAAGTTTACCAGAAAGAACAGCAAATTTAGTTCCAACAGCCAGAGAATATAATTCAAATAACTGATATATCCATAAACCTTATAAAAATCTTTCTTCATTACACCGCTGCCTTCCTACTTTTACTTTGTACCACTGTTGCCAATTCCAAGATTAATATGGAACAGACTTTTCTGCCCCGCAAAATAAACTACAATCTGAGGTATGGATAAAAGCAGTGACATGCACATACATACAGATAAATTAATTGCTCCTGTAGGATTTGAAGATGCAGAAAGATTTGCTGCTCCAAGCGCCAGAGTCATCCTGTTGGTATCCGAAATATAGATTAATGGTCCAAATACATCTCCCCACGTTGCATTAAAAGTGAAAATTGCGATAGCACACAGAGCAGGTTTAACTAATGGTATTACAATCTTTCGGTATATACCCATGTAACTTAATCCATCAATCTCAGCCGCCTCATATAGCTGACCTGGTATAGCAGAAATAAACTGTCTTGTAAAAAAGATATTATAGGCTGATCCAACCCACTGTGGAATAATGAGCGGCCAGACAGAATTATAAAGTCCAACCCTGGTAAATAAATAAAATACCGGAATAAGTGTAATCTGCCCTGGCAGCATCATTGTACACAGCATAATTAAAAATAATTTATTTTTATGTTTGTAACGCATTCTCGCAAAACCAAATGCTACAAAAGTACTGGAAAACAGCTGACCGGCAATACCTAATGCTACTACTAATAACGTATTTAAAAACCATGTTCCAATTGGTTTTTCTCCGTCAAATGCACCGGAAAACAGCTCCGTAAAATTCTTCCAATAAAACTCCTTCGGCATCATGGTGAACAGCTCTTTGGCATTGGTATCCGGAGTTGCCAGTGCAATGCTAATCATATATAAAAAAGGGCAAAGAAGGATACCTGCAAATAAAATCAATATAATATACGTAATTATTTTTGAAGTCTGCGACATATTTTTATCTAACATTATTTTATCTCCTCCTCATAAAAGACCCATGCGCTGGATGATTTCAGTACCAATACAGACAGAATCATAACAATTATAAACAGCACCCAGGCCATAGAAGACGCGTATCCCATTCTGAAATAACTAAAAGCATTGCGATACAGGTAAGGCACAATCATACTGCTGGCATAATCCGGTCCGCCGTCCGTCAGCATGTATACCTGGGTAAAAGTCTGTAAGGATCCAATGATACCTGTAATAAGATTAAAGAAAATAATTGGTGTAATCTGTGGAATTGTAATCTTGCGAAACATATAAAATCTGGTTGCACCATCAATAAGAGCTGATTCGTACATTTCCTCGCCCACACTATTGATAGCAGAAAGCAAAAGAATCATGGTGCCTCCCACTCCCCAGATTGCAAGAAATACAAAACCGAACAGTACATAATCCTTACTGAGCAGCCATGCAGGTCCCTTTATTCCAAAAATCCCCAGAAATTGGTTAACCAGACCATCTGTTGCCAGAATACGCTTAAACAGGATACAGGAAGCAACTGCCGGTACCACAGCCGGTAAATAGTACAACGTTCTGAAAACCCTCATCCCTTTTAATCGGAAACTAAGTAAATATGCCATAGCAAGGGATATCAGTAAACTCAGCGGTACGCTGATGATCGTATAGACAAACGTATTTCTTAAACTAATCATGAACCTGTCATCTTCCAACAGCCTTTGATAATTATGTACACCAGTAAAATTTATCTTGGAAATAGAATCCCAGTCTGTAAAGCTAATCAGAAAGGAAAAAATCATAGGACCAATCGTCAAGACCAGAAAACCGATCAGCCATGGAGATATAAATATAAAAAACCACCGTTTTTGATTTGCTTCTCTTCGGGAACTTACCGCTTTTTTTGAATGTGACATTTCTTATTCCTCCTGTCCTATTTGTAATACTTGATAAGTTTCTTCAATTTCCCATCCATATTTCTAAGTGCCTCATCAACAGTTTCTCTTCCTAAGAGCATCTCTTTAATTCTCGACTGCAGTTCACCTGTCAATTCACTGCTATATGCTCCTTTGGAGATTCCATCTACTTTCACCCTGCTTTGTTCCAATCCAATAACATCCAGACTTAACTTTTTACCATTTACCTCCTGATTGACGAAGGTATCACTTCCTAATACCTTGAGATTCGCCGGACAGTCTGCAAGGGTTTGCGCCAGCATATTTTGCCCCTCTTCTCCTGTCATAAATTGGATAAACCGCCATGCTGCCTCTTTTTTCTCAGGGCTGGACTGCTTGTTAATGGACAATGCACTTCCCATAGCCCATGCTGCCGGTGTCTCTTGGGTTGGTGTAGGCGCAATATCAAAGTTGAGTTCATCCATTTTTGTATATGATTCTACATTCCAGAATCCGGTTAAAATCATGGCACAACGCTGCTGTGCAAAAAAGTTATCCCCATTAGATCCAGACTTTTCTAACTCTTCATAAGGAATAATCCAACCATTTTGATAACATTTATTATAGTCTTCCATGAATTCTTTCATCTGAGTTGAATCTACACCAATTTCATAATCCTCATTTACGATATTTGCCCCATAGCTTAAAATTAGTGGACCACATGTTCCCAGATAATCTGTAGAAGCAGCCCCCCACTGGTCAGTCTCACCATCTCCATCGGTATCCTTTGTCAACCGTTCACATGCTTTCATATAATCATCCATCGTCCAGTCCTTATCCGGATAAGAAATACCGGCTTCATCAAACATATCTTTGTTATAATAAGTGATTGTTGTACCGCCTCTGTCAGGTAATGCATAGATTCCTTCATCTGTTTCATATCCATCCATACCCCCACCAAATGTTTCCTCCAAATCTAAATCCGATTCTTTAACCGGTCCGCTTAAATCCTCCAATACCCCTTTTTCTGCAAATGTAGTGCAACTGCTTGGCTGTACCTGCAGAACATCCGGTGCATTTTTACCAACAAACATCGTTTGTACTTTTGTATCATAATCTGAAGCAACCGTAGTTACTTTCACCTTAATATCCGGATTCTCTTTTTCAAACATGGCAATGCGGTCTTTATAACAACCGCTGTAAGTAGAGTCACCACCCCAGTGTATAAATTCAATCTCAATTTTTCCGTCTGTATCTTTTTTTTGACAACCGCAAAAAAGAAAGGTACAGACAGATGCTGCCAGCATAAGCTGCAATAATTTCTTATTCATAATTCTGCCCTCCTGCTTCTAAAAATGATACCCGTTCCAAATTCCTGATCTGTGTTTTACCTTGTCATAGTTGATTGTAATATATTGAAAGCGATTTCACATTTTTATAGAATAATAAGATATTATGCATAATATTTTTATTTTATCCTGTAACAAAACGACAAATATATACATTTTTTTAATCATTACCCTAGTTATTATTTTAAAATTTGCAACCGCTTTCAAAAATTATTATAACAAACCATACGAAATAATCAACATGTTTATTGCCATCATTCACGAAAATAGCAGAATCCACAATTTGTATGAACTCAAATTGTGGATTCTGTATATATGTATTTTAAATTTTATTTTATCAACCTGCAGGATGACCTGATAATTAACGAAACATCTGTAATCTGCTCTTTTGGCATCTCTCTTCTCTCTGCAGCCCCTATTGCAGTTTCGACCAGCTTCTTTGAAAAATCCTCGTAATCGCAGGCAACACCGGTTAAATCCGGAATTAATATACTAGATAAAATAGTATTGTCAAACCCTATGATTGAAATATCCTCCGGGATTTTCAATCCTGCTTCCCCTATGGCTTTCATGACGCCACAGGCAAAAAAATCATTGATACAGATCACCGCTGATGGAAGTGATTTTTTTAATAATTCTTTCATGCTATTGTAGCCTGAATCAAAATTATAATTTTCGGTTTCTACCAGGTACTCTTCGCGGTATTCCAAACCATGTTCCCTTATAAGGCTCCGGTAACGAATTCTTTTATCTAAGGTTGATTTCACCGTCTTACAACCTCCCATAGCTGCAATTTCCTTATGGCCTAAATTAACTAAATAATTCATGGCAAGTTCCATCGCATATCCTTCATCCATCCCAATCTTATAACAATTTACACCTTGAGGCCGTCCTGTAGCTACTACTGGAATTGTTTCAGAAATCCGATTTATAATCTCTACATATTCCTCATCTGCTACTACCTGATCTACATTTCCCCCTAGTATAATAATTGCATCTACACACTGTTCATACAATTTTTGTATCTGTCGCTTTTCCAGTTCAAAGTCACTCAAAGAACTGAGCATCATTAGCATATAGCCTCTTTCATTTGCTACACGTTCACATTCTGCAGCCATCTTGGAATAAAACACATTCTCAATATGCGCTACCACAATTCCAATCATTTTTGTTCTCGAAGTACTTAGCCCTTGCGCCAGAGCATTCGGTTTATAATCATATTTGCGGATAGCCGCTTCCACTCGTTTACGTTTTTCTGCACTGACTCTGGCCGCATTGCTCATTACCCGTGAAACGGTAGAAGGTGAAACGCCTGCTTCTTCTGCAATTGTATAAATATTAGCTCGTTCTTTTGCCATTCTATTTTCCAGCTTTCCTTCCAACTCTATTTTTCTTCATTATAGACTAAAATCAGAAATGGTACAACCCGTAAATGCCAGTTGTTACAGCATGACGGTTCAAAAGCAAAGGAATATCAGACTGCCTTATTCCTGGGAATTATAAATCAGATAACTCTTGTCAGCATTTCATGATACTGTTCTGCTATATTTAATGCATGGTCTCCGATACGTTCAAAATCTGTCAGCAACTCGGAAAAGAAAATACTTGCGTCAGCGATACATTCGCTCTTTCCCATCCTCTCCATCTGCTGTTTCAGATTCTCATTTCTTATATCATCAATTTTCTGTTCGTCACGGGAAGTTTTCTCCAGCATCGTTTTTATATCAGATACATTGCTGCCAGCCACATCTTCCAGAATCTGAAGGCTCATATCTCTCATAATCAGTATCTCTTTTTTTGCCTTATCTGAAAAATTAACATTCATTTTCTTCATACTGACAGCATACCCGAGAATATTCATGGCATGGTCACCGATTCGCTCCAAATTACCAAGAATCTTGTAATATCCACTGATTTTGACCGAATCTTCCGCTGCCATCTCATGGTGCATAACAGACACAATATACCGGGAAACCTCTGCATTCAGATAATCAATATAATCCTCCTTCTGCTCCAGCTCCTCTTTATCATTTGATGAGCTGTGAAGTACGGCATCAAAACTACCGGTAACGGTCTCACAGACCATGTTCCGCATCCGCTCGATCTCCTGGTCAATCTGTGTCAGAACCAATGCCCCCTGCCCCATTGCATAGTGGCTTTCAAAGGGCTGTATGTATTGCAGATGCAGCATTTCTTCCTGTTCACTTTGTTTATCCGGCAGAATCTTTTCTGCCAGATGTGCCATATAAGTACCAAATGGCAGCAAAAGCAGCGTGGTGACAATATTAAACACCGTATGTACATTGGCAATCTGAGCCACTGAATTCCCGGGAGTAAGTTGCTCCATAAGAACTGTAAATGGAGTGATCAGACAGATTACTGTAAATATAAAAGTTCCGATAACATTAAACATCAGGTGAATGACCGTCGTCCGTTTTGCATTGGTCTTAGTGCCAATGGATGCTAAAACTGCTGTGATACAGGTTCCGATATTCTGTCCGAACAAAATGTATACTGCGCTGGACAGCGGAATCATACCGGTACCGGCCAAAGCCTGCAGGATGCCGACCGAAGCTGAGGAAGACTGTATGATGGCAGTAAAGACAGCACCAATTAAAATACCTACCAGCGGATTGCGGAAGGTTGTCATGAAATGGATAAAGGTTTCGGAGTTCTGAAGAGGTACCATGGCAGAACCCATCATATCCATACCGATAAAAAGCACACCCAGACCTGCAAATATTTCACTGATATGCTTTACTTTTTCATTCTTAACAAAAAGAATTGCTGCAACGCCCAGAAAGGCGATCAGCGGAGCGATCATACCGATATCCAATGCGATCAGCTGTCCGGTGATGGTGGTACCGATATTGGCGCCCATGATTACCCATACCGCCTGTTTTAAGGTCATAAGACCAGAGTTTACAAAACCAACGACCATAACAGTCGTAGCTGAAGAGGATTGGATTACTGCCGTTATGGCTGCTCCCGCCAAAACTCCTTTAAACCGGTTGGAGGTGAGTTTTTCGAGGATTTGTTTCATCTTGTTTCCGGCGGCCATCTCTAAGCCGCTGCTCATCATCTGCATGCCGTATAAAAACAAGGCAAGACCGCCGAGAAGCATTAAAATATCAGATAGTTCCATTCTTTTTTCTCCCATTCTTGTCATAATATTTACACTGTAACCTGTGCATAACCAAAAGATACGCAGAATTTACAGCGGACGCTTTTTCCCGTCTGACTCATGGGTAATATTCAGTTTGTCATAAAACTGGACGGGCAGCGAAGCCCGATATAAGAACAGCAAAAATACGCCTCCGCCGAACATCATGTAATAGATGCTCTGAGGCATATACAGTTCTGAGATCCAGGAACCAGAAGACAGATCTCCGCGAAACAGACTGTATACCTGATTTAAAAGGACTCTGCCCGGAGGCACAGAATGTTCCAAAACCTGCTCATTTATGGTGTGCTCCGCAGTATAAATGCTATACTGGTTTTCCGTACCGGCAGTCTGGGAATGGTACTTATCCCGGTGAGCGGCAGCAGCTGGAAAAAAAGTGTTTCTTACTGCTGTCTGCACAAAGAAGACAGCTGCTAAAATAAAGATCACACAGGCAATTTTGTTTATTATATGAAAGCTTTTCATCTCTTAATACAGCACTACTGCGCATGCTGAGCCGCATTCTTGAAGTATACGGCCTAAATTTCCGTTTTTGATACGCGTAGTATTTTCTCCTCAGTACATTTGTTGCTTTCTCTATTATAATCTTACTTTTCTTTTTCTGCAATCATTTCGTGGATAAATCAAATTTTCTGTCGAAACTGACAAATACTGACATGGAACCCTTGAATCCGGGTTTTCAATGAACACCCTGGATGTTAAAGGATATGTGCCACTTATAAAGCGGTTTTGGGTAGCAATAAGCCGCCTGCTCCTTTTTGGAGCAAACGGCTGTGGTTAATAGCGGGTACTTATGTATCACATGTGTTTAATTAGTAAAATAAAGAAAATCTGCACAGAGGCGTTCCGCTCCATCAGAAGGCCTGTTTAAAACCTTTCCATCGTAATAAAGCGTTGTGGAGCCTCCGCCATCTAAATTGTAAGCATAGCGGCATCCCTGTCTTTGCAGTTCTGCAATCATTTCATAATGGTCAAGACCAAGAGAATAGCCTGAACGCCTTCCGTCCGCTACCAGTATAACGTAGTCATTGGGCCGAACCATTCCTACTACAGTACGTGGATCTTTATAGCTGGTCAAAGAAAAATTCTGCATATCCAGTGGTGCGGCAATTCCATTATTAATCAGAACCGGACCGAAATTATAAGTGTCTTTGACACCCATATCCAGAAGGGACTGTCCCCATAATCCCATTGGCGGAGTGTACATTGTTCCATCCTTTTTAACTGCCATAGTCGTATAGCTGGTTGCATAATTGCCATAAATCTTACCGTTTTTGATGCACATGCCAAGCGGTGACGGCTGTCCAGTAGAATAAGAGAATGCGCTTCCGTTGATGCCGATTATTCCACCGTTAGAAGATACCGCCTGTGAGGTAAGCTGTCTGGATCCTCCATAGGACCCGTAAGACATGGCTGAGCGCAGCTGTTTGGGATTACTGGTCTTAATGCGTGCCACCCAGTACACAGAACTATAATTCTGCTTTTTATTAATCTTCACTGACAAGGTACTGCTGCGGTATTCCAGATAAGTAGCCGTATTGATGCTTTTGGTATTCATTTTTCTGGAAGCATCCATAACCCCTTTGGAATTCACATAGTAATAATACTTGCCTTTTTTCAGCCAGGTATTTTTTTGCAGTGCACCGGAGCTGGAAAAATAGTAATTCTTTTTCTTAACTGCTGTCCACTTTGTCTTCATTACACCTTTAGAATCCAGGAAATAGCGGTCTCCCTTTGAAGTAATCCAGCCCGTTTTCTTTTTCCCTGATTTGGTATAATAATACCATTTGCCGCCGATTTTCTGCCATCCACCTCTGAATTTCGGAATCCATTTACCGTCTTCCCCGACAAAATAGCTTTTGATCCATCTATTCGTCAACATGTAGCCCTTTGAGCCAAGATAATAATCCCCAACCCAGCGCTTCTTCAGCATTTTGCCTTTTCTGTCGAAATAATACCATTTTTTATTGATCTTTTTCCACTTATTTTTTACCTTTTTCCCGGAAACATAGTAATACTTCGAACTTTTTACCGTCTTCCAGCCGGTTCTCTTTGCCGCCTGTGCCGTAGAATCGCTCAAAGCAAAACCGATCAATACGCAGAATAATAAAAGGATCATCCGCAATTGTGTCTTTTTCCTGTTGTACTTCAAAGAATAGCTCCCCCTTTTTATTTCTTCAGAGCATATGTAAAGAATACTCTTAGTAGATTTTAACAGAATTGTAACATTTTCGCAATAGGGGGACTACAATTTATAGGATAAACTTTTACGGTGAAAATTTTTATGGGATGTTAATAAATCCCGGGAAAAGAGCGGGAAAACACCACTCTTTACCTCTGCGCCAGTTCTTTCGTAATATCCTCCCATGTAACGCCTCTCTCAACCATGAGTACCATTACATGATACAGGAAATCCGATACCTCATATTTGATTTCTTCCGGATCCGGATTTTTAGCTGCAATTACGATTTCCGTAGCTTCCTCGCCAACTTTTTTCAGGATTTTATCAATGCCTTTATCAAAGAGATAATTTGTATAAGAACCTTCTTTCGGATGATCCTTCCGGTCTTTGATTACTGAATATACATCATCGAATACTTTCATTGGATTGGTATTGTCGTATTCTTTCTTTACCAGATCACGGTAGAAGCAGCTTTGGTGTCCCGTATGGCAGGCTGCACCTACCTGGGAAACTTTTGCCAGAATCGTATCATTATCACAATCGATCCGAAGTTCTTTTACATACTGCAGGTGTCCGCTTGTAAGCCCTTTTGTCCAAAGCTCGTTCCGGCTTCTGCTCCAGTATGTCATCTTGCCTGTCTTAATTGTAGTCTCGAATGCAGGCTCATTCATATATGCCATCATAAGTACTTCCTGTGTTTTATAATCCTGGACTACTACTGGCATCATTCCATCGGAATTTAACTTAAAATCAGACCATTTAAGCTTGCTTTCATAGGTGTTCACCACAATGCCCCTTCTTTTAAGTTCCCCTTTTAAATCCATCAGATCTATGGACGGATCTGATAATAGATTACCGGATATGCCGGATACCTGTTCGATGGATAAAAGTGCAATCATCTTTTCCTTATCCAACAGCGACAGAATCGGTACGGCTCCTACAGAAACAGCACTTACTGCTTCGTATAAATGAAGGTTATCACCTAATAATAAGACTTCGCTTGTATAGGTCTCAAGGAGTTCCTTTTGCTCTTTTAATAATGCAAAATTATCTGCACATGCCGCAATTTTCTCTTTGCCAAAGCGCTTGGATACTTCCGGCATTAGATCCAGGTTGCTTTTCTTAGCCATATTTAAAAAGGCTTTTTTGCAGCCTGCATATATCAGTTTTTTTACATCTTCTACTCTTTTTATATTTCCGCCGCCCAGGATGGGAATATCTATTTCTCTTGAAATTTCTTTAATCAGCTTTAAAGATTGGTCATGTTCGCTGTCCGTATTGGATAAATCAAAGATGATTAATTCATCCGCACCATTGTTGCTGTAATGCTGTGCGAGCTTAACCACATCTCCATCTGCAAATACACGGTTATCGAAAAATCCCGTTACGGCAATTCCTTTTTTAATAAAAATATGAGGTATTAATTTCTTATGTATCATTACAAACTCCCTTTCGTTGATAACACGTCCATTATTCTGGAATCATAAGTAACTGCTTCATCTAAAGCCTTGGCAAATGCCTTGAACATTGCTTCTGCCATATGGTGGTTATTCCCCGGTGTCAAGACCTTCATATGCAGATTCATTGCCGCTGCATATGAAACGGCATAGAAAAACTCTTTTACCATCTCGGTATCCATATCGCCCATACGGTCCGCACTAAAAGATGCATCATAGGACAGATACGGTCTGCCGCCTAAGTCAATGGCACAAAGCACCAGTGTTTCATCCATGGGAAGTATAATATCACCATAACGGCGGATTCCCCTTTTGTCCCCTGCAGCTTCCCGGATAGCCGTACCCAGTACAATTCCGGTGTCTTCGATTGTATGATGGCAGTCTACGTCCAGATCCCCGGTTACACAAACCTTAAGGTCAAATAATCCATGTCTGGTAAAGCCATCCAGCATATGGTCAAAAAAACCTATGCCGGTATGGATATCTGATTTTCCCGTTCCATCCAGATCCAGAGTAAGGCTGATCTGGGTTTCCCGGGTATTTCTCTCAATTGTTTTTATCCTGGTCATAAATGCCTCCTATTTTTCAAAGCGGACTTTAATAGAATTCGCATGGGCGGTTAGCTGTTCCGCTGTTGCAAATTTAATAATGTCCTCATGAATTGGCTCCAGAGCTTCCCTGGAATAATAAATAATACTGGATTTTTTAATAAAATCATCAACACTTAAAGGAGAAAAGAATTTCGCTGTGCCATTCGTAGGCAATACATGGTTTGGTCCTGCAAAATAATCGCCCAAAGGCTCACTGCTGTACTCTCCGATAAAAATGGCACCTGCATTTTTAATTTTGGTCATTACCTGGAAAGGATCTTTCGTTACGATCTCCAGATGCTCTGATGCGATTTCATTTACCGTATCAATTGCATCTTCCATATTTTCAGCGATTAAAATATAGCCGTAATTATCAAGGGATTTCTGAATAATTTCTTTTCTGGATAGCTCCGCGGTAAAGGCATCCACTTCTTTCGATACTTCCTTTGCCAGTTCCCGGCTGGTTGTAATAAGAATCGCCGAAGCCATCTCATCATGCTCTGCCTGGGATAAAAGGTCTGCTGCAACAAACCTGGGATTGGCTGTCTCGTCTGCAAGAACCAGTATCTCACTCGGGCCTGCAACAGAATCGATGCTCACATGCCCATAGACTGCTTTTTTCGCCAGCGCCACATAAATATTGCCGGGTCCTACAATCTTGTCTACTTTAGGGATACTCTCCGTACCAAATGCCAGTGCCGCGATTGCCTGGGCACCGCCTGCCTTATATACTTCATCCGCCCCTGCCTCATGGGCTGCCACAAGAGTAGAAGGATTTACTTTACCGTCTTTCCCAGGTGGTGTTGTCATAATAATCTTCTCAACACCTGCTGCCTTGGCTGGCACAATATTCATTAAAACAGAAGATGGATAAACTGCCTTGCCCCCAGGAACATAAACCCCTACTTTAGAGAGCGGTGTTACCTTCTGGCCCAGCATTGTTCCGTCCGGTTTGCTGTCAAACCAGCTGTACTGCCGCTGCTTTTCATGATAGGAACGAATATTTACCAATGCTTTCCGGATCACCTCTACCAGACTTTTATCCACCTGTTCATATGCTTCCTGAATTTCCTCTTCCGTCACCCGGATATTCTCTGCGCCTATATCTGCCCCGTCAAAACGCCTGGTATAATCAAAGACTGCCTTATCCCTGTCATTTTTTACATTCTGGATTATCTCTGTCACACGTCCTTCAAACTCTCCGTAACTGTTTGGACTCCGCTTCAAGAGGTCTTCCAGTACATTCTGCATGGTATCTTTCGTCAATTCAACAATTCTCATAATAACCTCCTAGGTTTTCCTGCACTTATAAGACTGCTTTTAAATCCGTTAAAAGCTTCGTAATTCTGTCGTTTTCCATTTTCATACTTACCTGGTTTACTACCACCCTTGCAGATAACGGACAGATTTCTTCTAAAATCTCCAATCCGTTTTCCCTGAGCGTGGAACCCGTTTCCACAATATCCACAATTACTTCCGAGAGTCCCACAATGGGCGCTAACTCAATCGAGCCGTTTAGTTTAATAATCTCTACCGTCTGATGCTTCTTATTATAAAAATAATCTTTTGCAATGTTCGGATATTTTGTTGCAACCCGGATTAATTCCTGGTGCTTTAATAATTCTCTTGCAGAAGCCGGACCGCAGACACACATCCGGCATTTTCCGAATCCCAGATCCAGTACTTCATACAGCTTCCTCTGTTCCTCTGCAATGGTATCTTTTCCTACAATTCCGATATCAGCCGCACCATACTCTACATAAGTGGGTACATCCGGACCTTTAGACAAGAAAAATTTCAATTTCAGTTCCTCATTTACAAAAATCAGTTTCCGGCTGGTCGGGTCTTTCATTTCTTCACAGGTAATTCCTATTTTTTCAAAAACCTCCAGGGTCTGTTTCGCCAATCGTCCTTTCCCAAGGGCAAACGTTAAATATCTCATTATCCTCCTCCAGTGCTGCATTTACTGCAGCTTTAAATATATAGTGGGTGTGAAACGTTTTCTTTCACACCTTATCCTCCAGTGCTGCATTTACTGCAGCTTTAAATATAGTGGGTGTGAAACGTTTTCTTTCACACCTTATCCTCCAGTGCTGCATTTACTGCAGCTTTTTTTATTATAGCAATAACGTTGTAAGTTCCGCAGGTTTCATAACCTTCGTTTCTGTATTTACAGACAGTATTCTATCCTTTTCCTCAAAATACAAGATTTCCGTAATGCGGCTGCGCCTTGCAAATATCAGATAATCCTCTAAGGACAGACTTTCCTTCTGACAGATCAGTTCCACATAATTATTTTCTATCCGAAGATGCTTTGCCAGTGTAATCGCTTCTTTTCTCTGCTCTTTTTTATATAAGATCAGACGGTTTACCTGCTCCACCGGCACATCGATTTTCTGTCTGGACAGAGCTGTCAGCAGCTGGTCTACTACCACTACGAAACCTATAGACGGCGCATCTTTTCCGAAATGTCCCATCATATGGTCGTAACGTCCGCCTTTCACTATGGCATCCCCTGTTCCAAAGGTATATCCCCGGAAAATAATCCCGGTATAATACATATAATTGCTGATCATTCCCAGATCAAAAGAAACATATTTCTCAACACCGTAATATTTCAAAATGCCATATAGTTCTTCCAGTCTTGCAATTGCTTTCAGTGCTCCTGGATTAGAAGTAAGGAGTTTTGCCCGTTCCAGTGCATCCACTGTTCCAAACAGCTGAGGAAGGGTTGCAAACACATTTTTTAATTCTTCACTGATATTCTTTTCAGATAACAGTTCTTCCACACCAAACATATTTTTATTGGAAATCAGTTCACGCAGTTCTTCCTCTGTCCCCACATTTTCCTCATCAATCCCTGCTTCCGTTATCAGGCTTTTGAAGAATTCCACATGACCGATGCTGATCTGGAAATCTTTGAGTCCTGCACTGCGCAGTGTCTCAATGACCAGGGTGATAATCTCCGCATCTGCATCCACACTGTCATCTCCGATAAATTCCGCTCCCAGCTGGGTTGTTTCTTTTAAACGCCCCTGATAACTGGAGTTGTTAATAAAGGTGTTGCCCATATAGCAGAGACGCACGGAAAGATCTTCTTCCGTGAAATACTTTGCTGCTGCCCTTGCAATGGACGGTGTAAAGTCCGGTCTTAAAACCAGTGTGTTTCCTTCTCTGTCAAAGAACTTATACAGATCTTTGGATGGAATGGTTCCAACATCCTGACCAAATACATCAAAATATTCAAAAGTCGGCGTTTCTATATCCCGGTAGCCATAGGATTTTAAGACTTTATGCAGATTGTCCTGTAAAGTAAGTTTCTTTTCACACTCTGCATTATAAATGTCCCTGACACCTTCCGGCGTATGTAATAATCGTTGATTCATCTCTCTCTCCTCTTTCTGAAAATCTTAATTCGCTTTACTTTATCGTGGTAACGTGATAATTCACTACTATATAAAATTATTTAACATTATAATAGATGGACGAAAAAAAGTCAATCCCTCATATCTAAATCCTTTTGCAGTGCATCTAAATAAGGTACTAAAATACCACCTTTACTCTCCAGCTTAAATTCCTGGGGAAGTTCTTCATAACGAAAGCTTTTTCTGCCGCCTTCTGCCGCCCTGTCCCAGAAAAATTTCACTCGCTCATAGGGCAGATAAAAAAATTCATTCTTTTTGGTATAGAAGATAATCAAAAAAGAAATCCCACCCTGCTGTTCAAAGGTTCCCATAAACTGTACCTGATGCTCGTGGATATTCTGGAGCGCGAAAGTATCCGCATTACATTCTTTTGCGTCAAAACAAACAGGTATTCCCTGCACTGCTCCAATATAATCAACCGTACTTTTCTGTTCAAAATATGCCAGTGTAATATGACGGTTCTCTTTATCAATTCTGATTGGGGTAATCGGAGTGGGGATTTTCTGAATCAATGCCAGTCCCTTTTCCTGATACTGTTCGTTAGAACGGTTGATTAAGTCTTCCAATGTGGACCCTCGAAGTCCTCTTGAATTCCATGTTGACATATGGATGATCCTTTCTGTTTTATGTTTCAAATCAATCAGGAAACGTTTAACATATCCCAAAGACCTTGTCAAACACAAGCGGCACTTTAGCCGTAAATTCTTTTCCAGAAAGATAGCCCAGTTCCCCTTTGATCTGCGGCATCACCAATTGATAGGAATGAAGCATCTGATATTTGACTCCAAATGCTTCCGCAAACTTCTGATTTACTTTTCGGTTTCCATATTTGGCATCTCCGATTATGGGATGTCCGATGGATGCCAGATGAGCGCGGATCTGGTGGGATCTTCCTGTGATCAGCCAGACTTTTAATAAAGTAATACCATTTTTCGTTTCCAAAGGCGTATACTGGGTGTGTATGGGAAGCGCACCTTCTGTACATTCCCGGCTGATCTGTACCTTATTTTGCTTTTCATCTTTTGTAAGCCAGCCATCAATCGTCTGCTCTTTAGCCACTTCTCCAGAAACCAGGCAGAGATAATATTTGTGCAGGCTCCTGTCCTTAAAAACCTCAGCCATGGTCTGCAGTCCAATCAGCGTTTTCCCTGCTACAATCAAACCACTTGTATTGCGGTCTAAACGGTTGCAGACTGCCGGACGGAAAGTCTTCAGTTCTTCCCCGGTAATCTGCTCTGTTTCAAGAAGATATGCAAGCATTTCTTCATTTATGGAAATATCACTGCTCTTCGCCTTTTGGGAAAGCATATTTGCCGGTTTATTCAATAGGAGTATATGCTTGTCTTCATAGATAATCTGAAGTTTACTGGTGATTTTAATGTTGGTAATATCCGTATTTTTCTTTGAAAATTTTTCAAAAGTTTCATCAGAGAGAAAAAACCGTATTTCATCATGAAGTGCGGTTTTTTCATTTCCATTTGCTTTTTTGTTGTTCAAAGTTATATTTTTTTTACGAAGCATTTTATAGAGGAAGCTTTTGGATGCTTCACTTAGATATTTTGCCAGCAGTTTATCCAGACGCTGACCGGCTTCATTTTCATTTACAATTACTAATTTCATATTTGTACCGCTGCATACTGCAGGCCAGAGGGTTTCTGAAAATTCATTCCCGCCATTTGTAGAAAGCAATTTTCAAACACTCTTTTGCCTGCAAAGCTGTCACCTTTCTTCCTCGTTCTTATAAAGAGATCGCCAGTATTACATGCTTCATCAATTCGCTTCTGCTAAGATCCGGATAATCTTCACTGGGGGTAAAGGTTCCCTCTGCTTCCAGTTCCTCTTTCTTTGGATAAAGCATATCAATTCTTTCCAGATAATGTTTCAGATCGGTAAAAATTTTTACATTTGATTTATATCCGTTGCCTTTCAGTATCTCCTTTATATGCTTTTCTGCAAAAGATGGGTCTGCCTTTGGACTGCTGCTATACCCTATGACGTGAGTGCCGCATACCACCAGACTGTCAATGGGGGTATTTTTCTCATAAGCAGTAATCGTCAGCTCATAAGCGCAAACCATATCTTTTACATGAGACTGAATCTTCTGATAAATCTCTTCACTTATAGGCTTTTGCATAAACATCATCACCATACCAACTGCAGAGCGGCTTGCCGGAAGGCATCCCATAACTGCCACGAAGGTAAACATATTAAGTCTTGTGCCTGTTTGAATTAAACCGGTCACAAATATAATTACCGGAATCAGGAACAGAATAAATGTTATCAGTCCCCGCTTTTTCTTCTGGGAAAGAATATAGCCGCGTTTTCCCTTTGAAACTTTCTTCATCCGTAATCTCCTCACAATTCTACTTATTTTTCTGCCGTTATTATTTACCGGGACGCTGGGTTTTTACTTATTTCTTCTTATGCACGTTCCGGATTGTTTTCTTCTTCACAGGCTTATTCTTATCTTTTCCATTGCCAAACGAAGCACCATTATTTTTTTCACCTTTTCCCCCATTTTTATCTCCCGACGGCTTACCATACCTGCCGGATGAATAACTGGAAGATTTCCCTTCCCCTCTTATAGGGCGAATCAGGCATTTTTTATCAAACCCAATCAGATCTGTGCGGTGTGCTTTGGTCAGAGCCTCCGTTACCAGTTCCAGATTTTTTGGATTCCGGTATTGAATCAGCGCTCGCTGCATTGCTTTTTCGTGGGGATTATTCGGAACATAAACCGGTTCCATTGTCCTTGGATCTACGCCTGTATAATACATACACGTTGAGATAGTCGACGGCGTCGGATAAAAGTCCTGTACCTGTTCCGGCATATATCCCAGATCGCGAAGATATTCTGCAAGTGCCACTGCTTCTTTTAAAGTAGAACCCGGATGGGATGACATCAGATATGGTACCAGGAACTGATTCTTCCCGCATTTTGTATTCAGGTCTTTATATTTATGCACAAATTTTTCATAGACACTACGCTCCGGTTTGCCCATTTTACTGAGTACTTTATCCGAAATATGCTCAGGGGCTACTTTTAACTGGCCACTCACGTGATGCTCCACCAATTCTTTAAAAAAGGAATCATCCGGATCATAAATTAAATAATCAAAACGAATGCCGGATCGGATAAATACCTTTTTCACATTTGGAAGTTCCCGCAGTTTACGCAAGAGCGACAAGTAATCACTATGGTCTGTTTTCAGATTCTTACAAGGAGTGGGGAACAGGCATTGCTTTTTGGGACACACACCTTTTTCAAGCTGTTTGTCACATGCCGGCTGCCTGAAATTTGCAGTAGGACCTCCCACGTCATGAATATATCCTTTAAAATCTTTCTCCCATATAAACTGGTTTGCTTCAGCCAGAATTGATTCGTGGCTCCTGGTCTGGATGATTCTTCCCTGGTGAAAAGTCAGGGCGCAGAAGCTGCATCCCCCAAAACATCCACGGTTGCTCACCAGACTGTATTTCACTTCTTCAATTGCCGGAATCCCGCCTTTTTCATCATAAGAAGGATGCCAGGTTCTCATATATCCAAGAGAGTAGACCCGATCCATCTCTGACTGGCTTAAGGGCTTTGCAGGTGGATTCTGCACCACATGCCACCCGTCCTTATAGCTTTCTACCAGACGTTTCCCGGTAAATGGGTCGGTGTTGCAATACTGGACATAGAAACTTTTTGCATAGTTCAGCTTGTCTGCTTTCAGTGCTTCATAGGGCGGCAGTGAAACCGCATCATAAACGATGGATAAATCTTTCGTTTTAAATACGGTTCCATCAATAAAGGTCAGATCTTTCATTTCAATACCGCTGTTCAGTGCATCTGCAATTTCTACAATGGAACGTTCTCCCATACCGTAAGAAATCAGATCAGCACCTGAATCCAGTAAAATGGAGCGTTTTAGTGCGTTCGCCCAGTAATCATAGTGTGCCATCCTGCGCAGACTGGCTTCGATACCGCCAATGATAACCGGCACCTTTTTGTACACCTGGCGAATCAGATTGCAGTAGACAATTGTCGCATTGTCCGGCCGTTTCCCCATTTCTCCTCCTGGACTGAAAGCATCTGTTTTTCTTCGCTTCTTGGATACCGAATAATGGTTCACCATGGAATCCATATTTCCTGCTGAAACAAGAAAACCAAGCCTCGGCTCTCCAAGCGCCATGATACTTTCTTTGTCTTTCCAATCCGGCTGGGCAATAATCCCTACCTTATATCCGTTTGCCTCCAGCATGCGGCTGATCACCGCGTGGGCAAAGGAGGGATGATCCACATAGGCATCCCCTGTTACATATACAAAATCCAGCTGGGCAATGCCACGCGCCTTCATATCTTCCCTGTTTACGGGCAGAAACTGCTTACTCATTCGTACTCCTGTCCGCCTGCTGTCTGCAGGCATAAATCAATTGTAAAACACGCTGCTAACGAAGATGTTCATACGTATTATTTAAAACATCATGATAATTCAAAATATAATAATCTGCCAGGGCTTTCTTTTTCTCAATCTGCCCCATGGAGAATGCATCCTCCACTGCACATACCTTCATTCCGGCGTTCTTACCCGCCAGAATCCCCATGCTGATATCTTCAAATACCAGGCATTCCTTTGGTGCAACCCGAAGATCCTCACTTACTTTGAGGTATATATCCGGAGAAGGTTTTCCTTTTGCCACCTCACATGCGGTCCGGACTGCATCAATCCGGTCATCCAGATGCTGTGCATGCATCACTGCCTCCACAAGTCCTCTGCCGTTACTGGTAGCAATCCCCGTTTTAATACTGCGCTGCTTCAGTTCGTATAGGAACTCAGATGCGCCGGGTTTTAGCGGCACCTCATTGGCATACTTATCATACGCCATATCCATCCAGTCCTGTTTGATTTCCTCTGTGGTTTTGGGAAGGAAAAATGCGGTCCTGAAATAATCAGCGGTCTCTGTAAAACTCATACCTTCAATCGCCTCATGAAGTCCTGCCGGTACCTGAATCTGAAATCTGTTCAGGTATTCTATATCTATCTTGGGCCACATCCACATGGAATCTGCCAAAGTTCCGTCTAAGTCAAATATGACCGCTCTGATTCCTTCTAACATCCGCTTCCTCCGATCCTTTCTATTTCCTCTCCGGTCAACGGGCGGTATTCTCCCTTAGCCAGATGTTCATCCAGACTAATTGCTCCCATTGACAGGCGTTTTAAATACACAACCTGCTTTCCCACCGCTTCAAACATCCTTTTTACCTGGTGAAACCTCCCCTCCCGTATGGTAAGGCACACTTCTGATATTTCACCGCTGGTTAAGATCTCAAGATTCGCCGGAAGTGTAGGTTTGTCTTCACCAA
This sequence comes from Robinsoniella sp. RHS, assembly GCF_001029355.1. NCBI lineage: Bacteria > Bacillati > Bacillota > Clostridia > Lachnospirales > Lachnospiraceae > Robinsoniella > Robinsoniella sp. RHS. The sequence goes on from NZ_JNGB01000003.1 coordinate 140,992, forward strand.
TATCCACGCCCTGCAAAAATGTTTCCTGATCCGATTTTGTTACCATTCCATCGACTTTTGCATAATAAGTTTTATCCACATGTTTTCTTGGAGAAAGCAGTTCGTGGGCAAGGGCACCGTCATTGGTAATCAGCAAAAGCCCTTCTGTATCTTTATCCAGCCTTCCCACCGGGAAAAGTTCCTCTTTCTTCCCCGAAGAGATGAAATCCATCACTGTTTGATGCAGGTTATCCTGGGTGGCTGTCACACAGCCTGCCGGCTTATGGAACATGTAGTACTCATATTTCCGGTATGTCACTGGACTTTGACCGACACACACCGCATCCCTGTCCGAATCCAGCTTCATCTCAGGCTTCTTAACAACTTCTCCATTAACTGTAACCAATCCTTTTCGGATCTGGTTCTTTACTTCTGTTCTGGTTCCCGCTCCTGCGTTAGCCAGATATTTATCTAATCTTATCAGACTCATTTACTGTAATCTCCATCCAGGGTAATATTTATTCTTCAGCGAACCATTGGCTGCTTTCGCAAATCCCAGCGGATATCCATCCACACAGACCAGAATCCAGCCTTTTAAGCCCTTCGCCTCGGCATCCTCAAGTTCTATCGTTTCACCCTTTAAGTATTTCACCGTCCGCTCATCACTGCCTGAAAAAGAGATGCTGTATACTGCCTGGTCTCTTTTCAGACTCATCGCCAGTGCCTGGCTTGGCTCAAAACGGTTTTTCTTTATTTCTCCCAGATATAATCCTGTACGCAGAAACCGCAGTCCACGGATATTACCAAGGGCTTTTGGTATGGCATAAACCCGGTTATCATATACAGTAATATTCCTGTCCGTAAAATCCAGCCTTAAATACTGGTCAAAAAATTCCTGGCATTCTTTTGGCAGCACCTGCTTCTTCTTTTTTGTCTTTGCGCCGGTATCCGTGGCAACGAAATCCCCGTTCTTTTTTAGAAGTGCCGCAAAATGTCCCTCTCCAGCCATTTTATGGGGCCAGATACGGACGCAGTTCCTTAACTGCTCATCTCCACCGGCAGCGCCTGGAATCCCTTTATCGAATCCCTTATAGCCTTTCATCGGTATCACTTCAAATTCCGTTCTTTCCGACAGCAGAGTGGCAATCGAACACTCATCCTCCAGTGCAGAGAACGTACAGGTGGAATAAAGCAATAAACCGCCCGGCTTTAACATATCGGCTGCCATCAGCAATATTTCCTTTTGAATGCCGGCATAATATTCCGGTCCATGTTCTATCCAGCTCTTGATCATAGCCGGATCTTTGCGGAACATCCCTTCTCCGGAACAGGGTGCATCGATTAATATTTTATCGAAAAAGCCTTTAAAATAAGGCAGTAGTTTCTGTGGGGATTCGCTGGTTACCAGAATATCCGGTAGTCCGAACAGCTCCAGATTCTTCAAAAGACCTTTTGCCCTGGAATTGCTGATATCATTGGCAACCAGGACTCCCGTCCCCTTTAATTTAGCTCCCAGCTCCGTTGCCTTTCCACCGGGCGCCGCACAGAGATCCAGCACACAGTCCCCCTCTTTTACAGGAAGTCTGTCTGCAGGTATCATCGCACTTGGCTCCTGCACATAGTATAACCCTGCATGGTAATGAGGATGCTTCGTAACGGCCTGTGAGTCGTCATAAAAAAATCCATTTTCCACCCAGGGTATTGGCTCTAATGAAAAAGGCGTCAGTTTTAAAAATTCTTCTACCGTTATCTTACTTGTATTCACACGAAGACCATGAACCCGTTCCTGGCCTGCGCTGTTTAAATATGCTTCATATTCCTCTGCTCCCAGCAGTTCCTTCATGGAATCCGCAAAGTCCTGTGGTAAATTCATTTATTGCTCCTTTGTTGAAGAGCGTCTGCACGCTCTAATCTATGTATTTTATTTCGCCAGTGACTGGGCGCGGTATCCTTCTGCAATAATATCCAGCTGCTTGTGAAAACGTTCCAGCTGTTCAATATCGTTCAATTCATAGATACGGTAAAATTCATCCTGAATCTTAATGATCTCTCTCTTATTCGCCAGATGATACAGATTCTGTATGTTATTTAAGATATCTGATACCAGATTCGCCTGAATCTGGAAGGAATTCTGCGCATCCATAATTTCACTGCGCACCGAAGACATCTCATTATCCAGCACAATAATCGCATCCGCTGCTTTGCTTAACTTCATGCGGATATGCTCCGGAATATTTCGTTTATATTTGTACTGCAGCGAATGTTCGATTGTTGACCAAAAATTCATTGCCAGTGTCCGGATCTGTATCTCAACCTGAATCCGTTTACTTCCTGCTAATGTCTGGACCTCATAATAGACGATCATATGATAGCTGCGGTAACCGCTGGATTTCATATTGGCAATGTAATCCTTTTCGCTCTTTACAGACATATCTGTACGGTTTCGGATAATCTCCACTACTTTTTCAATATCCTCCACGAACTGACAGATAATGCGTACACCTGCAATATCATCTAATTTTTCTTCTATTTCATTCAGCGGTATTTTCTTTTTCTGTGCCTTTTCCAATATGCTGGATATGGCTTTCACCCGCCCCATAACCTGTTCTATAGGTGAATACTTCCCACGTGCCCGATGCTCTCTGATCAGATGCTCAAACTTCACGGTCAGTTCATTCACTGCTAATTCATATGGATCCAGAATTTCTCTCCATAATTGTATTTCCATATACCTGATTCTCCTCTTAACTATAATAATTCCCCTTAATATTTTAGTATATCACACTTCATATGCATATTTCAACTTTCGATCTTCTAAATAACGAAGAACCCAGTAGGGGTTAACACTGACTTCTTCCTTTCGGTCTGTTCTGATATAGATTCCAAAATGCAGATGTACGTCAAAATTTCCTGTCGTACCCTCCGTTTTACTATACCCGGTATCTCCCATATATCCCAGAAGTTCTCCTGCCTGAACCTCATCACCTTTCTTAAAATCCCCTGCATAAGAACTCAGATGCGCATAGTAAAAATATCCGCCATGCTCTGAGCGGATACCAATACGCCAGCCGCCTTTTTCCAGCCATCCCACCTGTTCCACAATACCCTTTGATACGCTGACCACCGGATATTTCCCTCTTACATTTTCTTTGGGGAAAATGTCTGTTCCTTCATGCCCCCGTTTGCCGCCGTAATTGCGCTCCAGCATCCAGGAGTCTTCAAAAGAAGTCTGAGATTCATCCTCACTGGTACTGTCCGGCACGGGGTAATACAATACGTCCTCCCATACAGCAGCATAGCTTTGCTGAATCTCCTGCAGCGCATGTAAATTATACGCCTGAAAATAAGTCCGCCATAAATAATAATCCGAAGGGGTAAGTGCGGACGTTTTCACATGATCCAATTCAAACTGGTATTTGGGCATCCACACGGAAAGCAGGTCATAAACCGGAACGTCTTCCGCCTTACTGACTTCCATTAACCGCCGAAAATTATCTTCCCCAATTTTCTGGCTGCGAAATCCCATTGTCTCATTGGACTGATACGTTAAATTGAATATTTTTCCCTGGGTATGTAAATAATCGATGCATCCATAACAAAAAATGCCCACCAGAAGAATTACACAGATATTTCGAAGAAGCTTTATTTTATTCATCTATTCGACTCTTCCTCTAGAGCCTGTTTGAAAACGCTTGTGCCCAAACACGCTCTGATAGCAAGCCCAAGCCACAGACTTTCTATTCTCATGATTAATATATGCGTAGATTTGCTGATTTAGAATCAAAAAATGACATTTTTTCAGGAATGAATCTCTTCAGGCACTTCATATACTATAAAAAACATATTCGCGCTGTCTGACGTAAATAACGATATATAATTAAAATTTACTTCCTGTTAGAGCGTGTTGAAAATTGCTTCTAAAACACGATCCAGAAATTATATATTGTTATTTATGCCAGATAGTCACAGGTACAGCATCTATGAAAAAAATGCTCTATGGCCTGGTCATTACGACCGCACTGATCTTCCTCTATCTCTGCCCCGCAGACGGCTTTGATGCCTCACTTGCCGGACTGCTCCTTTGGTTCCAGACACTGGTGCCTACCCTGCTTCCCCTGATGATCCTGTCCAATCTGATTATTAATCTGGGACTGATCGAACCGCTGATGTTTCTGTTTGCTCCCATCTTTCGCTTTCTGTTCGGCGTGGGTACAAACGGAAGCTATGCACTCACTGTGGGATTCTTCTGCGGATATCCCATGGGTGCCAAGGTCATTGCAGACCTTACCAATGAAAAACAGATTACCCTTCCCGAAGCACAATATCTTCTGGGGTTTTGCAACAATGTAAGCCCCATGTTCATTATCAATTTTCTGGTATTGGAACATCTGCATAAGGAAGAACTGATTATTCCCACCATTGTAATCATATACGGTGCTCCATTACTTTATGGATTGTTTACCGGCATCAGATGCAGAAAACAATTCCGGGAATCTACTTCTTTACATACAAATACAGCACCTACCACGACATTGAATTTTGGACTGGTAGATGCCTGTATTATGAACGGTATAATAAATATTACAAAACTGGGGGGATACATCATGCTCTTTGCCATACTGGCAAAAATCGTATTATATCTGCCCATCTCAAATGCAGTCATAAAAGCTTTCCTGGTTGGCATCATGGAAGTGACCAATGGGATTCATACCATATCTATGGAAAATGCCTCCTTTACCATCCAATACCTGCTTTTGATTGCAATCTGTTCTTTTGGCGGATTGTCTTCAATTGCGCAGACAGAAAGCATGATACACGAAAGCGGTCTTCGCCTTTCCAAGTATGTAATATCAAAGCTCATCATTACTGTCATCGCCCTTGCTCTTGCCGCATGTTATCTGCTGTAAAAAGGGATTCACCCAAGTGTTCAATGAAACGCTTTACTCTGCAGCTTCGCCTTCGCCGCTCTCTTCCATTGCTGTTGCAACATAATTATTTGGAACAGACTGCGGAGACAGTTCGCTGCGGTTTTTATTTACAATATCATAACAAGACTGAATAGAATTCAGGAATGTATTATATTTAGCACCTGCCGTATCAATCGTATGGCTCATAATTTTTTCTAAGTTTTCCAGCATCTCATCCGTATATTGAATCGCGCTCATACGGATACTGTTAGCATCATTTGTTGCGTTGTCCAGAATTTCCTGTGCCTGGCGGTTGGTATGTTCCAGAAGTGCATTTGACTGTGCAACTGCCTGCTGCATGATTTCATCCTGGCTGATCATCTGCTGCTGCTGTGAAGTAGCATCCGCCAGCATACTGTCTGCTTTTGCCTGGGCATCTGCCAGTATGGCATCTTTATTGCTGATTATCTTCTGGTATCTCTTTATCTCATCCGGAGTCTTCATGCGAAGTTCTCTAAGTAATTCTTCCAATTCTTCTTTATTTACAACAATTTTAGTAGAAGACAAAGGCTGAAATTTACAACTGTCTACATACTCTTCAATTTCTTCAATAATTTGTTCGATTCTGCTGCTCATTATAATCTCTCCTTATTATTCTTTCTTTCCCATATTTTATTATAAATTCTATCAACTACGACCGGTGGAACGAATTTCGAAATATCACCGCCATATGCGGCTACTTCCTTCACAGTTGTCGAACTCAAATAAGCATATTCCAAACTTGTTGTAAGAAATATTGTATCGATATCCTGATCCATAATACGGTTCGTCTGCGCCATCTGCAATTCATAGTCAAAGTCTGTTATCGCCCTAAGTCCCCTTACGATAAACTTTGCATCACATTTTTTCACAAAATCTATGGACAGTCCCGTAAACGATTCTATCCGGATATTCGTTATGTCTTTTGTCGCTTCAAGTAATATATTAACACGTTCCTCTACAGAAAACAACGGGGTTTTTGTATTATTATTCAAAACTCCTACGATCAGCTCGTCCACTAATGCTGCCGAACGTGCCATTACATCCAGATGCCCAAACGTTACCGGATCAAAACTTCCCGGATATACTGCTCTTCTCATGCTAATCTCCCTTCGGCCCGCTTTATGAAGACGTGGGCGTTTGTCTTATATTCTTTATACTTTTCGATTATATAGCCAATACTTACCAGATAAGAAAAATCTGTCTCTTTTGATGCTTCCACGATAATCAATGTATCTTCCGTAATACAGGAAGAATCTGCAAATGCCTCTAAGACACGTCTTTCCCACTCCAGATTATAAGGCGGATCCATAAATACAATATCAAATGGCTCCTGCCCCTCTAATTTATGTATTGCACTAATGGCATCACAGGGCATTACCTGTGCCCGTTCTTCAAGTTTTGTAAATTTGAGATTCTCTTTAATACACTCCACAGCCCTGCGGTTATTTTCTGCAAATGCAGCAAAAGAAGCGCCCCGGCTCAGGGCTTCTATCCCAATCGCCCCGCTTCCGCTGAACAGATCTAAAAACCTGCAGTCGTAAATATCATTTTGCAGCATATTAAACAAAGTCTCTTTTATCCTGTCTGTCGTAGGCCTGGTCTCAAGTCCAGGTACCGTTTTCAAAGGCAGGCGTTTCGCCGTCCCTGCTACTACTCTCATAGAATCTTCCTACCTTTATTGTAATGTTATTCCGTACTATTATAGTTGTTTTTTGGTGTTCATGTCAATTACTTTTGTTGACATTTATGGTAGAATTAAGAAATATGGACCGATAATCACACAGGCACTGGAGAAAGAGGGGGAAATTGGAAGAGATGGGGGGCGCTGATTAAGTCGGATACTATCCGCAAAAAAAACACTCCTGCAAGCTTTCAGGGATTAAGTTTATTGATACAAAGCTGGTTTTCTCAACATGGTGGAACCCCGGGGGTGTGGCATGCTGGACGCTATTGGCAGTAATATATTACCCGGATTACCTAAAACATACTATAAAAAAGCACAGCATATCACAATTTCAGGTTGTGGTGCTGAGCTTTTTCGTGAAAAGTATGGAATTTATAAAACAAAAAGGAAACAGTATTAATTTAAATACTGTTCCAGGTCCCCTGTTACGATAAAAGACACCCACTCTGCTATATTGGTGGAATGGTCAGCCATACGCTCTACATACTTTACAATGAGCAGGTAATCTGTATACGCTTTAATCGCTTCCGGTTTGTGTTTCATCGCCACACAGAGTTCGTCCTTTATCTGGAAGAAATAATCATCCACGGTATCGTCCATAGCGATGATTTTTTCGATTGGCCAAACGTCTTCTTTAATAAAACACTGGATTGTCATATTTACCATCTTTTTCATGGCGTCAATCATTTGTGTAACACCTTCCGGCATCGGCACCGGATCTTCTTTTGCCAGTTCGATGATATATTCGGATATATCGCTGCAATGGTCTGCAATGCGCTCTATATCGGCAATTAAACGCATAATAGAAGTAACTCTTCTTAAGTCAGTAGCTACCGGCTGCTGCTTAGCCACAATGCGGATACAGGCTTTTTCTGTCTCCCGTTCCAGACAGTCCATTTCATCATCCTGTTCCATAATTGCTTTTGCCAATTCTGCATCCGTCTCCGTAAGTGCCTTGATCACTTTGTTAATCATGACTTCTAGAAGTAAACCCATTTTTTCTACATTAAGCGTAATATCATCTAATTCTGCTATATAAGATTTTCTGGTTGTCATTATACTATTCCCCTTTCTGACCTGTATCAACCGAAACGTCCTGTAATATATTCTTCGGTTTTTTTCTCTTTTGGATTGTTGAATATCTGTGTAGTATTTCCATATTCTACCACATCACCAGTAAGGAAGAAAGCAGTTTTATCAGAAATACGGCTGGCCTGCTGCATATTGTGGGTAACGATGACGATCGTATACTTTTCTTTTAACTCAACAGCCAGATCTTCTATCTTTAAGGTGGAAATCGGGTCTAATGCACTGGTCGGCTCATCCATTAAGATAACTTCCGGTTCCACAGCAAGTGCTCTGGCGATACAGATACGCTGCTGCTGTCCTCCTGACATGCCCAGGGCATTTTTCTTTAACCTGTCTTTTGCCTCATCCCAGATCGCTGCCTGTTTCAAACTGCGCTCTACAATTTCATCTAATTCCTGTTTCTTTTTAATTCCGTGAATCCTGGGACCATATGCAACATTGTCATAGATACTCATAGGAAATGGATTCGGCTGCTGGAAGACCATACCTACCCGCTGACGCAGTTTTATTACGTCAATATCACCGTAAATATCCACGTCATCCAAATATATCTTACCTTCCACTTTTACACCTTCAATCAAATCATTCATCCGGTTGATTGTTTTCAAAAAAGTAGACTTTCCGCATCCGGAAGGACCTATAAAGGCAACAATTTCATTTTTTGGTATATTCATATTAATCTTATTCAGAGCTTTAAAGTCTCCATAATAAAGATTCAGATCCTCTACACGAAATTTAGGATTTTCTATCGGATTCATAATGCCTACTCTCCTTTTTTACTCAGAAGTTTTTTTGTAACCACTTTTGATGCAAAGTTTAAGACAATGATGATGACCAGCAGAACAATACCGATTGCACAAGCCGTTGTCAAATCATTTTCTTCTTTCATCAGGGTATACATTTTAATCGTTAAAGTAGCGCCGCTTGCAGAATTTCCAAACAGGGCACCGGGAATCTGTGCAACGGTACCTGCAGTTAACAGAAGTGCCGCTGATTCTCCTACGATACGCCCGATACTCAGCAAAACAGCAACTAAAATTCCAGGCAGTGCATTTGGTAAAACAACCCTGGATACTGTCTGCAGCCTGGTTGCACCCAGTCCTAAGGAAGATTCCCGATAAGTTCTGGGAATTGCTTTTAATGCTTCTTCTGTGGTTGTAATAATCGTTGGAAGCAGGATAATACTAAGAGTTAAAGCTCCAGCCAGTAGAGAATACTGCAGTCCACAGATTTTTACAAAAAACAGTGAACCAAACAAACCATAAATAATAGAAGGAATTCCCGCAAGATTCTCTATTGCAAAATGTATCGTCCTCATCAGTTTACCCGGTTTTGCATACTCAATCAGATAAACGGCAGACAAAATTCCGATTGGCGCTGCAATCAGCAGTGATAATCCAATCATATACAGCGTCGTTACAAGCATCGGCACAATACCGCCGCCGGGACGAACAACTTTTATTTTCAGATTACTGTCTTTGAGACCCTGAATCTGGGTTTTTAAATCAGCTACAGCAGCTTTTACTGCTTCCGGATTTTCCGGATCTGTCTCTTTTACCAGTGTATCTACATTAATACTTCCTATTTTTGAAAGTATATCTTTCTTTTCAATGGGATATGCTTCTTTTTTTTGGTTTAAAGCATCCTTCAAAGGAGATGTTTTATCCATATCACTGATATAAACTTTTTTGTCTTTATTTATATTCAGCGTGATTCCCAGGGATGGAATATATCCTTCCTGTCCGTTATCCGGCATATCTGCTGCCACCTGTGAATTTACATAAGTAGTTTTATCTTCATAATTTCTGGTAAGGAAATCAAAGCTGATTCCCGGCAGCCCTTTTATAACAATAAATCCAATGATTACTACAAGTATAAATACCGTAAATCCGGCAGAACCATAGATCAGGCCTTTTACAATTGAGTCTTTCGTTTTCCTGCTCATGATTTTTCACCTGCCTTGCGTGTAATTTTTAATAAGGTTAAATTAACAATCATAATAAAGATAAATAAGATTACACCGGTTGCAAAGAGCATCTCCTGTTGTCTTCCGGATGCATAGCTCATTTCCATGGCAATATTCGTTGTAAGCGGACGCACCATTGACCAAATACTGTCCGGCAGCCCCTGTGTTGGATTTCCCGCTATCATCATAACAGCCATCGTCTCACCGATTGCACGTCCGACACCAAGCACGGTAGCCGAAAGGATACCTGATTTTGCTGCTGGCAGCACTGCTTTGAAAATCGTCTGCACTTTGGATGCACCAAGGCCAAGGGACGCCTCCCGGTATGATTTCGGTACTGATTTAATTGCACTTTCTGATAGGGAAACAATAGTCGGTAATATCATAATTGTCAATACAATGATTACTGCCAGCAATGACTGTCCCTGCACTTTAGGGGATATTTCCTTAATAATCGGAACGATCACACCCAAACCAAATGCACCGTATAGAACAGAAGGAATGCCAGCAAGTAATTCAACTGCTGGCTTAATTACCTTCACGGCACCTTTTGGCGCTATTTCAGCGATGAAAACCGCTGTCAGAACACCAATCGGCACACCTATTACAATTGCTCCCGCTGTAGCCAGTACAGAAGCTACAATCATATAGAAGATTCCGTAAACATTTTGTCCGGGAGCCCATCTGGTTCCACTGATGAAATCTAAGAAACTGTAGCTGTCAGGACCGAAAAACGGTCGTAATCCTTTGTAAAAAACAAATACTATAATTGCTATTACCGAAATAACTCCCACAAGGGCACAGAGCAAAAAGATTCCTTCTACTACTTTTTCAAATACGTCTCTCTTTACATTTCGGTTCATATTTATACCCATTGCATATTACAGGCTTGCCTGTAATACTGCCACAAATTAAAACAAGGTGAAAGAATCACAGTGTGGCTCCCTTTCTATTTCTAATTTTCTTTCACCATTTACTCCAGGTCCGCATTTCCTGCGGCTTAAATTAATGAAGCTTATATCAGTAGAATTAGTCAATACGAATTCCGCCGTGAGTATCAACTGCCGCCTGTCCTTCTTCAGAGATAGCAAATTCTAAGAATGCTTTGCCTGCATCTGTTACTTTGTCATCATAATAGCAGAAAAGGAATGGTCTGCTCAGTGGATATTCTCCGGATTTTGCTAATTCAGCGGTTGGTTCTACACCTGCTACTGTAAGAGGTTTTACTGTGTCATCAATAAATGAGAAAGATACATAACCGATTGCATTTTCATTTCCTGCTACTGCCGCCTGTACAGGTCCATTTCCTTCAGATACAGATGCATTTCCGGAAAGTCCGCCAGCATCTTCCAGCTTAATTAACTCTTCAAATGCACTTCTTGTTCCTGAACTTTCTTCACGGGATACTACAAAGATGTCTTCATCATTTCCGCCTACCTCTTTCCAGTTTGTAATTTTACCGGAATAAATATCAGCCAACTGCTCTTCTGAAATATCTTTCACTGCTTCATTTGCCGGGTTTACAATAATTGCAATTCCGTCATATGCGAAAACTTCTGTCTTAAGTGCGTCTTCTTTTTCTTCATCCTTAATTTCTCTGGATGCTGCACCGATATTGTTTGTTCCTGATTTTGTATCTGTAATACCTGCTGATGAACCGCTGCCTGTATATTCGATTGTAACGTCAGGATTTTGTGCTTCGAATTCATCTTTCATATCGTTTAAGATCTTCTCTACTGAAGTAGATCCTGTAATTACTATATTTCCGCTGATATCTCCTGCGGGAGCTTCGCTTCCATCTGCACTTGCTGATTCTGAAGAAGCTGCTTCTGTTGTTGCTGCCTGTGTATCACCTGCTCCTGCTTCTGTAGCTGCTGTTGTAGATGGTGATGTTTCTGTTGTACCTGTATTGCTTCCACAAGCAACCAGTCCTAATGTCATAATTCCAACTACCGCCATTGCGATTAATTTCTTCATAATTTTTTCCTCCAAAACTTTTCTAATTTGTTATTACATGAATGTATTCTAATTGATGCGTATAAAGATTATATATTGTATATGTAAAGTTTATGTAAAATCAAAAAATATACTTATAAAAATAAAAAATGCTTTTTTTTGACAGCATTGGAATCAGAAAAAATAAATTTTTGCATAAAAAAACAGCTGTTCTTTCAAGATATTTCCCTGAATAACAGCTGTTTTTTATTTATAAATGAATCGTAATTGCAGTTCCCTCTTCCGGCGTACTGTGCACTTCAATATATCCGCCCTGATATTCAACCACGTGCTTTACAATAGACAGTCCTAATCCCGTACCACCCGTCTGTTTGGAATGACTTTTATCGATTCTGTAAAATCTTTCAAAAATACGTTCCTGGTATTTACTGGGAATTCCAATGCCTGTATCCGACACTTTTATGACCGGATGCTGATCCTCTTCATATATGGATATGGTAACCGAACCGCCCTGACGGTTATACTTTATTCCATTTTCGCAAAGATTATAGATCAGGTCCAGCATCATTGCCCGGACTGCAATCAATTTTACGCTAGAACCTTCCAGGTGAAGCGTTACCATATTACGTTCTGCTACGGATGAAAGGCGTTCTACTATTTCCGTTGAAATCTCATACAGATCCACAAGTTCTTTTGTTGTACGCGCATCTTTTTCATCCAGACGGCTGATTTTGATAATGTCCTCCACCAGGGAAATCAATCGTGCTGCTTCCTTATAGATTTTACCTGCAAACTGAGATATATCCTGTGGCTGTACCATTCCGTTCTGCATCAATTCCGCATATCCGGAGATAGATGTAAGCGGTGTTTTTAATTCATGAGAAACGTTTGCTGAGAATTCTCTTCGCATTTTCTCTGCTTTGTATTTTTCTGTAATGTCCAGTACAAAAAGTACAACCCCCTGGATACTGCCATCCTGTATTACCGGATTTCCAAAAAACTGAATTGTGGTTTCATCCAGCTTTAAGATCTCACTGTGGGTTTCCCCTTTCAATGACTTTTCCACTGTATTCTGAAGCTGTTGGCTGCGGTTGAACAGTGAAATATTTTTACCAATATAGTGCATACTGGGTGCACCTAATATATTTTTACAGCTCTGGTTAATAAATACAATCCTGGAATCTTTATCCAGCAGGATCAATCCTTCATTCATATTGGTAGTTATCGTATTGAATTTTTCCTTTTGTTCAATCAGGTCTGTCATCTGATCCTTAATCTGATAATTCTGCTTTTCAATCCGGTTTAATAACGGAAACAGCTCATTAAAAGAAACGTCCTGGGTTGGATGCTGCAAATCTATGTTATTAATATTGGATATGATTCCATTTGCCAGCTTTGTGGCGATCATAAAGGAACCCAGTAAAATAATCAATGAAATAACACAGGCTGCCGGCAGTACCTTCATAAACGTGGGTATCAGGCCGTCAATAGTACCGGAAACCCGCAAAAAGCTTCCCGTTGACAATTTTATTGCATAATAATAAGTATGCTGTCTCAGCGTGTCAGAAGTCCTCTTGGAAATACCGGTTCCATCTTTCGCGGCATCTATAATTTCCGGTCGTTCCAGGTGATTTTCCATTTTGCTGGCATCCGCCTGACTATCGTAAATAACCTTACCTTTCGGATCGATATATGTGATTCTGGAAGGCGTCTGTGCCTCTATATCATCCAAAAAAGAAACAGGATCCGCCAAACCTTCATAGGCCTTGGCGATGTACACTGCTTCTGTCTTTAATTCGTTTTTTAATTGTTGCTGCATATTGTAATTAAAAAATAACACAAATGCAGCCGTAATGAAAATTACAGTCAAAATCCCCAGTCCGAATACATTTTTATAGATTTTCTTTTTCATTCTTTGGTTCCCATTTTATAGCCCACCCCGCGAACGGTTTCTATCATATTCCCGCTGCTGCCTAATTTCTGCCTCAGCGAGCCGATATGAACATCAACGGTACGGCTTTCCCCTTCGTAATCATAATTCCAGATTACTTCCAGTATTTTATCCCGGGAAAGTACAATTCCCTGGTTTTTCATCAAATACGTAAGAAGTTCAAATTCTTTATAGGTCAGGATGACCTCTTTGCCGCTGACAGTCACTTCATGCTTCTGGATATCCAGATGAATATCCCCAAGTACCATCATATCGGTGGAAATGCTTTTCTGGCTCCGGCGAAGTACCGCTTTGATTCTGGAAATCAATTCCATAACACCAAAAGGCTTCGTTACATAGTCATCTGCACCCACATCCAGTCCCTTGACTTTATCATATTCCGTAGATTTTGCGGTCAGCATAATTACCGGGATATCCTTGTGCTCATTTCTGGCACGCAATTTCTTCAAAATACTGATGCCGTCTTCGTCCGGCAGCATAATATCCAGCAGAATCAAATCAGGATTTCCGTTTTTTAAGCCTTTATAAAATTCTGCGGCATTCTCAAAACCAATTGCTTCATACCCTGATGTCTTCAGGGCATAAGCGACCAACTCTCTGATATTCATATCATCTTCTACACAATAAATCATCTGACTCATAATCTTATCAAAACCTCCATATGCCTGTTTACAGGAGCTTAATACTTAGATCTTTAGTGCGTCTTAATGCTCGCTCATTACGTACCCTGCCAGATTATAGGCATGATCCGAAATTCTTTCCAGGTTACTGATAATATCCAGGAAAATTACTCCGTTAGTAGGGTTACACAACTGCTTGGAAAGTCGTTCGATATGAGTTTCCCGCAGTTCTTCCTCCATATTATCAACCATATCTTCATAAGTTACTACTTTCGTTGCAGCATCTATACTCTCTTCTTCTCTTGCCTTCATGGCATAAACGAATGAATTGGTAACCAGTTCCATGATCTCGCTTAATTCCTTACCTGCCTCTTCGGAGAACTGAATATCATCCTTCGCTTTATTTTCCGCCAGTTCTGCGATATTTTCCGTATGATCTCCCACACGCTCAATGTCGCTTACGGAATAAAACAAATTATTAATAATCGTATGCTGATCTTCATTCAATGAAAGATTACTGATTTTAACCAGATATTCGGTAATCATTTTTTCCATGCTGTTAATAGTTTTTTCCGTCTTATAAACAGTATCTATTTTTTCAGTATCATTATTAAGTACTGCATCAAATGCGTTCTGCATATTTGTCTGAGCAATTCTTCCCATATGAACAACTTCCAGAATTGCATTTTCTACTGCAAAAGAGGGAGTCTCTAAAATACGGTCATCTAAATGACGTAATGTAATCACTTCGTCTGATTCTGTTCCTTCCAAAGCTTCGCCGCCTTTATCCGAAACAATAAGCCCGGACAGCTGAACCAGTTTGTTTGCAAACGGGAACAGAATAATTGTACAGATAATATTAAATATAGTATGAAAAATAGAAATTCCCACGCTGCCGATTCCGGCTGCCGCAAATACAGGATTCAGCTGGAATATGGCAAACATTGCCGCACCGAATATTACCGCACCTATCATATTAAATGATAAATGGATTACAGCTGCCCGCTTCGCATTCCTGGGTGCTCCAATACTTGATAAAAGTGCAGTAAAACAAGAACCTATATTCGAACCAAGGCTGATATAAATTGCCGAGCTTGCCGTAACAACACCGCCGGTAGCAGCCAGTGTCTGCAGAATACCAACAGAGGCAGAAGAACTCTGCATAATACCGGTAACCAAAGCTCCAATTGCAATACCAAGGAACGGATTGCTGCCAAATAATGCAAATGCCTTTGTGAAGATCGGCAGTTCCGTATAAGAAGAAGCAGAATTTTTCATAAAATCCAGACCGATGAATAATAAGCCCAGACCAATAATGATTTCACCAATCGTTTTCTTCTTCTGCTTTTTGGAAAACATAATAAAAAATGCTCCGATACCCACTAATAAGGGCGCATAAAGAGATGGCGATACAGCTTTAAAACTGTCCCCAAGCTGTCCCAGGGATACAATCCAGGATGTGATACAGGTACCGATATTGGCACCCATGATTACTCCCACAGCCTGTCCCAGATTCATAATGCCTGCATTTACAAATCCAACTACCATTACCGTAGTCGCACCACTGCTTTGAATAATTGCCGTAATCAAGGCTCCAACCAGAATTGCCATTACCCGGTTATTGGTTAAAACTCCCAGCAGCTCCCTCATTTTGTTGCCGGTCGATTTCTGAATTCCATCCGACATGCTGTGCATACCGTAAAGGAACATTCCAAGGCCTCCGCAAAACATAAACAAATTCTGTACGTCATTAATTGACATCTGATAATCCTCCTAATTTAAACCAAATCTTTTTCATAATAAGTCCTATGTATCCGCAGGCGCATCCGTCTGGCTCGCTGCCCGCGGGAATAAATTCACAAAAAAATAGGGATGCTGCTACACCCCTCTCTTAGATTTTAAATCTGTAATCTCCATTCAAGATCACCATGAGCTAATCCAAGAATTAAAGATTCCGCAGTTGCAATATTGGTTGCAATTGGGATATTATATTTATCACAACATTTTGATATTGTATAAATATCCGGCTCCTTAGGATCTACCATAGCCGGGTTGTAGAAAAAGATTACCATATCTAGGCCATTTCTCTCAAGCATTTCTGTAAACTGCTTATCTCCTCCCACGCTTCCAGGGAGAAATTTGTGGACGCGGAGATTCGTTACATCTTCTACACGGCGCCCTGTAATTCCTGTCGCATAAATTTCATGTTTGCTAAGTATATGCTTATATGCAAGACAAAAATCTTCAATTAAACTCTTTTTACTGTTATGTGCAATAATACCGATATTCATCTAACCATCCTTTTTTCTCTTCTTTCTACCGATTATAACATATAAATAGGGAAAATGGAAAATGTTTTTTTGTTTTTATCTAAATTTGTAAAAAATTGCAAAAATTTCCAGTTTAGAATTTCAATTAATTCATATACTAGGAAGGCAATAACAAATTGCAAATAAAAAAAAACAGACAGAAAAAAAGGAGGGGTTATGATGTCAAACAGATCATCTAACACAGCAGCAGTACCAGAAGCAAAAGGAGCTTTAGACCGTTTCAAATTTGAGGTAGCTAACGAATTAGGAGTACCGTTAACAGACGGATACAATGGTAACTTAACTTCCAAACAGAATGGTAGCGTTGGTGGCTATATGGTTAAGAAAATGATCGAAGCTCAGGAAAGACAGATGTCCGGCGGAGCAAGCATGCCAGCAGGTAACATGTCAGCAGGTAACATGTCAGCAGGTAGCACTTCTCAGTACTAATCTCAAAAATGAATTCATTCGTATTTGACAAAGAAAGGGCCCAGATAATTTTATCTGGGCTTTTCTCTGTTATATGATTTTATCTATAAGTACACATTACCGGTTACATCGCCGTTGATTACAAAATATGCAGCATTTTCTTCCGGTTTTAAATATATGTCTATGGATTTGATATCCGCAGCTTTATTTTTTAAAACTTTTGTCCAATGTTCTTTTGCCTGTTTCGTAATTTCCTCTGTATTAATCTCTTTCCCCAGATACTGAAGATAGATTGTTTCTTTTACATCTGCCTTTTTAGCCGGTGCTTTTCTTGCTGCTGTCTTTTTCTCTGCCGGAGCTTTTTCAGCCGCTGGCTTTTCCTCTGCTTTAACTGCTGCCTTTGCTGCAGTCTTAGCTGCTGTTGTTTTAGCTGCCGGAGCTTTTACTGCTGCTGCTTTCTCTTCTGTTGCATCTGTTACTTTTTCTTCTGTAGTCTTAGCAGCCGGCTCTGCCTTCTTCGCTGCTCTCTTTGATGGTGTTTTTGTTGCTTTAGTGGCTTCTGTCGTAGCTGCTGCTGTCTCTTTTACGTTTGCTTTTACGGTTTTCATACATTTTCCTCCTCGCAAAACACTTCCATGCATATATATCATTTACATAAAGCATAATATACCATTTTTTCAAAAATAGCAACTATTTCTTCTATAAGTTGATGCGGCCAAAGCCCTGCAGCATGTATTCCTGCAGTTTTTTATCCAGATAGCAGTACTCGGGTTTTCCTGCCAATTCACCCTGATCCAGAATAATCTGAGCCGCTTCGCTGGCCTTTTGCAGGATGGATGCATCGGTAAATACATCCCCGATTTTAAATTCCAGCAAACCGCTTTGGCGCACGCCAAATACATCTCCCGGTCCCCGAAGCTTTAAATCTTCGCTGGCAATAAAAAAGCCATCGTTGGATTTATTAAGGATCTCCAGACGCTCCTTTACCTTTTTACTGTCTGATGCACGCACCATAATACAATAGGACTGGTATTGTCCCCGTCCCACCCTGCCCCGGAGCTGATGCAGCTGTGCCAGACCGAACCGCTCTGCATTTTCAATCATCATCACAGTGGCATTGGGTACATTCACGCCGACTTCCACTACTGTAGTAGAAACCAATACATCAATTTCATGATTTAAAAAACGTTCCATAATGCTGTTTTTTTCTTTTGGTTTCATCTTCCCATGCAGATATTCGATCTGAATATTTTCAGCCAGCGCCGCCCTCAGCCGCTCGGTATACTCGATTACATTTTCTGCCTCAATCGCTTCACTCTCTTCTACCATAGGGCAGATGATGTAAGCCTGGCGCCCTTCTTCAATCTCATTTTGAATAAAGGAATATGCCTTCGGACGATACCTGGTATCTACTACACAATTTTTAATTGGCAGACGGTTTGCAGGAAGCTCATCAATAACAGAGACATCCAGATCACCATAAAGAATAACTGCCAATGTCCGCGGAATCGGTGTAGCACTCATAACCAGTACATGGGGTAATTCTCCCTTTTCGGAGAGCGCCTCTCTTTGGCGTACCCCGAAGCGGTGCTGTTCATCCGTAATTACCAGGGCCAGATTTTTATAATTTACTTTTTCCTGAATCAGTGCATGGGTACCAATTATGATATCGGCTTCGCCTGTTTCTATTTTTTCATATACTGCCCTTTTTTCTTTTGCCGTCATAGAACCTGTTAAAAGCACCGTATTAAAGTCAAGATGCTGTTCCTCTAACAGGCCACAGATGGATTCAAAGTGCTGTACAGCCAGAACTTCCGTAGGAACCATTAAGGATCCCTGATATCCGTTCTGTGCCGTCATAATCAATGCCAAAATGGCAAGGATGGTCTTCCCGGAACCAACATCTCCCTGAACCAGTCTTGCCATAACTTTCGGACTTAATAAGTCTTTTTCAATTTCTTTCCATACCTTCGCCTGGGCTTTGGTAAGTGAAAACTTAAGATTGGCAATAATCTGATCTGTCAGCGGTGTTTGCTGCATATGAAAACTGTGATACAGCTCTTCCGTACTGTCTTTGAGGCGGCGCAGTGCCAGAATAAACAAAAAGAATTCATCAAATACCAGACGGTTTCTCGCTAGCATAACATCATGCATATCTTTTGGAAAATGTATCTGTTCAATGGCATAGTGGAATTCAGCCAGATGATATTCTTTTCTGATTTCCTCCGGAAGATAATCATGGTACTCCTCCAGCAGAGGAAGTGCCTGGCGCACAGCTTTGGTAATCATATTGTTGGTAAGCCCGGTCACTAAGGTATAAATTGGCTGCATCACATGGAGCATTTCCTGGTATTGGTCTACACGAAAAACAGCAGGTTGTTCCATCAACAACTGCTGTTCTTTACGTGAAATCTTCCCACGGAATATATATTTACTTCCCCTTTTCAGGGTATTTTTTAAATAGGGCATATTAAACCAGGTCAAACGGATCATGCCGCCGCTGTCGTCCCGAATGACCGTATTGGTAATCTGCAGCCGTCTGACTCTTTTTACATCCAGAGTCTGTACAACCGTACCATAGACGGCTGCCGACACATCATCATCCGAGATCTCAGATACCTTAACGATGTTATCATAAGTATCATAATTTCTCGGATAATAATTTAGCAGATCATCAATTGTTCTAATCCCTGCTTTTTGAAAAACCAGAACCGTCTTCTCTCCGATTCCTTTTAATTCCTGAATGGATGATTCCATATTCATCATAAATCACCTGTTACTCTACTGAAATCACGTAATAATAAATCGGCTGCCCACCGGAATAAACTTCTACATCACATTCCGGATATTCCTCCCTGAATTTATCTCCAAGTTCATTTGCCGCCTCTTCCGTCACTTCTTCTCCATAATAGATACTGATCAGCTCTGATTCATCATCCATCATCAGATCAACGGTCTCATTTGCTACAGCTTCCAGTTTTTCACCGACTGCCAGGATAGCATGATCCCCAATACCCATAATATTGCCTTCTTTGATTTCTTTGTCGTCAATATGGGTATCCCGAACTGCATAGGTAATCTGACCTGTCTTAACATGCTGAATCTCTTCTACCATTGCAGCTTCATTTTCTTCCGGTGTTTTTTCCGGAATATAATTGATAATAGCTGTAATACCCTGTGGTACAGTCTTTGTAGGAATTACAATTATTTTCTTATCTTTTGTCAAAAGTTTTGCCTGATTAGCTGCAAGGATAATATTTTTATTATTTGGAAGGATATAGATGGTATCTGCATTTACTTTTTCTATTGCATTTAACATATCTTCCGTACTGGGGTTCATAGTCTGTCCGCCTTCAATGAGGTAATCCACACCAAGTCCCT
The DNA here is from genome assembly GCF_001029355.1 of Robinsoniella sp. RHS. Taxonomy (NCBI): domain Bacteria; kingdom Bacillati; phylum Bacillota; class Clostridia; order Lachnospirales; family Lachnospiraceae; genus Robinsoniella; species Robinsoniella sp. RHS. Next base: position 161,305 of record NZ_JNGB01000003.1, read on the forward strand.
TAAATATTTCACCAATTCCTTCTCCTATGGAAACGGAAATAAAGCCAACTTCTTTTGGTGGTGTTGCCGGCATTGACTGCGCTTTCACCTGATTTTCTGCCTGTTGCTGTAATGCAAGTTTTTCGGCATCTTTGATCAGTTTCTCCTGATGTTCTTCCCTCATATTATCAATCTTCATGCGGGACAGTTCACCATAAGTTAATGCGCGGGAAATTGCCTTTCCAGGGTCATTGGTATGTACATGAACCTTGACAATATCCTCATCAGCAACAACAACAATAGAATCACCAATGGATTCTAAGAATCCCTTAAATTCCATTTCCTGTTTATCTGAAAGTTCACTCTTCGTCATGATGATAAATTCAGTACAATATCCAAATTTAATATCAGCTTCTGCCTGCGGTGTAATCTTCTTTACGCTTCCCTGGGCAGATACGCCTTCAATTGTATAATCGATTTCTTTTCCAAGGAATCCGTCGTAAGCCCCTTTCAGAACCTGTACCAGTCCCTGTCCGCCGGAATCTACCACTCCGGCTTCTTTTAATACCGGCAGCATCTCCGGAGTCTGTGAAAGAACATAATCTGCATGTTCAATCACTTCTTTCAGGAACTGCTCCATTCCGATATCCGTTTCCGCAAGCTCTGCAGCCTTTTGTGCTGCGCCTTTGGCAACCGTAAGGATTGTACCTTCCTTGGGCTTCATAACGGCTTTATAAGCGGTTTCTACCGCTTTCTGGAATGCACCCGCCAAAATCTGAATATCGATTTCGTCATGCATCTTAATCCCTTTCGTAAAGCCACGAAACAGCTGTGACAGAATAACGCCCGAATTTCCTCTCGCTCCCCTCAGGGAACCAGAAGAAATTGCTTTCGCCAACACCTCCATGTCAGGATCGGTAAGTGCCGCCACCTCTTTTGCCGCAGACATAATTGTCAATGTCATATTCGTTCCTGTATCTCCATCCGGAACAGGGAATACATTTAATTCATTGATCCATTCTTTCTTAGACTCCAGATTTTTAGCACCCGCCAGAAACATCTTTGCACACAGACTGGCATTTATCGTATTTGTTACCACAACAAGTTCCTCCTTAATCAATCGATCTTACGCCTTCAACGTAAACATTTATTTTTTCAATCTCCATGCCGGTAAACTCTTCTACCTTATATTTTACATTACTGAGTAAATTATCCGCAACGGCTGAAATGCTTACGCCATATGCCACAATCACATGAAAATCCAGTGATATTTTATTGTTTTCTACCCGGACGTTAATCCCATGCTTCAAGCTTTCTTTTCTTAAGAGCTTTACTAAACCATCTTTCATATTAACAGCAGCCATACCTACGATACCAAAACATTCAACGGCAACGCTGCCTGCATAAGTAGCGATTACATCAGTATCAATCAAGATAGAACCCAGATCTGTATCCATGCGTCCCTTCATATCGTTACCTCCAACTTTTAAATTATAATATCTCTGCGTACATTATACCCTCTTTTCACACAAAATGAAATATTAATTTTAATTTTTAACAATTTATTTCATAATTTTTTATTTTTCACTTGCAAAATATGGTGCCATCTGATAGAATAACTAGTGTTGTGAGTCTATATCTAGTACAGACTTGCGCAAATAATTAAGTAATACACGCTGAACATTCTCTGTCACGGATAGACAAAGTGTATTGTTTCATTATTTGTGCAATGTTGTACAAGAGTGATAGACGAATATTAAAGTCAAGGAGGTGCTTATTCATGGCTAAATGTGCTATTTGTGAAAAGGGTGCTCATTTCGGAAACAATGTGAGTCATTCTCATAGAAGATCGAACAAAATGTGGAAATCTAACATCAAATCAGTTAAAGTAAAAGTTAACGGAGCTGCTAAGAAGATGTATGTATGTACTTCTTGCTTAAGATCCGGTAAAGTTGAAAGAGCTTAGTTAGAGGAACCTCTCACCATTGGTTGAGGGGTTTTTTTGCAGAAACCGACTTCGTACACAACAAGCTAAGAGCCAGTCCCAATGCTGAAAACCGGCATTGGGACTGGCTTATTTTAATCCATTCGCTTCACAGAATTGCTTCACCGTTTTGATAAATTTCGTGCTGTTAGGCAGAACTAAGCGATGTCTCTATACATTATGGATAGTTTTATATATCAACCATTCCTCTAGAGCGTGTTACTAAAATTGCTTTCTGACAGCTGTGCGTCACACTTTGTGGGAGATTCGTTCCAAATAAAAGGCACATAGCGGGCTGTGTAATCTGAGTTTGGAGCTAATATACCGCGAAGTGGGGCGTATAGATGGCGGGAATGAATTTTCAAACACACTCTAACACATAAACAGGTTATATCCTATTAATAAGAGCACAAAAATTATCAGAACGGTTATAAAGGCATTTGGCATGCATAAAGCTAAGAGCATCCCTACAGCCACCCAAAACAGTGTATAACCTACAATCCGTTTCATAACCGTCCACCTGCATATCTCGTTTCTATATCATATGCAGGAACTATCGATTTAACACATTTTATTCTTCATCTGTTTCATAATCCGTTGTACTTTCCGTTTCTGTTTTCCCAGAAGCTGCAGAAGTATCTGTTTCCGTCTTGCCTGCTGCAAATTTATTTACAAAATCAGGCACCATATCCAGTATTTTTGTAAGACCATCCTGATTCTTCACATTTACAAGTTTCGTCGTTCCATTTTGAATCACCAGTACTGCACTGGGGGACATTTTTCCGCCCATTGCTCCTCCGCCATTATTTTTAGCGTCTCCGGAAAGAGCACCTGCGGCAACTCCAAAAGAAACGTCAACCAGCGGAAGAATTATAGTGTCTCCTACGGACATTGCCTCTCCTACTACAGTTTTTGTATTGATAAAGCTGTCCATCCCCTTGAATAATGAATCTACGGTTGTCTGAAAATTATTGTCTGAAGCCATGTTTATTTCCTCCTTATTGTCTGATACGTTTTAGGAATTTCTTAGTGTTTTTATCTTTATAGATTTTCCATCCGGATTTCAAAAGATGGCATGCACGGATATGCCCGGTAATTACTACAAAACCCTCATAGATGGATTTATCAAAATCAGGATAAACCTGAATTTTGGTCGAATATATTGGCAGAATAAGTCCGGCTATTCCCAGAATCTGACCTGTTGTTGCCGGATCTCCGGTACCAAAACGAATATACCCTTTTGCCTGTCTTGGTTTAAAGTGCTTCAGCAGATAGAGAAATTCCGTCCGTGAACTCCCAAACAGTAACTTTGTTTCTTCTGCACGAATGATCTCCAGGTATTTATGAACCTGTCCCTTTACATGGGTAAGCTTATAAAGTATATTTCGTATTTTCTTTGGAATTCCTTTTAAAATACTCCAAATCTTTTTTAACACAGCCTGTACTTTCTGTACAATGGCTTTTCCTTTTGTAAATATACCCCTGTGCTCTGTTTTATCTGTTTTGTCTGTATTTTCTTTCTTCTCTGTTTTATTTGTTTCCCCTGTTTGCTTTTCTTTCTCTTTTTGCTCTGTCGTTTCCGGCAATTCTTTCTGCTGACCGTCTTCTGCTCTGTCGCCGGGAGCTTCTGACTGCTCAGCCATCTCTACTCTGCCGGCAACCGGCCGGGATTCCTGCTCTTTTCTGTGCTCTTTTGTTTCCTCTTTATCATCCATCTTATCTGCTGTCTTAGCTTTTCCTGGCTTTTTGAACTTTATAAATTTCTTTAGAACTTTAAATTTCTCCACCGGTATTCCAAAAAGCCTGATCTCATATCTGGGCTTACCTTCTTTATATTCTGCCATTATCGTTATAATATGAAGCAGATAACTGGCTTTTCCCTGTCCATAGAGAATATCGCCTTCTCTTTGAAGTGTTAAGCGGTATCGCAAAGGCACAAACACCACTGCCAGGAGAACCAGAAGTAACAGTGCCAAAATAACAGCCAGCAGGATACCTATAATCTTAAGTATTACCAAAATGATATGTAGCATATTCTCACACCTGTCAATTTCTTTCTTTTCTCTCCTTACGGGCTAAATATTGGCGTACCTGAAAACCTCCGGTTTCTTTATAAACCTCAAGGGCAATATTCAGAGCTAATTGTACAGCTTCATCATAGCCGCATGCTATCCCTACAATCAAAGGGCAGTTACGCCTTACTGCCTTCTGCATCAGGACGGCGGATGAAACGATATCAAATAAATCAGTCCCATTGGCCGCCAGCGTAACAACATACACATCTATCAGGCCTGCGTTATGATTTATTTTCCAGATTATTCTCTTTTTTTTCTTTCTGGCTGTTTCGCCTACATATAGATTTTGATACCATTTCATCTTTTTTATTCCTGACCTTGCTTCTTTTTTTATTTTATACGTGCTTCCAAAGCTTTTACGATCGTTTCCAACACCTTTATCCGGGCATAATATTTACAGTTTCCCTCTACGATGATCCAGGGCGCATATGTTGTGGATGTACGGATTAACATTTCATCCACTGCCGCTTCATAAGCATCCCATTTTTCCCGGTTCCGCCAGTCTTCGTCTGTAATCTTCCATTGCTTGTCCGGATTTGCCATCCGCTCTTTGAATCGGCGCTCCTGCTCCTCTTTATCTATCTGCATCCAGAATTTTAACACAACTGCACCACTGTGTGCAAGGGTAGTCTCACAATCATTAATTTCTTTATATGCCCGCTTCCATTCCTGGGTACTGCAGAATCCTTCGATCCGCTCTACCATAACTCTTCCATACCAGGTTCTGTCATAGAGCGCAATGTGACCGGCTTTTGGAAAAGTCTGCCAGAAACGCCACAGATAGTGGTGTGCTTTCTCTATATCGTTAGGTGCCGCAGTGGGATTCACTGCATAGCCTCTTGGATCCAGGCACTGTGTTACCCGCTTGATGGCACCGCCTTTTCCGCCTGCATCCCATCCTTCAAATCCTAAAATGACCGGAATCCGTCTGCGGTACAGTTCACTGTGCAGTAAAGAGAGCTTTTTCTGCAGTTCATCCAGCCTTTCTTTATACTCTTCCTTTGTATAGGTTAAAGTAAGATCCGCACTGCTTAGCACCGATGACTTAAAACCTGGTTTTACTTCAACCGATTCCACATTTTCCAGCTTTTCTTCTTCCCTGGCAAGTCTCTCCAGCTCTTTTTGATTTGAAACTCTCTTCTCCAGACAATCTACCACCGTACTGATAATCTTCACCGCAGCATATTCCCTGTCCATGGCTTCAATAATGGTCCATGGTGCAAAATCCGTATCCGTTTTCTGAAGCATTTCCTCATTCATCATTTTGTATTCTGCAAAATGTTTGTTTCTTTTTAAATCCCCTTTGGAAACCTTCCATGCCGTTTCTTTTGACTCCAGCATTTTATCAAAACGCTTTTTCTGTTCCTTTTTCGTAATATCCAGGAAAAATTTAATCATTACATTTCCCCCGTCGGTAAGCTGCTGTTCAAAAGAAACAATTTCATTATAAGCGTATCCAAGCTGTTTTTCTGTGGTTAACCCATCAAACCGGTCAATCAGAACGCGCCGGTACCAGCTTCGGTCAAATATGGCAATCCGCCCATTCTCAGGTGTCTTTGTCCAGAAACGCCACAAAAAGGGCCGCAGCTGTTCTTCATCAGACTCCCCGTTAATGGCATATACGTTAAATCCCCTGGGGTCAAGCGGCTGAATCAGCTGATTGATCAGGGTTCCTTTTCCTGCTGCACCAAATCCTTCAAAAACGATAATTACCGGTATCTTTAAATTCCTGCACTCTCTTTGCAGCGTTCCCAGCTTCCCAGAGAGTTCTTCCATCGTTTGTTTAAATTCTTTTTTCCCCATTTTCTTTGTCAGATCAATCTTCTCCAGCATATATTGCTCCTTTCCAGGCAGCCACTGCGCCTCTGGTATATATTACTAACTATTTTATATTTTAACAGATTTCTTAAAATAATTCATCTTAATAGAGGAAATTTAAGAAATATTTCAGACACAGGACATCACAAAGTGTGACGCACAGCTGCCAGAAAGCAATTTAAAACACGCTCTGGCAAATTTAAAAAGAAAAAAGAAAGAAGATACAGATTCGTATCTTCTTTTCATCCTAAAAATATTTGCGGCTTCCCCAAAGATTCGACTTCTTCAAGTCTAAATATTCGTTATATGCTTTTTCAAGAATTATTCTTTCATTAGCAAATTTCAATAAATGATACGCTTCATGAAATTTATAATAACCTGAATCTACAAAATATTCTTCGCGCTGCGGTTTACTGTAATAGCTGTCAGACATCATTAAATACCAATGTACGTCCTTTGCTACTGTGTCTTCCGGCACATTAAAGGTATATTGACTTTTACCAATATATTTAATAATTGATGCTTTGGCTCCTGTTTCCTCCAATACTTCTCTTATTGCTGTATCCTTATACTCCTCGCCAGCTTCTACAGTTCCTTTAGGCAACACCCATCCTTCATACTTATTCTTGTAACTCTTGTATAAAAGAAGAATCTTACCACGAAATATTACCACACCGCCACAGCTCGTTGCTTCGACCATTGCAATCCCTCCTGTTATGCGTTGTGCACTCCTAACTGGTTTTAGTATAACTCTTTTTTTTAAATCATGCAACCTTAATTATTGGTAAGATTCATACTGTTATTGTAGTAGGCATCGAATACAGCCTGTGCAATTGGCACTGCTGCAGAGCTTCCGGTACCGCCGTCTTCTGCAATTACACTAACCACAATATCGGGACTGCTGACATTTGAGAACCCTACAAACCAGGAATGAGTTCCTTTGTCCGCAGCGTTCTGCCCAATTTCATACTCGGCAGATCCGGTCTTTCCGGCAACTGTATAACCAAGTCCGCTGAGGGATTTTGCTGTACCGCCCTCTACAACCTGTGTCATAAAATCAGATAGAACCCCGGCTTCCTGAGCAGACATTAATTCCTTATATATCTCAGGTTTATTTTCTTTTACCATATCCCCGTCAAAAGTTTCAAGACGGTCAATAATATATGGTTTCATTAAAGTACCTGCATTTGCTACTGTTGATGTAATCAACGCCATATGAAGGGGAGATACCAGGGTATTTCCCTGTCCGATTGCCGTTGCCATCTCTTCTCCATAAGATGTGTGTTCATTCAGTTCAAAACGGCTTGTGCTGGCCTCCATAGCAATAGGCAGTGTATTGTTAAACATAAAATCTTCACATAAACTTCGGAATGCATTATTATCCAGTTCCAGACCTATATTGGCAAACGAGCTGTTACAGGAATATTTAAAAGAGTCTGCCAGATTGACCTGGCCATGTGCTTCTCCTCCAAAACAGGTGATTGTAACATCTTCCTTTGAAATGCTTCCGGTACAGTTATAGCTATAGTTCTGGTAATCCGGATGTTCCCTCAGATATTCTAATGCCGTCATAATCTTAAACGTAGACCCAGGAGGATAGAGACCCTGTACAGCCCGGTTGAGAAGGGAACTGTTCGTTTCATCAGAGACAAGGGCATCCCAGTCACTGGATATGGTATTTGGGTTAAAGTCCGGTTTAGAAACCATTGCCAGAATTTTACCTGTACTTGGTTCCATGACCACGACTGCTCCTTTGTACACACCCATGGCATTATATGCCGCTGACTGAAGTCTGCTGTCAAGGGTCAGTACCACACTGTCTCCCCTTACCTTCTCATGATTCGCCTCATTTTGTACCTGTTCCAGAATAGACGCATGGGAAGTAAGGAGATCAAAATTCGAGGTTGCCTCTACCCCTGCCTTACCATTGCTGGCATACCCTACTACATGGGCAAATATATTATTATAAGGATAAAGACGCTCCTCATTGCCTTCAGCATCCACATTCGTTCCGGCAAGAGTCTCTCCGTCCGAAGAAATGATTGCCCCGCGGACAATCTTCTGAGATTGTGCATCCTGTTTCGTATTATTTACATTTGAATTAATTGTATCCGCTTTTATTGTATTAAAATATACCAGATAACCAATCAGCATAAAAAACATTGCAGCAAAGAGATATGCAACTTTCATCATATCTTTATTTCTGCCGCCCCGGGACTCCGGGCCCATATTCTGCTTCCTCTGCGGTTCATTAACCGGTATCTCATTAATTTGGATATTGTCCGTAGATTTTTTCCTTCTCAATGCTATCTTCCTCGTCTTCCCTAAGAATGTACAGTCCCTGTATGACTGCAAACATGATCAGCGTGCTTAGCATGGAACTTCCTCCGTAGCTGACAAACGGCAGGGTCACACCGGTCAGAGGGATAAATTTCATCGTTCCGCCTACCGTCAGAAATACCTGGACTGCATACATCGTACCAAGTCCCAATGCAACCAGCCGGTAGAAGGGATTGGATAATCTCATGGCGATATTAAGAATCATAATAAAACAGCTTAAACATACCAGAATCAGACAGATAGAGAAAATCCCGCCCAGTTCTTCCGTCACTGCCGAGAACATAAAATCCTGTTCTACAATAGGGATTGCCGTTGGAGATCCCTGAAATAATCCGGTTCCGAACCAGCCGCCTGCACCAATGGCAAATAGTGACTGAGCAATCTGATATCCGTTTCCAGCATAATCAGCAAAGGGATTCAGCCATACCTCCACTCGCACCCGCACGTGTGAAAATAAAAAATACGCTGCAACCGCAGCCAGACTTCCTGCTCCAAGCCCTGCCGCCAGATATATTGCTCTTCGTGAAGCTACGTAAAGCATAATTAAATACGTAACAAAGAAAATCAGTGCACTTCCAAGGTCAGTAGACACTACCAGTATCAAAACATGAAGTGCCGCAAGCCCCGTTGCCACTACAATATCCTTAAAAGTTTTGGCGCGGAGCAGAAGACCCGCCATACAGAACACAAAGATTATTTTTACAAATTCTGATGGCTGCAGGGTAATTCCTCCCACTGTAAATGCAATTTTTGCTCCATAGGTTGAACGAGCCGCAACTGCAACCAGTCCAAGCAGCCCGATACCCAGAACAGCATACACCCAAGCCCATTTTGTAATAAGACGCAGCTTACGTATAATAACCGGAATAAACAGTGCTATCACGGTAGAAGCTGCTGCAATTTTAAACTGCTTGATTGACTGGTCATAAGATATTCTGGTAATCATAATCATACCTATGGATATCAGCATACACATATGATTGATTAATAATCTGGACGCCTTCGGATAAAGATTCCGAAACAGCACCAGAGTGGCAGCCAGATAAATAACCTGGGCGCCATAGAAGAACAGCAGCTGCGATTCTTCCATTTCCAGATAAAGCACCATAAATGCCACAAAATGCATACAGAACATAATTACATTCTGCCTTAAAAATAAAAAATCGGCATCGTCTTCATCCTTCTTGCGAAATACCACATAGCTTTGCAATGTATAAATCGCCATTAAAATAATAATTACATATTTTGAAACCTGAATGATTAGATTTGTCACTTTTTCACCTACTCCACGCCTCTCTTAAAATGCCCTCTTGTAAACTCCGGCAAATCAAGCCTGCTATTTTTCCCCTTGCAAAATGCGTCAATATATTTTTCCGTAATAGACATAACCTGTGCCTTATTTTCTAATGTAAAACTCAGACGTATCGCTGCCGGACATAATTTTCTGATCTCTTCCCGGTTATCCAGAAGTACCACCGGCGCACTGTTATAGATTACATTATAACAGAACTGGCAGTTTGTTTTAACTGGAAAATCTTTTTTCATACGGTCACGTAAATACAGCACTTCCGGCACTTTATTACATCTCCCGGCTGTTTTTTTCAGACACTGGGCACTGACCATCATTGGCAGATGACCGTAAACCAGAATCTCACTGTTTTCACAGCCCCTTTTTCCTATTTCCTTTGCATTCAGCTCCAAAGGCACTGTGTCGGAAGCAAATCCCTGTTCTTTAAAGAAGGATTCGGAATCCCGATTAAAAGCATAGAGATTGTAGTCTGCTATCAGGGGATTGGTCAAGCCGCGTTCCTTAAGATAACCTGCTTCATCCAGACTTTTCACAACCAATGCATCGTAAGCCGCCAGCATTTTTAAAGCAGATTCCGATTCATAATATTTTCTGGTCTCTGACCGGAAAATATACGGCATAATATAATTGCACTTTTTACCTGCCGCATGACACTGAGCGATGTATTTTCCAGAACTTTGAAACTCCCGGTTATCTTTAAACGCTGAACTGTCCAAATAAATTGCGGATACTTCTTCCAGTCCAAGGAGCATTTCAAATGCATCCAGAGATTCTAAGGATACCATGAACTTCATATCTGTCTTTCGATCCCCCTGACCCTTTGGACTGCCACCTTTATCACCATATGTGTAACCGACAGGCTTTGGGATGTCCTTAAATGAGCGGTTTATTTCTCTTTCATCCTTACTCTCTTTTGATGGAATGTTTCTTCGGTAACTGTCCTGAATTTCAATGGTCAGCTGTTCTAGTCCCATGCGCCGCAGTTCATTTAAAGACTGTACCGGAAGAAAAATATCATTGTCCATTTCAATATCAAGCTTTTCAAATATATAAGGCGTGTTCCCCGTTTTTTGCATTTGTTTTTTTACTTTTTCATAAGACAATGGTTGATTCATCGCTTCTGTTACTACGTCGCCTGTAACATGAACTGCAAAATCCCCCATTCTTAATTCGAGTATAGCAGGATTTTTTTTGTAAAGTCTTAATTTCCCATTAATTTTTTCTTTAAATTTGCCAAGAAGAAACGTATCCTCCAGCTGTTTTAACAACTGTTCATTTCTTGTACGGATAATCGTTTTATATGTCTCCTGTTTTTTTCCTGCCGGGATTTTAACCTGGAAGACTTCTCCTGGTTTTTTTTCTTCCCGCATTGTAAATTCTGTCCCTTTCTGCCCTGACTTTTCATCCAGGCATTCCAGAACATCTCCGGGATGAAGTGCTTCTGCTGCTTTTAGCTTTAATATATTCTTCCCGGTATCCACAACTTTAGCCGCTTTGGTTCCAATGTGGTTAGGGCGAACAAGAGACATCATTTCTTTTCCGTTCCCGGTTTTATAATATCCTGTAGAAAAACCACCGCGGTTATAGAGATCCATCAGTTCCAGACGGTCATTTTCTTCAATATGGAACCCTCTTCTTCCTTTTTGTAAATATAAATCAATATATTTACGGTAAATTCGAACCACACCTGCGGTATATGCAGGCTTTTTCATTCTTCCTTCAATTTTAAATGAATAGACACCAGACTCTACCAGTTCCGGAATAAGATCCAGGGTACACATATCTTTAGGGCTCATGAGAAACTTGTCCGCTCCATAATTAAGCCTGTTCCCTTTCTGGTACAGATCATAAGGAAGTCTGCAGGGCTGGGCGCACCTGCCCCGGTTGCCGCTTCGTCCTCCGATCAGACTGCTGTACAGGCATTGTCCGGAATAGCAGTAACACAGAGCCCCGTGCACAAAGCTTTCAATTTCAATATCTACCTGTTTATGGATTCCGGCTATCTCCTGCAATGACAATTCTCTTGCAGTTACAATTCTGGAGGCACCAAGATCTTTTAAAAGCTTAGCCCCATCCGGACCTGTAATTGTCATCTGGGTGCTGGCATGTATGGGCAGATCGGGAAATTCTCTTCTCAAAAAAGTAAAAACACCCATATCCTGTACAATAACTGCATCCAGCCCTCTGGTATAATAGGGAAGAATGTAATCATAGAGTTCTGCCATCTCATCGTCTTTTAAAAGGGTATTTACGGTTAAATAAAGCTGTTTTCCTCTTAAGTGGCACTCGTCAACCGCCTGAAGCAGTTTCTCTTCCGTCAGATTATTTGCAAATGCCCTGGCTCCAAATCTGCTTCCCCCTACATAAACAGCATCTGCTCCTGCATTTACTGCTGCTGTTAAACTTTCGTAAGACCCTGCCGGGGCCAGTAATTCTACTTTCATCAGTCACCTCATTATTTATCATTATCACAGAGCCTGCATGGAATTTCATCAATCTGCAGATACGCTCTGATCAAAAAAGAGGCAGTTGCACGATTTATCTTAAGCAACAGCCTCTCTTTGTCTATTTCCTCAATAATTCATCCAGCTCTGTCTCAAGCTTCACAATTTTTTTCTGATATTCCGTGGATTCTTTCTGCAGTCTTTCTAAATCTTTTTCAGCAGTCTCATATCTGATCTGAACACCGATTACTTCATGCTTCAAATCATATAATTCCTTGTCCTTGGAAGTCAATTCTTCCTCTACAAGTTCTACCTGCTTTTTCGCCTTAAAATAATCATCCGCAATATTCAGATCCAAAAGAATCCCTTTTGTCTCCTTTGACAGATGATTATATCCTTCCAGTTTTTTAAATTCTGCCAGTTTATTATTAATGTATGTAGCTACCTTTTGCAGATATTCTTCACTCTCATATCCACTCAAAGTATATATTTTTCCCGCAATCAAGACTTCTGCTTTGTTCTTGGCTGACATATGACTTCCTCCACTTTTTTCTCTATTATCACAACATTCTATAAAATACTACAAAATATTGGAGTTTACTGTTATTCATTATACAGAGAAGTGGAAGAAAAATCAAGGTCGATTTATAAGACAATTTATAACATTATGCCGAGATGATGATATGCCAGCTCAGAAACAACCCTTCCCCTTGGTGTACGCATGATAAAACCATTCTTAATCAGGTAGGGTTCATACACATCTTCAATGGTTCCGGCATCTTCTCCAATGGCCGCTGCCAGGGTATCAAGGCCTACCGGACCTCCCTTAAATTTTTCGATCATAATCGTCAGAATACTTCGATCCATCATATCCAGCCCGTATTTGTCAACTTCCAGCAAATCCAGAGCAAACGCCGCCACATCTTCCGTAATATGCCCATTATATTTTACCTGTGCAAAGTCTCTTACACGCTTTAAAAGCCTGTTCGCAAGCCTTGGCGTGCCTCTGGATCTCTTTGCCAGTTCTTTGGCACCATTTGTATCAATCTCTACACCCAGCACTTTTGCAGAACGCACAATAATCGTCTGCAGTTCAGATTCCGTATAAAACTCTAAGTGATGGATAACTCCGAAACGATCCCGCAGGGGCGCTGTCAGAAGCCCTGCACGGGTGGTTGCCCCAACCAGTGTAAATTTAGGAAGATCCAGGCGAATCGAACGCGCTGCCGCACCTTTTCCGATCATAATATCAATGGAATAGTCTTCCATTGCAGGATAGAGCACTTCTTCCACCTGTCTGTTCAGCCGGTGTATCTCATCTACAAAAAGGACATCTCCTTCCTGCAGATTATTGAGAATTGCTGCCATTTCTCCGGGCTTTTCAATTGCCGGTCCGGAGGTGATTTTCATGTTCACCCCCATCTCATTCGCAATAATACCCGCCAGCGTAGTCTTACCAAGACCTGGCGGCCCGTAAAAAAGAACATGGTCTAAAGCGTCCCCTCTTTGCTTTGCCGCTTCTATATAAACCTTAAGGTTAATTTTTGCCTTTTCCTGTCCAATATATTCATCTAAAGTCTGCGGGCGCAGAGCCGGCTCTATTTTTATATCTTCTTCTAATGTATCCGTTGTGATAATACGTTTTCCCATGTTCCGCCTCCAAAGACCTGTTTTGAACTCCCCATCATTAAAATGACGGGATTTATAAAAATGCCATTTGCTTCAGCGCTGCTTTTAAGATTGCTTCTGTGTCCATTTCCTCGGTAAGTTCTGCTTTATTCACGGCTTTTAATGCATCCGTATTGGAATATCCAAGTGCAACCAGCGCCTGAACTGCTTCCCCTTTGTTATCCGTCATTCCGGTGGACACAGCCAGATCATTCTGATTTGTCAAACGCTTTTCAAATGCGTCTTCCAGGCTTAGTTTATCTTTCAGTTCCAGAATTACTTTCTGGGCAGTCTTATTTCCAACACCCGGAGCTTTTGCAATCGCTTTGGCATCTTCTGATAAAATTGCAAACCGCAGGTCATCTGCAGAAAGCGCCGTCAATACACCAAGCGCCGCCTTGGGTCCAATCCCGTTTACGCCAAGAAGCAGTTTAAATATTTCAAGATCATCCTGGGTACAAAAACCGTACAGCTGTAAAGCATCTTCTTTTACATGCATGTAAGTGTGGACACAAACCTCTTTTTTTGCTCCTGCAAGCCTGTCAGCATCTCTGCCCGAGACATATACCAGGTACCCGATATTATTCACTTCCAGTATTACGCTGTTCTCATTCAGGGCAGCTACGTCCCCACGTAAATATGCTATCATCTAAAAATCTCCTTTGGCAGTCTTCTCTGTAATTCTTTTCCTAATATTCCGATCAGCAGCCCGGTAACCAGCCCGGAGATCAGTAATACCGGGAGGTAGTAAAACAGGTTAAAATTATCCACCACTGCCATTGCAACCAGCAGCTGTCCTATATTATGGGTGATTCCGCCGCACATGCTGACCCCAACGATGGAAAACCCTTTGCTTTGTTTCAGCAGATACATCACTGCAAGACTTAACAGTCCTCCTGCAAGACTGTATATAATACTGTACATATTTCCAAACAGGAATCCTCCCAGTACAATTCTTAAAACAGAAAGCAAAAGTGCATCTCTGGCACTCATAAAATATAAAACACATATGATGACAATATTAGTAAGCCCCAGTTTCACTCCCGGGACACCAAAATAAAATGGAATCAGTGTCTCCACATAACTGACAATCAATGCCAAAGCAGTAAACACACCAAAATATGCCGCCTTTGTTCTAGTTCCCATCTTAATCTCCCTAAGTAGCACAAGCTGACTTGCGCTAGGCGTATCTAAAAATTGCTTTCTGACAGCTGCGCGTCACAGTTTGTGGGAGAATTCTCCCCAATGAAGGGCGCGTAGATAGTTCGAAAGCGATTTCCTTTCACACTTTTCAAACTTATTCTTCCTATGTAAACTGCGAAGTTAAATCCAATATCAATGTATGCTTCACAAAAAGTGATTCTTTCAGCCGGCTATGGAATCATAATCGGAGGCATCCTTCGCCCCTTCCACCCGGACTACAATTTTATAGGGAAGGCAGATAATCGATTCTCCTGATTTACTAATGGCTTTCTGCTGGACACAGAGCTTATCCGGACACTTTGCCGAAATCATATCTGCTTTCCCGCCTTTAATCTCAAGAGTATTGGTATCATTGATCTCAATCACCTGATCCTCAGAAAGGGAATAGACTCCGTATTCTTTTCCATCTACCATTATCTGAACCATATTTCCGTCTTTTTGAAAAATTGTATATCCAATAAATGCAATGAAAGCAACCGCTATTACAGCACCTGCCAATATCCAGTCATTTCTTTTCATTATTCACCGCCGTGTATTGTGATGCTCATATTTTGTAAATATCTTGTACATGATAGCACATATTTTTTATAAATTCAACCATATGTTCGAAATTGACGGGTTTAGATAAGAAGGGGACGCTTTGTAGATGGAGGTGGTGTACGGAAAGAGAAGGGGGCGGACCATACCAGTTCTGCGGCCAGCTGACGGAGCCCATGCCAGTTTCCCACACCCATCTTTCTGTACACTACCTATCATTTACAAAGCGTCTTGATCAGCTAAACCCCAATTTTCTCTACCACCCGAATCTTCTTCTCTTCCCGCCAGGCCGCCTCATCTAACGCCACCAGGAAGCCCTGCGCATTCTTTACCTGCCAATCATAAAATGCTCTTTTCGGAACAGCAAACGCTTCCATAATGCTCATGATGGTACCGCCATGAACCACGATAGCAGCTCTTGAAACTTTTTTGCTTATAATATCATTCACGGTATTTTGAAATGCATGGCAGCATCTGCTGCGAAATGCTTCCTGGCTCTCTCCGCCCGGGAAAGGAATTGTTCCCTGGCTGTCTATCCACGCCTGATACGCAGGGTTTCCATCCAGTTCTTTATAGTTTTTATTTTCAAATTCTCCAAAGCTGCATTCCCGAAAATCCTCTATAATTTCGCAGGGCATACCGGGATAGATTCTCTTGGCTGTTTCTATACATCTTTTCATCGGGCTTACATAAAGGCTGTCCGCTGTAGGATATTTTTTCTGCTTCAGCAGTTCAACTCCTTTTTCACAGAGTGGTTCGTCTGTAGTTCCGATATAACGCCCCAGCAGGTTTCCTTCTGTTTTGGAATGGCGTATCAGTAAAATCTCAGGCATGTTTGATCACCGTATCCAGTCCGCATACCACCCGCACTACTTCATCCGAATATTCAGCGGCTTTGCAGCAAAGCCTTCCTACTGTTTCCCGATATTCCCGGTCAAACTTTTCCATCGGGACTACCCCATATCCAAGTTCATTGCACACAATGATAATCTCCGGATTGGTTTCATATAACATATCTATCAGCCCTGTTGGATTTTCCCCCTCCCGGATCATTCTCTTTATATATTCATGAAAGTGAAAAATCCCCCTGCAGCTTTTTAACTCTTCCGGCATACAGGTAATGCCGTCTATAAAGTCTGAATCCGACAACTGATACCGCTCACAGGCTGCTTTTTTCTTGCCCTGGAAAGCACCGCCGATTACAAGTTTCATAGTCTATTCCTTTCTGTTATTTCTATGTTTACGAAATTTCGTTCATTTGCTGGTTCATGTTTACATTGATACTATACTATTCCATATCTTTACTTGTTCCATACTTTTTTGATAACTTACATCCCGATAATCTTAGCTGTTATTACAACGGCAGCCGCCATTACCAGTTCGCATACCTGCAGGAAAAATCCTGCCAGATCTCCGGTAATCCCGCCAAACTTCTGATAAGACATATGGCGGTAGTAAGCAAACATGAAAAGGGCACTGAGGAAACAAACGGTTCCAAGAACCGGTTCAAGGAGAATCATCCCCACAGCGCACAAAATGATATAAATGATCATTACCATCTTTACCCTGCTTTTTACAGCCATATCTGAGAAGGTTGCTGCCAGCCCGGTATTCTTCGCCATACGAAAGCTGACAATCGCAAGTCCGCTAAGTGCCCTGGACAGCATAAAACCGATTGCCAGTACCGAAAGCATTCTGGCATTTGTCTCCGAATAACATCCAAACAGTAAAAAAAAGTAACATATCCCTACGATAATTGCAAATGCCCCCGCATGGGAATCTTTCAGTATTTCCAGTTTCTGATCCATTGGTTTATAGGAACTCAAAGCATCCGAGGTGTCCAGCAAACCATCCAGATGGATTCCTCCGGTTATCAGAACCGGTATCATCATCAGAACAACTGTATAAAATGAATTTCCAAACCCAGCATACCCCTGGATATAATTCCACAGAAGTATAACCGCTCCAATCACCGCTCCAATCACCGGAAAAAAGCACATTGCATATTTCATGTTATCCTTTGTCCATTCGGTCCTGGGCATAGGGATCTTGGAGTACATTGCAAATGCAATGATAAAACTATTACCTATCTTTTTCATGAATCCAGCCTCTCTTTTCTAACCAGGGGAATACCACATACCACCTCTGTAACTGTATCTGCCTTTTTAGCCAGTTCCTGATTGATGATTCCCAAATATTCAAGATACTGCATGGTCTGGGAATCGTATTCCTGTCCATCGGAAAATACCTCATTCGTCACAACCACCAGCGCTTTTACCTGGGATAAAACAGATTGTATGCCCTGCAGAATGGATTCTACCATATTTTCACCTGCACCGCCCGGTGCATACATTTCATTTGCAGCCAGATTGGACATACATTCCAGTAACACAATTCCGTCCGGGGGAAGATTGACAGAGCTTAAATCCATATAGCACTCAATGGTTTGGAAGTTCTTGGCTGCCCGCATTTTACGGTGCCTTTCAATCCTTCTGTCGCCTTCTGCGTCAAAGCTCATCATCGTCGCAATATATATTCTGCTTCCTTCTCCCAGTTTCATAATCTGTTCTTCTGCATAGGCAGATTTGCCGCTTCCGCTGCCTCCTGTTACAATCATTAACATATCTGTACCTCCTGCATACCGCAGACAGATCTGCGGTACTGCGTCAATAGAAAGTGTGAAAGTGATTTTCTTTCACACTTACCCCCAGCAATAGCACAAGCTGGCTTGTGCTATTCCCATATCAATAGTGTGAAAATGTTTTTCTTTCACACTTACCCCCAGCCCTTTTATGATAAAGGCTTATATTCCTCCACTTGTATATCCTGGAATGTACTCATCCCGTTATAAACTGCCACTGCCATCTCTAATACCGGAAACAGGGTTACAGCCCCTGTACCCTCTCCCAGACACATATCACAGGTAAGTGCCGCTTCCATCTTCAGCGCTTCCAGAATCAGGTGTGCCGCAGGTTCTTTGGATACGTGGGAAACCAGCATATACGCTTTTGCCAAAGGACAGATATTCACAGCTGCAAGCGCCGCCACGGAAGAAATAAATCCATCGATTACAATGGGAACCCCGTATGCTGCCCCGCCTAAAAATACACCTGCAAGTCCGGCGATATCCAGACCGCCCACTTTCGATAACACATCTATGGCATCCTGAGGATCCGGCGTGTGAAGCGCAATCGCCTTTTTAATAGTGTCGATCTTACGTTTGAATCCTTCTGAAGAAAGTCCTGCTCCTTTTCCTGTTACCACTTCCACCGATGTATGTAAAAGAACCGAGGCAACCGCACTGCTGGTTGTGGTATTACCAATCCCCATCTCTCCGGTAGCAATGATACGGTATCCCTTTTCTTTTAATTCAGCAACCATTTGAATTCCCGTTTCAATAGCCAGTATAGTCTCTTCTCTGGTCATTGCCGGTTCTTTTGCCATATTCCTGGTTCCATAGGCAATTTTATGATTAATGATACTGGTATCTCTTGCAACTCCTATATCCACCGGGAAAATATCTGCTCCTGCCACCCGGCACATAATACTTGCCGTCGCCTGCTCTTTCAGAAAATTTTCCGATACGATTGCGGTTACTTCCTGCCCGGTCTGGGTCACACCCTCTTCTACCACACCATTGTCTGCACACATTACTACCAATGCTTTTTTCGCCAGATCAATATTACTGCTTTTTGTCATTCCGGAAATCTTCACAAGATAATCTTCCATTTTACCCAGGCTATGCAGCGGCTTTGCAATACTGTCCCACCTTTTCCTGCAGTTGTTCATTGCACCCTCATCTGGCTCTTTCACAGTCAGAAGCACTTCTTCTAATGTCATTTGTAAGTCCTCCATGATTAAATTTTCAAAAAACTCTTTAAATAATATAATAAGTTACAATAATTTTCATGTCAAGGGAAAGAATGAGGGGATCGACGCAAAAAAGGAGACGATGACTAAGCATCGCCTCCTAACATCTCCCATGAACTACAAATAACTTAAAGCTTCTGCTTTCTCACTGTTATATCTAGTTCGATAAAGTGGGAAATTACTAATTCTATAAGTATATAATTTGTTAATAAAACTTCTGTTTGAAGTTCCATTATTTATTCCCGCTGCCTTCACTGCAAGTGCCGCAGAATAGGCTCCATGCTGGATAGAGTAGCTGAATACACTTCCTTTTACCACGTCCGGGCGGAACTTAATATTGATACCCATATTCATGAGATATCTTTCAGTTTCATCATAGTATTCCTGTTTTGCAAATTCATCCTGATATGAAGCAAATAATCTTGGTGCTCTTGCATAAATTGTCTGCCATGCCCGGAAGAATTTCTGGTTGCCTTTCAGCTTCGCCTTATTTTTCTCCGTAAGGGCATAAGCTGCATATGGCTGAAATTCTTTAAAAGTTACCGGATCTTTGGAATAACAGTATTTTACCAGAGGAAGCAGTGAATAGCGATAATCGAACTGATACTTTCCACATGCGTTTCCATTGTCTCCACCAGTCTGTCCATAAGCCTCCGGACCCGATTCATATTTCGTAAAGAATAACATTTCCTGGGAAACTGACCCGCCGCCGCTTGGATCATTCACATTCTGATTACATTTTCCGCTTGCATCGACCTGATAGGTGACTCCATTGACGGTTATTGTGGTATTTTTATACATGATTCCATTATCACCAAAATAATACAAAGCTCCGTCAATATTCTGCAAACCTTTTACCATAATACCTTTGTTTGTAAAATAATATGTATTTCCGCTGATGTTCTCCCAGCCGGTAGCTGATTTACCATCGCTCTGGAAGTAATATTGGGCATTGTTAACCGTCTGCCAGCCCTTTTGCATAATACCGGTTGCAGAGAAATAATAATACTTTCCGCCCATTTTACGAAGTCCGGTAAATGCATAACCATCTTTATTAGTCTTGCGGAAATAATAACGATTTCCCTTCACTGTCCGAAAACCAAATTTCATCGCTCCGCTGCTGTCAAAATAATATCGCTTTCCACTGATTTTACGGAGTCCTGTAAGCATGATCCCCTTGCTGTTGCAATAGTATTTTTTCCCTTTTACCGTAAAAAATCCAGTCTTCATCTTACCGGAACTTGTATAATAGTACCATTTCTTTCCGATCTGATACCATCCCTTACGGAAATTTGGAATCCATTTCCCATCTGCCCCGACAAAATACTTTGTTCCGTTGCTTACGACCCACTTATTTTTTACCATGTAGCCTTTAGAATTGAGATAGTAATCCCCAATCCAGCGGCCTTTTACCTTTTTACCATCATTACCAATATAATAGTAATTCCCTTTTGCAGTCTGTCTCCAATCCGCTTTCGCATTCAATGGCTGAGTTACGATAAATGCGACAAACATCACTGCTACAGCTGTTAATATCTTTTTTTTCACTTGTAAAATCTCCCTGTTCAATCTTCATCATACGATGTTAATAAGTTTTGCGGAAGTAATGGTCACCAATCTTTAACGGCCCCCATACTCCAGTTGTAAAATACAGATATCCAGGTACATTATTCACTCCCGTAAGAGCATCTTTTGCAGCCTTGATACATTCGGATGGCACAGCCTGACCGCTTTCTAACAACCAGCTCAGCATTCCATTCATTGCAGGCGTAAACTGCCCGCTTTGATATACGACCTCCTGTATCGTATTCGGGAAACTGCTGTCATTGACACGATTTAAAATTACATTTGCCACTGCCAGTTTTCCTTCATAGGACTGATTCCCTGCTTCCAGATAAGTAATCGCAGACAACAGCCGTACATCTTTTGTATTCCGAATTTTTCCAGGAACTTTTTTGCCGTTCTTACCGGCATAATACATACCCACCCATTTGTTCCTGACCATAACTCCATTTCTGCCATAATAGTAGTCTCCTACCCACTGGTTAGAAATACGCCCTTTCTCGTAATCGCAATAATACCATTTCTTCTTTACCTTAATCCGTCCGGTTTTCAGCCATCCCTTTGAATCAAAGTAATAATATTTACCATTAATTCTTTTCCATTTGTTCTTAACATACTTTTTTCTGACCGTATTTTCAGACGAAACTGTGTATTTCCAGCGGTCTCCTTTGTAACGTTTCCATGCTGCCTGGCTGTCCATAGATATAGAAGCCAGCAAAACAAACAATAGAACCAATGACAATATTCTTTTTAATTCCTTCATACTCGTTCCTTTCGTGAAACTCCCCGTGGAACCCCTCGTATATTTATTACGATTATATTAAGAATATGAAGATATTATAAAACATTTACTAGTATTTGTCAATTTTTTGTTTCATTTCTATTTCGACAGAAACAGCGGCATCCGAAATTGATCGAATGCCGCTGCACGATTCTGATTACCTATATGATGATACAAATAAGGCTTCCATTAGACTCATTTACAATTTTCTTCATCGTATCCTGAAGTTTTGTCTGGCTTTCTTCTCCAATTTTCGCAAGCTTTGTATGAATTCCATCATCTACCAGCTGTTCGATTGATTTTCCAAAAATATTTGTATTCCAGATTCCATCCTTGGCACTGTTTTCATTAATAAATGACATCAGATCCTGCGCCTGCTGCTCACTGCCTACAATGGGTGCAATTTCCGTCTCAATGTCAGCCCGGATCAGATGAACCGATGGGCTGGCTGCTTTGATTTTCACGCCGAATTTACTGCCCTGCTTAATGACTACCGGGGCATCCAGAACAATTTCTTCCTGATTCGGCGTAATAATTCCATATCCGGTATTTCTGACTGCTTCCAGGGCATTTTCTACTTTTTCGTATTCGCCCTTTTTCCTGGAAAGTTCTTTAATAATAGAAAGAAGCTGATATTCGCCCTGGATCGGAACTCCCGCCATATCACTGAGCATCTCGTAGTAATATGTATCGTCCAGATCTATACGGACTTTGGCAGTTCCCTGGGATAGCTCGATTGCGTCAAGCTTCACACTATTAATAAAGTCATAGTCCATCTGCAGCGCTTCATTGGAAATATCCCGTATATGCTGCATTTTTTTCATGATATCCCGTATGCTTTTGATCAGGCTTTCCTTTATCACATGGTCGCCCGGAAGCATTTCTACCCATTTGGGCACATAAAATTCAATCTTAACCAGTGGGAATTCGTATAGTACCTGTTCCAGGATTTTGCTTACATCTTCTTTTTTCAACTGCTCACAGTTTACCGGCATCGCAGTAACCCCATAAGTATCGAAGATATAAGATGCCGCCTGCTTTGCCTCTTCTCCATAAGGGCGTTCTGAATTAACCAATACCAGGAATGGTTTTCCGATGTTCTTTAATTCTGTGATCGCACGTTTTTCCGGCTCCAGATAATTTTCTCTTGGTATTTCTCCAAATGTTCCGTCACAGGTAACTACTAATCCGATGGTAGCATGGTCACGAATAACTTTTCTTGTTCCGATTTCTGCCGCCTGGGTAAACGGAATTTCTTTTTCCGACCAGGGTGTCTTAACCATACGGACCTTCTCATTGTCATCCATTCCTGCTGCGCCTTTTACCATGTAGCCTACGCAGTCGATCAGCCGCATTCTAACATCCACATCTTCAGATAAAGACAGTTTTGCTGCTTCTTTTGGTATGAATTTCGGTTCTACGGTAGTTATGGTACGTCCTTTGCCGCTGGTTGGCATTTCATCTGTTGCAATCGCCTTGTCGTTTTCTTTTAACGCCGGCAATACCATCAGTTCCATAAATCTACGGATGAAGGTAGATTTTCCTGTCCTTACAGGCCCAACTACGCCGATGAAGATCTCACCTTTGGTACGGGCTTGTATATCTTTGTATAAATTGAATTCTTCCATTAAAATACCCCCTCTATATACTGGTATAGTATATGCAGAGGGGGCCAATGATAGAATCATTGATGAATCATTTTTCAAAACTGAATCTAGTAAAGTGACCGATTATTCTTCTCCCGGCATCTTCCAGCTATGATGATCGGTATGCAGCAGTTCATGGGCACGATGTGACAGAGGACGCTGCAAATAATGCTGGTAACATTGTACAATAGACGGATTCTCATGAGAGAACCGTATATCGCTTACTTTATCCAGTCCATAGAGATTTGCTGCACGCACTTCCGCCAGTTCTTCTCCATCCTGAATTGGCTGTCCGCCGCCGCCGGAACATCCGCCCGGACATGCCATAATTTCAACAAAGTCTACGTCCGTCTTTCCTTTTCGGATAGCTTTGATTAGCTCCCTGGCATTTCCAAGACCACTGGCTACCGCTACACGCAGGGGAGTTCCGGCCAGATCAAAGGTTGCTTCTTTCCATCCTTTCATACCACGTACATCTTTAAATGCGTCAGGATCCGGATTCTCATTTGTTACGAAATAATAAGCTGTACGAAGAGCGGCTTCCATAACGCCGCCTGTTGCACCAAAGATCACACCGGCACCTGAGCCAATACCAAGAGGCATATCGAATTCTTCCTCTTCCAATTCCTTTGCCGCGATATGTTCGGCTCGGATCATCCGGTCTATTTCTCTGGTTGTAAGCACTACATCCACATCCGGTCCAGCACCGGCATCATTGATGGTGGGTATTGCACACTCATGCTTTTTCGCAAGGCATGGCATAATGGAAATGGAATAAATTCTGGAAGGATCCACCCCAAGTAAGTCCGCATAATAACTCTTCGCCATTGCTCCAAACATCTGCTGCGGTGATTTGGCGGTAGACAACTGATCTACCATATCCGGATACTGTGCTTTTAAGAAACGTACCCACCCCGGACAGCAGGAGGTAAACATCGGAAACTTCTCCTTTTCTTTATTTTCCACTTTCTTTAAGAACTCGCTTGCTTCTTCCATAATTGTGAGGTCAGCAGAAAAATCCGTATCAAAAATATAATCAAATCCCATCTTCCGAAGGGCAGAAACCAGGCGGTTCACAGTGGCAAATTCCCGGTCCAGTCCCAAAGGCTCGCCCCATGCTGCACGGACGGATGGTGCAATCTGCACTACCGTAATTTTATCCGGATCTGCGAGGGCATCGAATACCCGGTCTGTATCATCTCTTTCCCGAAGTGCCCCAACCGGGCAATGGGTAATACACTGTCCGCACAGGGTACAGTCTGCCTCTTCCAAAGTACGGTTTCCGGATACATCTACCGTGGTACGGGAACCGGTATTGGCAAGATCCCATACATTTAAACTCTGGATCTTATCACAAACCTGAATGCAGCGCATACATTTGATACATTTCTCATAATTACGAAGCAGCGGAAATTCCTTCGACCCTTTTATATGGGACAGCTTCGTCTTATAAGGTACATGATAAATACCCAGATCATTGGAAATCTTCTGGAGATTGCAATTCCCGCTTCGGACACAGGAAGGGCAATTACAGTCATGCTGAGATAAAATAAGTTTCACATTAGTCATTCTGGTTTTACGTACCTTCGGGCTGTTGGTATGGATTACCATTCCGTCTTCTACCACGTTGTTGCATGCGGTAACTAATTTGGTGATCCCTTCTACTTCAACTACACAGACTCTGCAGGCTCCGATTTCATTTATTTCTTTTAAATAACACAGAGTCGGGATATGAATTCCTGCACTTTTTGCTGCTTCTAAAATGGTAGTGCCTTCCGCTGCTTCTATCTGCTGTTTATCGATTGTCAATTTTACCATTTTTCTATCCTCCCTCCTTTAAATACGCCAAATCCAAAATGATCACAGCGCAGACATCTTCTGGATTCCTGACATGCTTCTTCATGAGTGATGCCGCATTCAATCAGTTCAAAATCATCTTTCCGTTCGGAAGCATCCCGTTCTTTCATGGTAACACGTCCACAGGCATTTCTGTCATCCAGCCTGATTTTCGGAATCTCTACATCTGATTTGATCGTGTGTTTAAATCCAAGATATTCATCGATATTGGCAGCCGCCACTTTACCTGCAGCAATTGCACGAATAACCGTAGCCGGTCCGGTAACACAGTCGCCTCCGGCAAATACGCCCGGGATATCTTTGATTCCGCTCCAGCTTAGGGCTTCAATAACTCCTCGTTTTACCGGAATTCCATATTCTTCAAAGGCCTTGGACTCGATACCCTGTCCGATTGCCACAATAACCATATCGCAGTCCAGGCGAACTTCTTCCTGCGCAGCTGTTGCAGGTGCCGGTCTTCCTCTTTGCACCAGACCAATAATCTGAGGCTGAACCCAGAGTGCACATGCATTTCCATTTTCATCCTGTTCAATGCGAAGGGGTGCCTGGAGTTCTAATACTTCACAGCCCTCTGCAATGGCGCCCTGTACTTCTTCGGGCATTGCTGTCATATCTTCAATACGCCTGCGGTAGACGATTCTTACTTTTTTCGCACCAAGGCGGACTGCTGATCTTGCAACATCCATAGCAACATTACCGCCACCGACTACAATGATATCTTTTCCGTCAAATTCAGGCATTTCATTATCACCGATACTTCTAAGCATTTCAACTGCAGATACCACTCCAGTGGCTTCTTCACCTTCAATACCAATCTTTTTATCAATATGAGCACCAATGGCAATATAGACCGCATCAAACTGGTTGCGGATATCCACGATATTGGGATTTTCCCCAACCGTTACTTCCGTCTTAACTTTGACACCGATTGACAACAGTTCATCTATTTCCTTATCCAGAGCGATGCGGGGCAGCCTGTAATTAGGAATCCCGTAACGAAGCATACCGCCCAGCTGCTTTCTCTGCTCATAAATCGTCACTTGATGCCCCATTAAAGCTAAATAATAAGCAGCACTGATTCCGCCCGGTCCGCCTCCTATGATTGCAACCTTTTTACCGGTTGCTTTTGCCGGCTCCGGTACCGGCACGTCACCTGCATGATCGATTGCATAACGTTTTAATCCACGGATATTAACCGCATCATCTATCATATTCCTGCGGCATCTGGCCTCACAGGGATGTTCACAGATCAATGCGCATACGGACGGCATAGGATTATCTTTACGGATTAATGCTACCGCATCTGCATATCGTTCTTCAGCCACCAGGGCGATGTATCCTGGTATATCTACTCCCGCAGGACACAGAGCAACACATGGTACCGGCTGATTTAATTCACAGGTACATCTTCCGCGCAGTATATGCTCTTCAAAATCATCTCGAAAGCCATGCACGCCTTTTAACACCATATTTGCTGCTTCATAGCCAATTGCACAATCTGCGGAATAATAAATGCTTCTGGCTGTTTCTTCGATCAAATCAATGGTTTCCATCTTTGCATTTCCATCCAGAACATCTTCCAGCAAACATTGAAGCTGTCCTAATCCTACCCTGCAGGGAACACATTTTCCGCAAGTCTGTGCATGACAGACCTTCAGGAAAGATACTGCCAGGTCTACCGGACACAATCCTGGTGGACTGGCAACGATTCTGCGTTCCAAATCCTTGTAGAGCTCTTCGACTGTGGTCTGGGCCTGATTTCTAGTAATAATACTAAGCCTGCTCATATTTCTTTCATCTCCGTTTCTTAAATTTTCTTTTGTTATTTAAATAACACAAGGAGGGACTAACCCTTTCGGGCAGTCCCAAAATGTATATATTTACTTAATTACGTTTCCTGATTATGCAGTAACTGATGTACCTTTCCTTTCAGCAATCCATCATACAGAGGTGCAATCAGCGGATTCTCATCCGATTTCTTGATAATCGTTATATTATCTGCATTGTACAATCCTCTTTCTCTGGCATTTTTGGTCCGGTCTCCTGCTCTGGTTGGCTGTCCGCCACCCATGATACACCCTCTTCTGCATGCCATTACCTCGATGAAATGGTAATCTGCTTCGCCCTTTTTCACCCGTTCCATGACGTCTCTTGCATTGGCAAGACCGCTTACAATACAGATCTTCAAGTCGGTGCCATTGTAAGGTACCGTAACTTCTTTGATACCATCTTCTCCACGTACCCCGCACTCTGCAATTGCGTCCAGGGTTGCTTTGTCATGCTCATCTGTCAGACGCCTTAAAACAGCTTCTGTCACACCGCCGGTAACACCAAAGATCATTCCGCCGCCGGATCCAAATCCAAATGGCATATCACATGCCTCCGGATCCAGGGTTTCAAATTCAATACCGGAATTTCGAATCATTCGTATTAACTCTGTTGTAGTGATAACTAAATCGGTATCTTTTTTCCCTTTTGTATAACTATTTGGTCTGTTGGCTTCCATTTTTTTTGCCGTACATGGCATAATGGACACCATAATCGTCTTTTTCCCATTTGCATTTTTGGGATGACGGTAAAATTCTTTTACAACTGCGGAGAACATTCCCTGTGGAGATCTGCAGCTGGAAATATTTTTCACATATTCCGGATACTGGTCATGGACAAATTTCACCCATGCCGGGCAGCAGGATGTCAGTAGCGGAAGATTCTCACCTTCTTCGATACGTTCCAGAAATTCTTCTGATTCTTCCATAACGGTAAGATCTGCACTGAATGCAGTATCATATACTTCATCAAATCCCATGCGGTGCAGCACATTTACAATCTTGCCCATTACGCTCCTGCCTTTTGTCAGGTTAAATGCATCTCCTACCGCAACCCGGACAGCCGGGGCAATCTGCGCAACCACACGCACATCTTTATCTGCAATAGCATCCCAGACTTCATCTACATTGGTACGGATACTGATTGCTCCTGTAGGACAGTAAATACGGCACTGTCCGCAGTTTACACAATCGGTTTCTGCGATGGTTTTATTAAATGCCGGCATAACCATGGCATCCGTTCCCCTAAATGCAAATCCCAATGCACCAATCCCCTGGATTTCTTCACAGGCACGTACACAGTCTCCGCAGAGAATACATTTATTGGGATCACGAACGATGGATGGTGAACTGTTATCCACCGGTCTGATCTCACGGGTATTCTGGAAACGGACATTGGTAACACCCATTCTGTGAGCTAATTCCTGAAGCACGCACTCCCCGCTTTTTACGCAGGTCGTACAATCTCTGCAGTGGGCTGCCAAAAGCAGTTCCACAATTAATTTCCGATGTTTTTTTATTCTTCCGGTATTGGTGAAGATCACCATCCCGTCTCTTGGTTCTTCTGAACAGGAAGCAAAGGTTCTTCCTCTGTCGTCTTCTACGGTACACAAGCGACAGGCGCCAAAAGTAGAAACTTCTGAATGATAGCACAAAGTAGGTAATGAAATACCGGCCTTCCTAATCACAGAAAGGACATTCCGCTCGTCGGTAAATTCTACTTTTCTACCGTCTATTGTCATAAATCCCATATATAATCCCTCCTATGCTTCGATGTAGATTGCATCAAATGCGCAGTTGTCCTTGCAGGCACCGCACTTAATACAAAGGTCATTGTTGATCGTATATGCTTCTTTTAACTTTCCAGTAATTGCTGCTACAGGGCAGAACTTCGCACACTTACTGCATCCTTTACAGAATTCCGGATTAATGTGATAGGAGCGCAGTGCCTCACAGGTCTTAGATGCACACTTCTTATCAACAATATGCTCTACATATTCATCACGGAAAGTTTTCAGGGTACTTAAAACAGGCAGCGGGGCACTCTTGCCAAGTCCGCAAAGAGCCATACTCTTTACCATCTCAGCCAGTTCTACCAGCTGATCCAGATCTTCCAGTTTTCCATTTCCTGCAAC
The DNA here is from genome assembly GCF_001029355.1 of Robinsoniella sp. RHS. Lineage (NCBI taxonomy): Bacteria > Bacillati > Bacillota > Clostridia > Lachnospirales > Lachnospiraceae > Robinsoniella > Robinsoniella sp. RHS. Next base: position 190,340 of record NZ_JNGB01000003.1, read on the forward strand.
GATTCTTTCCAGAATTTCCAGCATCCGTTTTGTTCCCTCACGGCAGGGTACACATTTACCGCAGGATTCTCTTTGTGTAAAACTCATGAAGAAACGGGCTACTTCTACCATACAGGTATGTTCGTCCATAACAACCAGTCCGCCGGAGCCTACAATTGCTCCAAACTTCTTAACGGAATCAAAATCCAGTCCCACATCCAGATGTTCTTCTGTAAGACATCCTCCTGAGGGGCCTCCGATCTGAACAGCCTTAAATTCACCGCCATTCTTAACGCCGCCGCCGATATCATAAATAATTTCACGCAGGGTAGTTCCCATTGGAACTTCGATTAATCCTGTATTTTCAATTGCTCCGGTTATTGAAAATGTCTTGGTACCCGGACTTCCTTCTGATCCAATGGTACGAAGCCACTCGCCGCCTTTTAAAATTATCTTAGGCACGTTGGCAAAAGTTTCTACGTTATTTAAAACGGTTGGTTTTTCCCATAGTCCTTTTTCTACCGTTCTCGGCGGTTTTACACGGGGCATTCCGCGATTTCCTTCAATGGAAGCCGTCAGTGCACTGCCCTCACCGCATACAAAAGCACCTGCACCGCGGTTAATGTGAAGATGGAAACTGAAATCACTTCCCATAATGTTATCACCCAAAAGGTGGTATTCTTCTGCCTGCTGAATCGCCATGCGCAGCCTTGCTACGGATAATGGATATTCTGCCCTTACATAAATATAGCCTTCGTGGGATTGTACCGCATAGGCTGCAATAATCATACCTTCTATTAATTTAAACGGATCCCCTTCCATAACGCTTCCGTCCATAAAAGCACCGGGATCGCCTTCATCGCCATTACATACAATATAGCGGATTTTTTCCTTTTGCCGCGCTACCTGTTTCCACTTTCTGCCTGCCGGGAAGCCGCCGCCCCCACGTCCTCTGAGCCCGGATTTATCAACCTCTTCCACGACTTCTTCCGGTTTCATATCAAAAATTGCTTTTGCAAGGGCATTAAATCCGCCGGATGCTATGTATTCATCAATGGATTCTGCATCTATATTTCCACAGTTTTCAAGTACGATCCGAGTCTGCTTTGAAATAAAAGGGATATCCTTTGGATGGGCAAATACTTTGTCCTTTTTATGATAAAACAGTCGTTCAACCGGTTCCCCTTTCATAATGGTACGGTCAAATATTTCCTTACAATCCTCTAACTGCACCTTAACATACTGAAAATTATAAGGTTCGATCTTCATTAAAGGACCCAATTCACAAATTCCCTGACATCCGCTCTTTACTACACCGATGTGGGGAATTTCTCTTTGCATCTCTACCACAACGCCTTCCAAATCGCCGCAAAGCTCTTTCATGCGTTCATATATTTTTTCAGAACCGGTTGCGATACAGCCGGTGCCGGAACAGACCAGAATTCTGCAGGAAAAAGATTTAATCACTTCTTTGGAATCTTTTCTATGTTTTTCTAATGTTTTTTTGCTATCAATGATCATACGCCTGCACCTCTCAATTCCGCAACTAATTCCAATGCTTTCTCCGGTGACATTGTGGGATGTACTTCATTATTAACAGTCAGCGTAGGCGCCAGTCCGCATGCCCCAAGGCAGGATACCGTCTCTACCGTAAAAAGCATATCATCAGTTGTATGCTTTTTCTGACTAAGCCCTAACTCTTTAAAAAGTGCTTCTAATATGGGTGCTGATTTTCGCACATGACATGCTGTTCCATCACAAACTTTAATGACATACTTCCCTTTTGGTTCAAAAGAAAAATTTTCGTAAAAGGTAGCAACACTATAAGCCTTTGCCTCTTTAACTCCTATTTCTTTTGCCACATACGTAAGCAGTTCGCCCGGCAGATATCGGTATTCCCCCTGAATATCCTGCATAATCGGAATTAACGAACTGGCCTTTTTGCCATAATGTGCGATGATTTCGTCTGTTTTTTGGTAAAATGACTGATCAAGCATCCGCAATCCTCCTTCTTCTTCTAAAATGTCCTTATATATCTTGTCTATATATATTGATGATATTATACCTTATATCAATAAATTGCACAATACCCATTCCAAAAGTTAAGAAATTAACTTTAATTTCGCACAAAACAGGGTGTGCAGACAGAGAAAATGAATTTTTAATATGAAATGGCTTGTTTTAAATACACAAAAAAAGAACAGCTGATTTTTGCGGGAAATCAGCTGTTCTTCCGATATATACAAGTTTGCGGGAACCTGCATACATCATTTGGTCATGACACTTTTTCTCCCAGAATCTTTGCGGAGGTCATCTAAGAGATGTTATGAATACAACGGTCATGAAGGAGGTATTTTGTGAATTTATATATGCTTTGAGATTCATCGCAATCTGCGTGTTTATCAATCTTTTCCAGAATTGATAAACCAGGCTCTCATCAGTTTCTACAATAAAATATGCCTGCTCACCCTAAGCCGACACCTGATACAGATTAATGTACTGCACTTATAGAATATGTACATACACTAAACTGGCTGGATGTTTCGCTCTTCACGGAAGCGCATCTCATACATTAAGCAGGTTTCCTGACTTACAGATCATAGTTTGCCTTCTCCTTCTCACACAATGGGTTATGCAATGGATTATGAAGGTTCACTCCCTGAATACAGTGACCGGATCGCTTAGGATTCTCACCTAATTCCCTCTTCTAAAATTAATACCCTTCGTCCTGATATTAACCTTAGCACTTAATATAGCAATATTAAATTACACAACTACATTATAAGCATGTATGCTGGATTTGTCAATTACCATTTTTATATTTTTCAATATTTTTTGGAATTTTTTTATATTATCTATTATTTTTTACAAAAAACGAAAATTAATTCCAGCTGTATAACACAAATTATTTTATAATATGTCCAGAACGTGTTTAAAAATGAAGCCATCTTGCACGCTCCATTTCCCAGGGGATTTTCCCCGGATAGTTCCTATTAAATTTACATTTCCGGCAATACCGGATCAGGAGGAATTCTTATGATTACAGAATTATTAAAAAAAGCATCGGTTGCCGAGCTGACAAAAGAGAATGCCGTTGCCCTGCTGCAGACGAAAAACGGAAGCAGGGAATTCTACGATTTATTAGCACTAGCAAATGAAATGACCCGTAATGAATATGATAATAAGTCATACATTTTTTCTCAGATTGGATTGAATGCCCAGCCCTGTCCTATGAACTGTAAGTTTTGTTCTATGGCAGAGAGCAATTATGTGATGGATGGCACATTTCTGAAGACTATGGACGATATTGAGGATATCTTAGAAACGGTCCGTCAGTTAATTGCTGCCGGAACCCATGATCTGTTTCTAATGACAACAGCACATTATGACTTTGAAGAATTCCTGAATATTTCCAGGGAAGTAAAAAAAGTATTGCCTGATCATATCCGGTTTGTAGCTAACATCGGTGATTTTGATGAAGATAAAGCAATGCTCCTGAAGGAAACCGGGTTCACGGGTGTCTACCATATCCGGCGTCTGGGGGAAGGCATTGATACGGACATTTTACCGGAACGACGCATACAGACATTGGATGTCATTAAAAAAACAGGTTTGGAACTCTATTACTGTGTAGAACCAATCGGTCCGGAACATACCTATGAAGAAATTGCAGATGAAATGCTCCGTGCCAGAGACTATGGCGTGGAAGCAATGGCTGTTATGCGAAGAACTCCGGTTCCCGGAACGCCGCTGGCTGACAAAGGCCGGATCTCATCCCTTGAACTTGCTAAAATTGCTGCCGTGGCAAGGCTGGTAACCAAACCCTCCCGCTCCATGAATGCTCATGAAGTAACGCCTCTGACCCTGTCAGGGGGAGTTAACCAGCTTTATGCCGAGGTAGGCGCTAATCCCAGAGATCTGGTTCAGGATACGGCTGGCAACCGGGGATACGGAGTACTTGCTGCCAGGGATCTGCTGCTGGATGCAGAATATGAACTATAGCGCACGCCCCACTTTATGACCCGCAGGTGCAGCCGCTTTTAGAGACAAATGAAAAAAACGTTCTTCGCAGGTGATGGAACTCACTTGTGCAAAGAACGTTTTTTCAAACTCTTCTGCTATTCTTAGGCATTCAAAGATGTCATAATGGCATCTTTTAACTCTTCTACATTTGCAAGCCCCGCTGGCTTTAACGTAGATTTAATCGATACTTCTCCAAGGATTTCAATCTCTTTCATTTCCTCTAAGATTTTCTTCACCTGTTTGGATGCGGTAGGTGCCCAGGTACCGTTATCCAGAATACCGACTTTACGGTTACGAATCCCAAGCGCCTTCATATCCAGCAGGAAAGATTCCATGGATGGGTAAATTCCACCGTTATAGGTAGGCGTTGCAACTACGATTACGCTGCAGCGGAATGCCTCCGCAATTAAATGGGATACATGGGTTACGGAAGCGTCATATACCGCAATATTTTTCACGCCTGCGTCCGCCAGTGACATTGCCAGCACATTGGCTGCATTTTCCGTATTGCCGTACATGGAACCATAGATAATTACCACGTTGTTATCTTCCGGCTCATAGCGGCTCCATTTGTCGTATTTGTCTATGAAATATCCAAGATCACTTCTCCATACGGGACCGTGAAGCGGGCAGATCATTTCGATGTCCAGAGTTGCTGCTTTTTTCAGCAGTGCCTGTACCTGCACACCGTATTTTCCTACAATATTGGTATAGTAGCGTCTGGCATCATCCAGCCAGTCCCTGTCAAAATCCATCTCGTCATTGAAGATGTTGCCGTTTAATGCTCCGAAAGTTCCAAATCCGTCTGCGGAGAATAATATTTTTTCTGACTGTTCATAAGCTACCATTACTTCCGGCCAGTGCACCATAGGTGCCATAAAGAACTGCAGGGTATGTACTCCAAGTGAAAGTTCATCTTTTTCTTTGACTTCAATCACTTTTCCTTCCAGATCCATTTCATAGAACTGTTTGATCATTTGTACCGTCTTGGCATTTCCAACCAGTTTCATCTCGGGATATAACCTTACCAGCACTTCAATATTTGCACAGTGGTCCGGTTCCATATGATTAATTACTAAATAATCCAGAGTTCTGCCGGCTAATACATATTGAACATTTTCAATAAACTGACGGCTGATGGAAAAATCCACGGTATCCATCAGTGTTGTTTTTTCATCCATAATTAAATAGGAATTATAAGATACTCCTCTCGGAATTGGGAATAAATTTTCAAATAAGGCAAGTCTTCTGTCGTTTCCGCCTACCCAATAAATGTTGTCCGTTACTTTTCTTGTGCAATGCATAGGTATCACCACGTTCCTTTCCAGCTTCTATATTGTACTTCAATACTTTCCTTTTAGATTGTAACATTTATTAGAATAATTGCAAGAGATAAACACTTTAAATTTCCTTTATCCATGAATTTTATAAAGATTTGTCGAATGAACACTGCTTAAGAGAATACTGATTATACAGCCAGCACAAATTTTTTTCCTTTAACGTCAGCAATATCCAGACGGATTCCATAGAGGGACTGAATTGCATCAGAGTCAATCACCATTTCCGGATTTCCATAAACCGCAATTTTCCCTTTTTTCAAACCGATTACATTGTCGCTGAAGTACATAGCCTGATTGATATCATGAAGCACCATAATAATGGTGATGCCATATTCCCGGTTTAATTTTTTTACCAATTCCAAAATCTCTATCTGGTATCGGATATCCAGATATGTGGTAGGTTCATCCAGAAACAATATCTTTGTATTCTGGGCAAGTGCCATCGCAATCCAGACACGCTGTTTCTGACCTCCGGAAAGCTTTGCTACTTCCCGGTCTTTATATTTTTCAATATTCGTCACTTCCATCGCCCAGGAAATCATTTTTTCGTCGTCTTCATTCTGTCCATGCATCATCCTGGCGTAAGGGGTCCGCCCATAAGATACCAGTTTTTCCACAGTTATATCACTGCTTGAGGAGTTGTACTGATGAACGATGGATACCTTTGTGGCAAAATCTTTTAATTTCATGTTACGGATATTCTTTCCATTCAGATAAATCTTTCCTTTGTCGGGCATCAGATTTTTTGTCATGAGCGAAAATAAGGTCGACTTTCCACACCCGTTTGCACCCATGATTGTTGTGATCTTCCCCATTTCCACCTGAAAAGATATATCATCCAGGATCTTATTTTTCCCATAGGAAAACGACAGGTTTTTAACTTCCATACTTTGAACTCCTCCTTAATAATACAATAAAGAATGGTCCTCCCACCACCGACATAATAATGGATGCGGAAACCTCGTAAGGAGCGGCGACGGTTCTTCCAATGGTATCCGCCAGAAGAAACGTAAATGCTCCAAGCAGCATGGAAAAAGGAAGCAGCACCTTATGGTCCGATCCTACCAGAATTCTGCCAATATGGGGAACAATCAGCCCTAAGAATCCAATCACACCTGCCACAGCTGTAGAAATACTGGCGAGCAGTACGGCGACACAGGAAATTACAATACGAACTGTATTGACATTTACCCCAAGTCCTCTTGCTGTCTTATCTTCCAGGGATAACAGGTTGCATTTCCCGGAAAATACCATGGATAAAATCAATCCTGCTGCAACATACCAGACAAGTGTGTGGACATCATCCCAGGTCTTCATGGTAATATTCCCATTCACAATAGCCGCTACACCGGACATATTTCCGCCGTTCATGGAATTAAATGCGCTGGAAAGCCCTGCAAACATGGAATTTACGGCTACACCAACTAAAATAATACGCAGAGGGCTTAGGCCGCCCTTCCAGGAAAGTCCATAGACTAATAAAAAGGCTGTTAATCCACCCAGAAAAGCAAATATCGGAGTGAAGAAAAACCACTGGGGTGCAAATGCCGTTATTAATACTGCCGTAAAGCTGGCACCGCTGGATATGCCTATAATACCAGGGTCTGACAGGGGATTTTTCAGCACCGCCTGAAACAGCACACCGGAGACGGATATGGCAGCCCCTGCAAGCATGGAGATCATAATTCTGGGGAAACGCAGGTCATAAATAGTAGCAACCTGGTCATCAAACGCAACAAACAATCCTTTTAATAATTGTATAAAAGATACTTTCAGGCTTCCTATATTTACTGCTAAAAAGAACAGCGTGATTAAAAGGATGATCATCACCATGAAAGAAACTGTTTTCCGCCCGGTTTTCGATATTTTTCTTTTCCTGCCGGCTTCCTGTCCCACCTGTCCTTTAATTGCTACCATGTGTCTGCTCCTCGTTTTCTGTTTTGTCTTCTGTTTTGTCTTCTGTTATGTTTTCTGTTTTGTCTTCTGTTATGTTTTCTGTTTTGTCTTCTGTTATTTCTTCTGATAAGTTCTCTGTATCCTTAAGCGCATCCGCTTTTTTGACACTGCTTCCGCTTTCCGGATAGAGAATGGGCTGTAATTCCTCCAAAGCTTCCGGATAATTAAAGGTAGCGCTCATTCCAAATTTATCATAGGATAGATCGTAAACCCTGCCTTCTTTTACGGCCCTGAAATGTTTCCAGATGTCATTCGTCTCAAATTCATCGGCAAACATCTTCACGACCTGATCCGGCATGGCATGCGCCGTTCTTAATATAATATCCGGGTCTTTGCTCTTCATATCTTCTGTATTTGCCGTAAGGAATTCCTGATCGCTCCCCTCATATACATTGATTCCACCTGCCAGTTCCACCAGGCTTCCAACGTAGGAATTTTCTGTGGCTACAATATAAGAGCCGGGCAGGCCCATCAATACCAGCACCCGTGGTTTTTCCTGATCTGCATTTTTATCTTTGTAAGAATTATAAAAATCCAGGAATTCATTTACCAGGACCTCTGCCTCTTCCTCACGGTCAAAGAGCTGCCCCAGTTCCTGAATTGACTTATACATTCCTGGAACACTTTTTAAATTCAGAAAAGCATAATCCAGACCCGCTGCTTCGTATTTACTCTGCAGGTCTGACTGCAGGCTGGACGGGCTTAATACCCAATCCGGTTTTATTGACTTTAAAATCTCCATATCCGGAGACATAGGTGTTCCGATTACTTCCACGTCTTTATATCTGTCCGGGAGGGTTGTAAGGCTGCTTTTAGGCACCCCTGCCAGATCCAGATCCAGCTTTTCGCAGATGGCAACGGTTGCCATAGAGGTTGCGGCAATGCGAAGGGAATCCGTAACTTCCGCGGTTTGGGATAAGGTCTTATTACCCTGGGTCTGATCAACGCAGCCGCCCAGGGTCACCATGGTAAAGAGCCCAAGTAAAAGGATTCCGGCTTTTTTTAGTAGTTTGCGCTTAATCATCATCCTCCTCCTTACTGCGTTTGTAGATTACATATAGAATACCACCTGCAGCTGCCATCAATACCACTCCTGTCACAACACCGGCAACGACTGTAACTATGGTTAATTTCACCATCTGTCCCATGTCGCCTGAACTGCTGCCTGCACCCACAGTCCGATCCTCGTTATCCTTGCGTAAAGCTGTTTCTTCTTCACTTTCCTCTTCCGATGCTGCAATTGGTTTTGATGCAGATAACCCAACTGCATCATCCAGTGGATTATCAGATTTGCTATTATCCTGTTTCTCCTCTTTCTTCTTCTGCCCGGTCTGATTTGAAGCTTCGGTTACAGGTGCCGCTGTCGGTGCTGCTGCTGTTTCTTTTTGGGACTCCGTCTGAGGGGCTGTTGTCTGAGGTGTTGTCTGAGGCGTTGTCTGAGGTGTTTCCTGGGAGGACGCTGTCTGGGGCTCAGCCTGGGGTGCCGGCGTCTGGGGCGCTGCTGCCTGAGTCTCTAGAGCCTGGGTCTCTGGGGCCTGGATGTCATTTGTGACTGTGACAGATTGTATGAAGTCCGTATTGTTTCCTTCCGTCAGATCTGAAAAATAATAATAAAAGATTACATATCTTCCCATTGGTTCCACATAAAACGTACTCCTGACTACTGTAGTTTCAGAAGTCAGAAGGATGCGGTAATCGGTACAATAGGTTCCGCCTGCATTTTCCTGCATCACGCTGCCATCCGTACTCATCCAGTTGCTGTCTCCCCATTCCTGCACGGCAAACTGCACATCGGATATCTGGTCCGCCAAAAAATATCTCACATTAGCATAGGTGTTTCCGCTTTCGTCTACCTCCAAAAGAGCCTGGGTATATAATACACTCTCCACCATAGACTGTCCCAGTACCTGGGACGATTCTCCTCCGGAATCTTCAATTTCCCCTGATACCGGATGGCTGTAACTCGGATGGACGACTGCGGTATAGACTCCATTTGCCATTGCTGCCTGTACCGGCATCACAGAACCGGCTGATCCTGCTGCCACTGCAGCTGCTGCTAATACGGCTATCAATCTTTTCAAATACTTTTTCACACTTCTCACCCATTGCCTATTGCAGTCTGATCTGCAATACTGCCACAATTATGCAGGCCGAAAGAATCGCAATGTGGCACCCTTTCTATTTTTAGATTTTTTTTCATTCTGCTCACCTATTCCTTGTTTTCAGTCTTCTGCTAACAGCTAAGGATAAAATCCCAAGTGATGCCATAAACAACATTCCAAAAAGTACGATCGGTGTTGTATCTCCTGTCTTTGCATTTGCTGCTGTTTTTACAGCCGTACCGCCTGTGCTTGGGGTTGTGCCCGCGGATGTTTTCGGGGTATTTACAGTGGGTTTATTTGTATTTGGTGTAATAGATGAAGCTGTCTTCTCACCAATTGCAAACAGCCCGGTCTTATTTGTTTTGAATACATACATCCCGTCTTCCACGCTGCCCGCTAAAAGAGATTTCGTTCCGTCACTGTTCACACGATAAACTCCGGCTTTTGTTCCGGATAAACTGCCCAGTGGAATACTGATCGTTATAAAACCTTCGGGCTGTATTTCGTTCCCGTCCAAACTCAGGGTAATTTTGTAAAGTTTAAAATTGCTAAACACGGATGAAAGTGCTGTCTTTGCACTGGTATATTCCTCTCCCTGGGCAATCTCTGTAACCTCTGCTTTGGCACCTTCGGGTATCATTCCTTTTTCGGCTGCTATACGAACCCCATTTACCGTTTTATCAAATGCCGGTGACTGCTCTGCGGGATCATCCGGCTGCAAATCCGGATCGTCATCCGTTGTGCTTTTCAGCGTAGTCCAGTCTAATTTCATCAATACATTCTGCGTACCTGCTCCTGCAGAAATAGCATCCATGATAGGCACAAATACCTGTAAGGGTACTAATCCATTTTCATCGTTCAAAGCCGTATTTACCAGTTCAAAAGAAACGGTGTCCGGGTATGGGCTTTGCGCATCATTATAGATATCCACAACCACATTGCCATCGCTGTCTTTCTGGGTTGTCAGTACGGTTACGTCCTTTAAAGTCCCCTGGGGATTTCCAAGGGAGTCATAGGTGTACCCATCTGCATAGTACTTCAATTTACTTAAATAACCGAAACTGCCATTAATTTTAAGACCTGTAAAATCCAGAGTCAGATTGTACGTTCCATCCTTCACCGTTAATTTAATTGTATGGTTAATGGCATCATTGGACATGGACTTGCTGACCCGGTCTGTCTTAATCATATCCGTATAAACAGAATAGACACCATCTTTTAAATTCTTATAGTCCAGTGTTTCATCCGTGGTTTTCTTTAAACCTCTGATTGCAGCCGTAAGAGCCTCTGTCTGTGCATCTATGGATGTCTGGGGCGCATCATTTGCGTCATAAACTGCCTGTGCTGCTTTCATCACCGTTTTCAGTGCTTTTAGGGTAGATGACGTATATGTATCACTTTGTTCTGCCAGTTTTTCAGCTTCTTCCAGTTTCTCTTTTAACTTGCTCTTATCTGCCGTTTTCTTTTTTTCCAGGTTTGCAATTGCTGAATTCAGAGATTTCACAACTTCATCTGCATCGCTTTGAACCGCCTGGGCATTGTCAGAAATCTTTTTGGCGCCTTCGACTGCGCTTTTCAGGACATTTAAGGACTCTTCGGTATAGACACCGGTTTGCTCCAGATAGCCCTGTGCCTCTTTGATCTTTGCTGTTAGTGCAGTCTTATCAGCCAGTTTTACCAGTGATGCAACCCCCTGCTCCAGAATTGTGACCTGGCCGTCAATTTCTGCCTGGGATGCATCTTCTTTCCCGAAAACGGTATCCGCTGTTTCAATTATTTTCTTTAAAGATGCCAGGGATGCAGCCGTATATTCTTTCGTCTTAGACAAATACGCGTTCGCTTCTGCAAGTTTTGCCTCCAGAGCACTTTTATCAGTGATTAAAATTTTTCCGGTAATTATTTCTGCTGCACACTGCAGTGCGTCTGTCTGGGCATTTACCTGATCCTGGGATGCATTCATATTGGCAGCCAGTTCTGCCGAAGCTGCAATGGATGCCTGCAGAGCTGCATATACCTCATCGGAAGCCGTTCCCTGGGCAACGTTTTTCGCCCGGTTAATCATTGCATTTAGTATGGATTTATCTGAATCCAATCCGGAAACCTGCTCCATGTTTCCATAATCCAGCTGTAGTCTCGCAAACTGTTTTCCAGCTCCTGCTGAGATGCCTTCCATGATTGGCACATATACCTGAACCCAGATCTCACTGTCGCCCAGTGTCACGGGCATGGTCATGGATTTAGGATAAAGCTTTCCTTTCATCAACGCGTCAATTCCATTTACCGGATTATTATAAGTATCGTATACCCCTTCATAATAAGCTGTCACCGTTGGGGAAAAAACTTCCGTACCTGCAGGCGGATAGCCTTCCTGGTCATAGGTAAGGTAATAAAACTGTCCCAGATAGCCGGTGCCAAGGGCAATGGACAAGGATACAAAATCAAGAGTTAACGTCCCCTTTCCGTCTATTACCGTTAAGTGAGATGGTTTTTTCAGAGCCGCATTTCCCATAGAATCCTGCCTGTTATTTGCATGTTTTAAAACAGAAGGAATGGTATAAATGCCATCCAGAATTTTTCCTTCTACCGTTTTTTCTGTCAGCGCTGCTATAGACGCCCAGACTGCAGATGTATAAATGTCTGCCGTCTCCTGATTAAGCGCGGCATCATTTACCGTTAATTCTGCTGCTGTCACTATTTTTTTGAGAGCATCATAACTCTTATCGGTATAATTTCCCTTAGCTATCCCGGCTGCCTGTGCAATTGCTTCATTTAAAGCCGACGGGTCGGTTTGGGATTCCTGGCCTTTTAACTCTGCTTCTGACAAATTCTGGCTGAAACCTTCCGAACCTTCTGCTTTGGATAAACCTCCTGATTTGGCCTGTGTTGTCTGATCCTGGCTTTCTTCATATGTATTTAAGGTCTCAATCACCATGTCCAATGTTTCCATTTGTGTTCTTGCTTCTTCATCTGAAGCTTGCGGATCATCCGCAACTGCATGGGCTCCGTCAATATATGGCTGCAGCCATGTCTGGATATCACCTTCAAATTCCTGCAATAAGGCTTGCGTATAAGCCAATTTTCCCTGAAGTTGTTGAAGACTTCCCTTTTCCCCGGCCATGGCCTCATATGGACAGGAAGTAACGATCACTAATAGTGCCAAAAGTAGTGCAATGGCTCTTTTTATCATACCTTTCATGTTTCACTCTCCTATTTTTATAATCTCTGTATCAGAACGTGTCTTAATCACTTATGCCTGGGTGCAATAATGATTCAGACACGCCCTGTCGTTAGTCTCGGCTAACCTCTTTTCTCTATTATAATGATAAATTAAATATGATCAAGGAAAGAAAAAGTTGCTCCCATGCAACCTGACTTTATGTAAAATCCTTACCACAGCGCATTTAATAAAGGAAATACCGGGTTGCACCTGCGCAACTATGATAAATCTTATCATTTCGGTATCCTTTACAGCACCAGTGCCATAGTAAATATTGCTACACTTTCGGGCATATACATACTGCCTGAAGAACATTTCATTTTCAGAGGAGCACTTCCAAGCAAGACCCCTTCTCCTTTATTGTAGGTAAATTTCATACAGGAAGTAGGAAAGCTCCAGATATTGTTATTACGTACTGCTGCCTGAAATTGATGGTTCATCAGATATGCCACCTCATCTACCTGTCCGGACATCATTCCTTTTCCCGTAGGAAGCGGGCGAACCAGCCGTTTTGACTTCAGATATACGTATCCCACACCATCTTTCACACGTAGAATGCCAGGGTGGCAGAAGCCTTCATTTGCCATGGATACCTGGAGATGTTCTTTGGAATTATCTTTATAAATCGTATAAGCAATAGAATATTCCCCGTCAGCCAGAAGATAGTCAATACACTTTTCACAGAATCCATCCACATCGCAGAGGGCACATCTGTTAGCGGCGCTTGCCAGTTTTTCGATCAGCAGCTCCCTGGTCTGGTCAGCAGTGCATAGCAAAAGATGAATCGCCTGATCTTCTGCCTCTTGAAAAGACATTCCGCCTTCACTGATAAACCAGTTCTGGAGGATCTCTTTTTCATGATCAATTCTTTTGACCTGTTTTTCTCCATAAGGCGTAAATTTTAACTCTTTTTCATACAGTATTTTCTCATTTGCAAAACTGTCTGCCGCACGGCTTACCGTTGACTTGGAAATATGCAGTTTTTTTGCTATATTTGCCGCACTTAATTCGTTTTTCTCCATTTTCAAAATATTTAACAGAATTTTCACACGTACCGGTGTCAGCTCTGTTCTCATACGCTCACTCCTCCCGAAAAGGGGATGCCGCATATCTTATGCCGCATCCCTGTTAAAATTAAAATCTGTTGGAATTACTTCACTTTTATTGTAACTGTTTTTTTCAGTCCATTACACCGGACCGTAATCTTCGCAGTTCCTTTTTTCTTCGCCTTTACAACACCTTTACTGGTTACAGCTGCTACTTTTTTCTTATTGGATGTATAGGTGATTTTTCCACTTGGCACTGCCTTTGCCACGATTTTAACTTTTTCGCCCTTCTTTAATTCTATAGAAGATGACTTAATTTGAAGCTTCTGCTTTTTAACTGTGATAGTGCAAGTCTTCGTAATGCCGTTTGCGGTAGCTTTTATTTTAACTGTCCCGGTCTTTTTCGCCGTTACTTTTCCGTTCTTTACCACTGCAATCTTTTTATCGGCGGATTTCCAGGTCACTTTGCTGCTCGCACCTGTTACGCCTGCCTTCAGGGTTATTGTCTTATTTCCATTGATATAAAGGGTTGCTTTGGATCTGCTTAATTTTAAAGCCGGTGCTTTTACGGTTACCGTACAAGTCTTGCTGATGCCATTAGCTGTGGCGGTAATCACTGCAGTACCTGCTTTTTTTGCTGTCAGTTTTCCGTTTAAGACTTCCACAACAGCCGGATTACTGGATTTCCATGTCACTGCCTGACTACTTCCTGTCACAGTCGCTTTTAATGTAGCGGTAGTGCTGCCCTTGGTATAGAGAGTGATATTGCTCTTGTCCAATGCCAGAGTTGCTGTGGGCACAGGGCTTTCCTTTACCAGTCCGTTCACCGCATTTTGCAGTTCCTGAAGTGCCTGATCCACATCCGCCTGCTTGCTGTTCTTATTGCCTGCAACCGCCTGAGCTTTGGCAATGGCATTCTGTAAAGCATCAAAGCTGCTCTTTGTATAAATTCCATTGTTATTGTTGATTGCTCTGGCACTGTTAATCTTTGCGTTTAAAGCAGAAAAATCTACTGCCGGCTCTTCCTCTTTAACTGGGGTAAGCTTTGTCCAGTCTAATCTTAAACGGGCATTTTGTGTACCTGATCCAGATTGTATACCTTCCATAATCGGTATGTACATCTGAATTTCCATTTCATTTAGATTTATGTCAACCGGAAATGACAGACTGCTTGGATATGCCTTTCCTTTCATCTGGGGATCTGTTCCATTTTCCTTATCGTTAAAACTGTCATAGACATCAAAAGTGGACAGCACTTCTGCATCTACAGTTCCATCTGCAGTTACTTTTTTCATCCACCCGAGGTAACCTTTTAACCCCTGTAAATCAACAGGCAGCAATGTCAGTTTTAAGATTCCTTTTCCATCTTTCACAGTTAGATCTGCAGTCTTTATAACCGCATCATTTCCCATGGAAGGCTGTTCAGCTAATGCATGCCATACGCTGACCGGAATAGTGTAATTTCCATCTGCCACTGACGCTTTTTTTACCAGTGCGTTTACCGCTGCCATCAGTGCATCCGACTGATCAGATACTTCCTGCTGCATTGCAATGGGGCTTTCAGCTACAGCTTTCGCTGCCTGAAGGGCTGTCTGCAGATTTTGAAAACTTTCGTCCGTATATTCAGACGCTGTATATTCAGATGCTGACTGTATCTGTGCATTCAGGCTGCTCTTATCCACATTTTGGACTTTTGCATTTTCCAGATCCAGATATAATCTCGCCGGCTGCACTCTTCCGCTGTCCAGTTTGATATCTGTCAGTATCGTATTTTTTGCAAGAACCAGTTCGACCTGGGAAATGTTCCCTTCACTGTCTCTGGCTGTCACATCTGCATCCACATATACATCTCCACTTAAATACTGCAGCCCCTGCATGTATGAAGTTATGACCTGCGATCCCATCTCTACCGATAAAGCCTGGGCATCCAGATAAACTTTCATCTGTCCGTTTTCAGATAAAATTCTGCAGGACTTTACAATTCCATTGGACATGGACAATTCATCTTCTGTTGACTTCCAGAACTGTGCCGTAACTTTGTAAAGACCATCATTAAGCAAATACTCCTTATCTGCCGTCTTCACCAGTGCGGCTATTGCCGACGCAAGAGTTTGTGAAGCGTTATTTATCTCATCCTGGAATGCAGCAGGATCTGCTGCCGTCTTAACGGCTGCTGCCAATGCTTCTGTAAAAACTGTGTAACTTTCTGGTGTATATGCTGCTTCCTCATAATCAGATGCTTTTTGAATCTGGTCATTTAACTCTGATTTGTCGATATCCTGCAATACTGCATTTTCCAGATCCAGATATAATCTTGCCCCCTGTGTCCCCATCATACCGCTGTCCAGCATAATATCAGTAAGTCCTGTATTCTCAGGAAGTACCAGTTTTACCTGAGCGATATTTCCGTCCTGGTCGCGTGCGGTTACCTCGGCATCTGTATACTCTGATGCTGAGGAGTTTTCCTCATTGCCGGACTTATACTGCAGACCCTGCATATATGCACTGATCTCATTCCCTCCCATACTGACTGTTAATTTCTGTACGTCCAGGTACACTTGCATTTCGCCGTCCCCTGATATGAATCTGGCACTTTTTATAATTCCATTGGACATGGAAACTTCATCTTTATCCGTCTTCCAAAACTGGGCGCTTACCTGAAATAACTCTTCTTGCAGGTTATACGCTGCTTCCTGCTGATATTGTGACACGATCAAATCTGCTGTATCCTGCTCAGCCGCAAACGCCTCTGCCGAAAAAGAGCTCATGGTCATCATTGCTGCCATCAACACTGACAGACCTTTTGCTTTTGTCGTTCTTTTCATCTTACTGATTCCTCCTGGTTTCTTTCTGTATGTATTTAATTAGCCATAGCTAACTTTGACTCCAACAGTATATAGCCAGCTGTAATATTTTGCAATCCTTATTTTGTTGCTACTGTGCAACCGTTTTTCCAGATGATATCCATTTTTGCCTTTATTTACAAGGCGTTTCGTAGTTGCTCCAACGCAACTTGTGATATATTTTCTCATTATAAGCACTTAATAGCCTTGTGATAATTTCAGCATGTGATTAATAATTGCTTTTATCACTCCATTTGCAAAAAGAGCGTATCAATTGTTCGATACGCTCTTTCGTATATTTTATTTTACCTTGACTTTGAAAATTTTCTTAATTCCATTGCAGCTTACTGTAATATTCGCATTTCCTTTTTTCTTTGTTTTCACAAGTCCTTTACTGGTTACCGTTGCTACTTTTTTATTATCTGACTTGTATTTGATTTTTCCCCCTGGCAAAGCTTTGGCGGATATCCGGATACTTTTTCCTTTTTTCAGGGTCTTACTATATTTCGCCAGCTTCAGACTTGGTTTTTTCACTGTAAGCTTACAGGTCCTGGTGATTCCGTTTGCAGTTGCAGTAATCTTTGCACTTCCTGTTTTTCTCTTAATTGTGATCTTGCCGTTTTTCACAGTTGCAACCTTAGTATTACTGGATTTCCAGATTACCTTTTTACTGCTGCCTGTAACGGCTGCTTTTAGTGTAAAGGTTTTGGCACCTTTTGTATAGAGTGTTAGCTTGCTCTTATTCAGTGACAGAGATGCTGTAGGCTTTGGCACTGGTTTCACTTCTTTTGCTTTGACTGTAATATTACAGATTGAACTTACACTGTTTATAGTTGCTTTGATGGTTATGCTTCCTGGCGCAATGGCATTTACCGTTCCATTCTTATCAACAGATGCAATCTTAGGATTCGAAGATGTCCATTGAATGGAAGCGCCGGTTTCATTTACGAAAGCTTTTAATGTTATTGTCTCTTCAACGGTCATGGACACAGCCTTTTTATCCAGACTTATGCTGGTCTTCACTAATCCTGTGACTGCCTTTTGCAGCTGGTTAATTGCCGCCTGAACGCTTTCCAGGGTTCTGTCATCATCCTCTGCAGCTGACTGCGCTTTTCCAATCGCTGTCTGCAAAGCCGCAAAACTTGCCTTCGTATAAATTCCACCGGTATTCTGGATTGCTTTTGCACTGTTAATTTTCTGATTCAGATCCGTCACATCCGGTCTTACGATTTCATGAAGACCCTGAACAGCAATATTCAGTGCATTTATTATGGCGGTAATTTCAGACTCAGATGCCCTTTCTTTGTCATAGACCACCCTTGCCTTATCATAAATATTCTGCAGTACTGCCAATGACTGGGCCGTGTAAATACGTGTTTGTCCAAGATACACCTCTGCCTCTTCCAGTTTTTGCAGAAGAACCGTTTTGTCCGCTCCCTGGGAATCCGCTGTTACCGCTTCCACAGCAAGCTTTAAAACATTTTCCTGTGCCTGAATCTGCGGTTCCTCTGCACGTATATTATTTACCAGTGCAGTTGATGACTGGATTGCTGCGGTGAGTACTCCGTATAGTTCATCGGATGCAGAACCCTGTTCCAGGGAACCAGCCGTTTCAATCAGTGCTTTCAGTACGGTGGTATCTGTTCCGCCGCCATCTTTCCATGCCAGGTTATCCCAGTCTAATTGCAGTCTTGCAAACTGTGTTCCTGCTCCTTCGCTGATGCTTTCCATAATAGGGACGTACACCTGCATCCAGATTTCAGAATCATCAATGGCAACCGGCATTGACATGGTTTTCGGATAGAACTGTCCTTTTATACTCTCATCCAGACCGGTTTCCGGATCATTGTAAGCATCATAGATATCGGTATATTGAGCGTCCACGGTCAGCGGGATTAATTCACTGTCTTCCGGTGGATATTCATCTCCTTCATAAGTCAGATATTGTAATCTTGCTAAATATCCTTTTCCAAATGCTGCAATGGTCAAAGGTTCAAAATCCATGGTTATTGTTGCAGTTCCTTCTGCTACAGTAAGTGTGGATGGTTTTATAAGCGCTGCATTTCCCATTGAATCCTGTTGATTACTCGAATGGCGCAGAATTGCCGGGATGATGTAAGTACCGTCTTTCAATACACCTTTTGTATTCTCTGTTAATGCATTTATGGCTGCATCTAATAAAGCACTCTGCCGGTCAACTGCTTCCTGGGAGACATTTACATCTTCATTTACAAGAGATGCTGAAATTATCGCTGTCTGCAGGGTATGAAAACTCTCCGTTGTATAGGCACCCTGCTCTGTATAGGAATTTGCCTTCTCAAGCGCTAAATCCAGTGCCGTTTTATCTGCCGCTTCCGGTGTCTGGGATTTCACAAGGGATGCCACCGCCGCCTGCACTGCAGTTACCTGTGCATCTACAGACTGCTGATCCGCATTTTTATCATCTGCAACTGCCTGGGCTTCTGCAATAACTGCCTGTAAATCAGCAAAACTTTCCTCTGTATAGTCTTCTGCCTCAAATGTTTTTGCTTCTTTTAGTGCTTCTCTGAGAGCCTGTTTCTTTACTTCTCCTGGTTTGTCGGCAGGCATCAGTCCTGCTATGGCGGCTTCCAGTAATGTTGTCTGTTCATCAATCTCTGTCTGATTTGCAGCAGCATGATCTGCTATTTTCTGGGCAGTGGTCACTGCATTATGTAACTTTTCCCAGGTATCTGCCGTAAACCCGTCTTTTTCATAAGATTTTGCTTCTGCAAGTTTTTCCATTAAGCCGGTCTTATCCGACTGTTGTTCTTTTACATTCCTAAGATCCAGGAATATACGGCCTTCCTCACTGATATCAGAGAACGATGCCTTTACATTTGTACATGTTACGCTGGAAGGCAGGGTGAGTTTTACCTGTGTAATATTCCCATCTTCGTCTTTCTGCGTAACTTCTGCATCTTTATATGCTTCCCCATCCTGGTAACTGAGACTTGTAAGCCAGATATCACCCGAACCTGCTTTTACTGACTGCAAATCAATAAATGCGGTAACTTTTCCACCTTTTACTGCAAGGCGCGCTCCTTTGATGACACCATTATATTCGCTCTCACTGTTAGAACGCATAATCCAGAGTGCACTGTCTGTTGTATAAATACCATCATTTACAAGGACTGTCTGCTGTCCTGACGGTGGGATTTCTTCCGGATCAGGATCTAGCGTATCATCTGATACTTTTTTAATATTTGCATAGTCAATAGAAAATCTGGCATCCTGGGAATTGTCTCCGGTTTCAGAAAATCCATCCATGACCGGAACACGGAACCTTACCGGGAATTGTGCTTTATCGCTGGGCAATACAAAATATCCGGTCTTAGGGTAATACCTCCCTGTTCCCTCATTGAATATATCTGTGAGATAAGATCCGTCATCATATTTAAAATATGAGTTAAAGGTTACCCGATGTATCTCACCCTGAGGGTATCCTGCGGCATCGTAAGTTACATCCTTGTCATAATACCACATGTCCGTCATATAAGACTCTAGCAATCCATTAGTCACCATACGGTAATCCAGCCACATGGTCTTCACACCGTCTTTCACTACGATTTTCGCTGTTTTGCCAACGCATTTAGAAGACATGGACTGTTTTCCTTCATCCACGATATGCCATACGGTAACAGGGACAGTATAGGTTCCATCTAAAAGCTCTGGTGCATCCTGGTCTGCATTTTTAACTTCATATAAGGCATAATTTGATATGTCGTTGGTCTGGATTACATAATAATCCCCTTCCACTTTTCCGCCCTGAACGCTTAAGTCCGGACCCTCTGCTGCCATTCTGAATAACTGGATTCTTGTCTTATCCCAGTCATCCGGTATCTTAAACTTAAAAGTTACTTTTTGTGTTGGTTTTGTTATCTTATTCTCACCGCTTTGTATATAATAGCGGAAAGCCAGTATATTTTTGGCTATGCCCCCTATATTATTATCGATATCATCATATAAATCCCACTCATCCGGATTATCTGTAACTTCTTCTGATTTCAGCGTGGCATCTTCAGAGACCACATAATTGTTGCTTTCCAGTATGGTGCCTGACTGGGGATCTTCCAATGAAATTGTTTTGACATCCAGTTGGGGGATCATATCATAGGCGCGATATGTGGTACTGAGGAGATTCGATATCAGCAAGTACCTTTTTCCAAAAATTAAATCTTTATAATTTTCGTAAACAGCCGAAAATTCACCTTCATCCGTCAAGTTTATAAGATTCTTATTCCAGTCGTATAATTTTACCGGATCTTTAATCTGTTCCTGCTGCTCTTTGTTATCAAACCTGTAGGTCAGAGTCATCTTTCCCTGGGAAATTGTATATCTCCCCAACTCATCCGGGAAACATAGTGCGTCAGCCTCATAAAGCACTCCTTTACTGCAGCCCGCTTCTCCTTCACTATCTGCAAGCGGAAGCTCCTGCATTTGCTTTATGCTGCTTACATCTAAGGATGCCAAAAAATAATTGAACAGATAATATTCTTCATCATTCTTCTCTACAGAATAAACAATGTCTCCATAGATATCCTGGGATAAATCGTTCACTTCAAACGAAACATAAACGGAATCATCAGAATCCTCTTCCATTTTCACATCCGACCAGAAATTATCATTTTCAGCAGAAAATCTATTTATAACGTTTGGATGTAAATTGCTCTCCAAAGGATTGAAGTTATGTAAAAATCCTTTCGTTCCAAAGTTATAAAGTAAAGTCCAGTCATCAGCTGTCTGGTTTTTTTGATATTCGGGTTTTAATACCTCTATGGACTTCATATCAGAATAATGGTAAATCTTTAATGTTAATGTATATTTACCGTCTTTTGCCGTAATCATCCCATTTTTCACAATCGGGACCGGAATTTCCTGTGTGAAAAAATCAACACTTTTTTGAAAATTTCTCCAAAGGGATAAGCCCACGGAATACACTCCGTCTTCTAATGTGGTAGTATCTGAATTCACCGGTACCAACTGATCGATGGCTGCATTTAAACCGCCAAGAAACATGGCTGCCATGGGCTCCAGATATTCATTCCCCTCTATCCCCTGCATAAATTCCGAAAAATAATTCCAGGAAGCCGGCGTATAATCTTCTTCCTTCAGGGTTTTTGCATAACTAATTCTCTCCAGCAATTGTTCATAAACTGTCTTTTCCTTTTTTTCCAGCTGATCCAAATACGCTGTAATGGAATTCAGAAAATTTTTAATTACAGCCTCCGGATAAGTGGGGATGTCCGGATTCACCGCCATTTGGTCCAATACATACTCCTTAAATGGTTTCCACGTTTCCGGTGTATAATCTTCTTCTTTTAGCGTCAAAGCATATTCCAGTTTTTCTTGAAATTGTTCCAAAACGGTTTTTTCCTCCGCTGCAGATACATCCAAAGAAAAACAAGTCATAATCATGGCGAATGCCAGCATAACAGCTATGCTTTTTTTCAGTATTATTTTCATGATTTCCTCCCGTTAATTTTCTTTTTAAACAGTAATTAAGAAGAATTCACGTATAAACGAAAATTCTTCTCAATCTGAACTTTCAATAATCATATACATTTACAAAATATTTTATATGATTACTTTCACCATACACAGCCAATGCTGATTTAAATGAATGCAATATTGCTATTTTGCATGGTTTTCAATCACCAAATCACCAATAGAATTCATTGGCATGAAATTCAATACGCTGATTGTAAAATCACCTTTTATTTTTAAATTCTCTGTATCGGATACAGGACCTGTGTAAGTAAAGATAAGGGCATCCGTTTTATCATTACCGTCCCGGTCTGCTACCACATTCACATCTTTATTGATTACACCATCCCCATCCGTATCCATATATACTTTTGTGAGAGACCCGCTCATCCCATAAGCCTTAAAACCTTCATCTACATTTACCGTAACCTGAATCCCACCTGAAGTCTCAGTATATACAGCATCCAAAAGTGCCCCATCACCCATGGATAATGTCGTAGTACCTGTTTTATACAATTTTGCATCAAATGGTCCCTGCTGTTCTGCTGCAAATGCAGTCAGTCCCATACTAAGTGTCATGCTTCCTGCTAATCCTGCTGCGAATAATTTTTTTGCAATTCTGTTCATAATGTGTTCCCTCCTATTTGGGTTAAATATAAATTATTAGTTTCAATTAGCACTTGCTAACTGGTTGTCATTATATTACTGCATATTTTTAATTGCAATACTTATTTTCGTTGCTTTTGCGCACCGTTTATATCCATATATTTCCATAACTCACCGCAGTTGCTAATGAAATCAGGGTTGTCTCACGGCAACAATGATATTTTTTCTCAAAACAAAAGCAGCTGCAAACAGGATTTTACCCATTTGAAGCTGCTTACACTGAGAAACATTAAGAAATACATTAAACACCATTTATAAAATCCTCAAACTTCGTTTGACAAGTCTTATCCCCCTGGGCCCGCTCCCCTGCTTCCAATCAACTGGTTCAGCACCCTGTCACAGTTTCGATATCTCTAAGTCCATTTTTTTATGACATTCCCACTGGCAAGATACAGCATCGTTTCCAGTGAGCTGTCATTTAGAAACACACTCTTTGTCTTAGTAACTATAAAGTATTAACGGTTCAAGCCTTTTATGATGTTGGTAGTCCTTTACAGTAAAAGGCTTAGCCAGTATCTTTAAAATAAAAAGAGCCGGAACGGCAGTTTTTTTAACTGGACTGTTCCGACATTATTAGTATTTCCAGAAATACCCATCTTTTTATCTGCTATTTATTAGCTGTTTCAATTGTTCTACTGTTACATCTTCAAATTCATACATTCCAGATAAAGAATTCCTTTTGTAGTCAACCGCAAATTTCATCCTAATATATACTTTTTCATGATATTCGTAAAAACTATATTCATAAAAAACTGGTTTTAGTATAGAACACTGCTTTTGCACCCACGCTTGTCCTCCACTCAGATCGAATTCTTGAAAAGGAGTTGTTTCTGTAATAATTTGTTTTTCCATTATTTTATTTACCCCTTTCACTTTTTGTTTAAATATCTTATCTGTTATAGATCCTTCTTTTATTGCAAATGTCCTATCTTTCATATTGTTTTTACCATAAAAGCCATAAGATTTTTCTCTAATTTCATTTATGGTAAGAACCTTTCCATCAAACACATATCTTGTTCGATTAAATATATGATCTGCATCATGAGCTACTTTAACCAATTGCCATATTCCAAATACACTTAATATAATAATAACTATGAATATTAGTTTTTTTATAATCTTCTTCATTTTACATCCTCCTCTTTTCTTATTTCCACTGTATAATTAACCGTTACCAGTGAGGATGCGACGCGTAGATAATATACCCCTTTTTCCAGAACCAGATATTTATTCGTATCCCCTCCTTGCCAGTAATAGATCAAATTCCCTTTTTCCGAATATAGGTTCAGGTACATTGTTCCGTTTCCCATGTTTTTTCCTACTGTCCTGACCGTATATCCTCCCTTATAAGGTACATCTATCTTAAACCAGTCAGCATCGCCACTATAATTTATTTTTGCTTCCACCAGTGTATCAAACTTCAGTTCTGTAGCATCCACAAGGGTATCCCCTACCTGATCTTCTTCCGATTTTCCTATTTCCACTGTATAATCTGCTGTTACCAGTGAGGATGCGACGCGTAGATAATATACCCCTTTTTCCAGAACCAGATATTTATTCGTATCCCCTCCCTGCCAGGAATGGATCAAATTCCCTTTTTCCGAATATAGGTTCAGGTACATTGTTCCGTTTCCCATGTTTTTTCCTACTGTCCTGACCGTATATCCTCCCTTATAAGGTGCATCTATCTTAAACCAGTCAGCATCGCCACTATAATTTATTTTTTCTTCCACCAGTGTATCAAACTTCAGTTCTGTGGCATCCGCAAGGGTATCCCCTACCTGATCTTCTTCCGATTTTCCTATTTCCACTGTATAATCTGCTGTTACCAGTGAGGATGCGACGCGTAGATAATATACCCCTTTTTCCAGAACCAGATATTTATTCGTATCCCCTCCTTGCCAGGAATGGATCAAATTCCCTTTTTCCGAATATAGGTTCAGGTACATTGTTCCGTTTCCCATGTTTTTTCCTACTGTCCTGACCGTATATCCTCCCTTGTAGGGTGCATCTATCTTAAACCAGTCAACGTCACCACTATAATTTATTTTTCCAGAGGTTGTAGTGTCATAATCCATCATAATTGAATATTGCATATTATTAGGATAATCATCCTCCGTGAGTAAATCACATATTTTGCACTTCATCAATGGTCTATCTCCAATATCTGATACTCCCATCCATTCTGAAAAATCATGGTTATGTTGTTCATATTTTTCCAACCAGGTGGAACCGCCGATTAACAACAGTCCGCTATCAATCCATGGTCCATTTGTATGATCACAAATATCACCACTTCCTTCTCTTTGGCAATAAATTGTATTCAGATCTCTATCATGCCACCCTGTATGTATTTTAAATTTTCCAATCCCATTTTCAAGCTTATATCCATAAGCAAGCATTGTATGCTTTTCATATTTTTCGTTGAAAACTGTATAAATCAATCCTGGTCTACCTTCAATTATTGATTGAATCAATCCCTGTGTTGATATCAAGGAACTATTAGCCTGATATCCACCGTTTCTTATATATCCATTCTGTCCGATATAAAGATTTAACAGCTGCGCATCATCGCTGGGAAAAGAGCCTCCAAGTGTTGCACCTACTTGATAATTGTTTATTAATTCCTCATGAAGTGTATCATCATAATGCTTCACAAGTTCAAGATTTTTGGGAAGAAAGTTATTATTAATAAAGCGGTCGTAATATGTAAGCATCATACTAGAAGCCAAAATACCACACGTTCCATGCGGATTTATATCTGTTCCGACATTATCACCAAAATACATATTCTCTATTTCATCAACATATGGCACAAGAATTTCTTCATATGGATTAGCCTGCTTTGATTCAAAATTACTGCTAACGTCCCCTGTTTCTTGAGATTTTTTTTGATCTCCAATACTTTTGCTTTTATTGAATTACCTAGCCACATATCATCATCTGAAATTATTTCCTTCGTAATAACGTTATGGAGACTACCACCTTCATTATAAAAATACTGTAAGGGTCCTAAATAGTATTTTTCTCCTACAACTCTAACATAAGGGTTTTGTCCTTTTTCTGTATACTCCACTGAATAATTACATCCATTTATTAAAACAGCATACCCTTCTGTCTTAAATGTTACCAAAAGATATAAAGGATTTCCATCTATATCCTTTAATTCCTCGACCAAATCCAAATCTTTTATATCTTTTTGCATTATTGAACATATGTATGAAATCTGCTCATCTCTATTCTTTTCTGTAAAATCTTCTAAAAAATTATCATCTCCACCAACAGTATCTGATTCCATTTCCAGTTTCATTTCATTGATGTCATCCTTTAATTTGTTATCCACATCTTCATGGTCAGCTTCTTCTTTCCCTACTACCTCTGTACTATCCTCTATTTTTGCTTTCGAATCATTCTCTACAATAATTTCACTTTCCTTCACAACTTCTGTTTGCTCTGTAACAGGCTCAGTAATAATAGTTCCACCTTCTTGTGCAAATATATGAACTTGATTACTAAGCAACAAACTACACACTAATCCTACGCTTGCTAATTTCTTAATCACTTTTTTTCTCTTCATCCTTTTTACCCCCATCTTTTTAACACGTATAATCTAATAATTATTATAACATGAAAAGTAATAATCTTATTATTATTGTACTGAAATGCATTGATATTGCCAAAAAATTTTTGCAATAAATTAATAGATTGCCATACCCTACTCATATGATTGTTACACCACACAGTCTAAAATCAAATATTAATACAAATAAAAACAGATAAGATATATTGTCCTATCTGTTCTTTTGTATCAAACACTCTTTGATTTTTTTAAATCTTCTATTTACACTTTGTTATTAATTGTAATAAATTTTTTACCTGCAGGAAGCTGATCTTGTCCAATCCCGATTGTTCCTGTATTACATTATCGCTTAACGCTCATTCCATACACATAATACAAAAAAGTTGACCAAGCTTGTGCCAGCTATCTTTTTTATATCAATTTAAACAAGGAGTTTTACGGGCAAATCTGATAATCTTATATTATTTTATCAAAACTTCTCTGACTTCTTTTAATCTACTGTATAAAATTGCCCTTCTATCTAAAATTTTTCCCTTCTATTATTCTACTACCGTTCTACTGTTTTACCTCTTTCCTATTTTTCCCTGATAATTCCGGCAGCACCATACAAAGCATGGTAATAAAGCATGCCAGGCCCCCGATAAAATTTGAAACAGGTTCTGCGATAAACACTCCCTTTACTCCAAGGCTTCCAATCTGAGGAAGCATAAGGGTCAGTGGTATCACGATAACAGCTTTGCGCAGCAGCGAAAAGAACACTGCCTGCTTTGCCTTTCCGAGAGATACGAAAACTGTCTGCCCTGCAAACTGCAGTGCCATCATAAAAAAGCCAAAGAAATATAATTGAATGGCTTCAACACTTGCCTGTATCATTTCAGGCTCATTATTAAAGATACGGATAAAAAATTCCGGAAACAGTATAAGTATCAGCCAGGATACTGTAGTTATAACTACACATACTACAGACATAAATCGAATTGCTTTTTTCACCTGCCCAAAATTTCCAGCACCATAATTAAAGCCTAATACCGGAGTCGCCCCATTCGTAATTCCCTGCACCGGCATGCTTAAAATTTCCCGTATGGAGTTTAAAATCGTCATTACTCCAACGTATAAGTCACCGCCATAGGACTGCAGGCTTGCATTACAGACCACCTGTACTGCACTGCTAGTAACGGACATAATGAATCCAGACAGTCCCAATCCTACAATCTCCCTAAGTCGATGCCATTTCACTTTCATCGTCTTCAAATGGAGCTTTAAGATCGCCCGTTTTCCAGTCAAAAATTTCAGAACCCAGATTGCTGAGAGAAACTGGGAAATAATCGTAGCAAGCGCCGCACCCTTTACCCCCATACCAAATACAAAGATAAATATAGGGTCCAATATAATATTGGTCACAGCCCCCAGTAAAACCGTCAGCATACCCATCTGTCCAAATCCCTGGCTATTGATAAAGCTGTTCATTCCAAGTCCAATCATCACAAAAACGCTGCCACACAGGTAAATCATAGTATAATCCCTGGCAAATGGATAAGTCGCGTCACTCGCCCCAAAAGCATATAATATAGGTCTGTTAAAGATCAGTCCTAAAATCGTAAGCAAAACACCGCAAAGTATCATCATGGAAAAGGATGTACCCATTATCTTCTCTGCTTCCCGAATTTCCCCCTTGCCACGTTCAATGGAACAAAGCGGAGCCCCACCCATACCGAATAAATTTGCAAATGCCGATACCATTGTAATAATCGGAAAGCAGAGACCCAGTCCGGTAAGCGCCAGAGTACCCTGTTCCGGTATTCTGCCGATATACACCCGGTCAACGATATTGTACAAAAGGTTAATTAGCTGTGCCATGGTCATTGGCACAGCTAATTCTAATATATTCTTATAAACATTTCCTTTGGAAAAGTCCGTCTGATGTGCCTTCATATCCTTCCCCCAAACTTATCAAACATTCTATTTTAACCATAATTTATAAGCGCCGTACTTCATTTTCTGAAATACGACGCTCTTTATCATCTTTAACGTAAATTAATTTGCCATATATACATTCGTATACTGTACGCCAAAATTAACTGCTTCCTGATGGTTATTGAGATAAATATCCACATGACCATAAGGTGTGCCCCTGTCTTCAACGGTATAGATCTGACCATTAATTACCAGTCTGGTTCCAAATGGAACACCTGCCATAGCTACGGTTCGTCCCTGAATTGGCATTGCACCGCTGGCTGTAGGACCTCCGGACCACTGACCGCAACAAATCGGGCAGCTGCAATATGCTGTTAATTTAAATGTACCCAGAAGCTGTCCGATATCGGAATCGCTTGCTGAAGTATACTGACCTGTATTATTGGATACCAGTTCCACATTGGCTACATCATCATCTGATATGATTCGGGTTGCCCAGACAGCTTCACCCGTATTAACATTAGCATTTACAATACCGGTTGCCGTACTCTGTGCCTCTACAGTCTTACCATCTCCTATATACATAACGACATGGTGAATATAACCATCCCTGGCATAGAAAATTAAATCACCCGGTGCTGCTTCTTCAACCGGAATTTTCATTCCATACTGAGCCTGATCTTCAGCTACACGCGGAAGGCTGTAACCGTACTGTGCATAGATACTTTGTACAAATCCGGAACAATCCGCTCCATTTGTCAGACTTACACCACCCCAGACATAAGCATTGCCTACGAACTGCTGTGCAAACCGAACCATAGAATCACGGATGGAACTTGAGATTGCACCCTCTTTGGTTGAAGTTAATGTATAGTACAGTACTTCATTTTCTTCCGAGTCAATCAGCTCATCTGCTAAAGCGATTTCATCTTCGCCGGTTTCTTCTACGAGCTTTTCAGCTTCTTTACCCTGCATAAGGAGTTTGCTGCTTACAAATCCCCTCACATCACCGGATTCTACGTAAACCCAGTCTTTTTTTGCATCTTTTAACACATAGCAAAGAGCACCTTTTGGAAGTTTTCCAATGATACGGGATTCTTCTGATTTACCTTCTCTGATATTCAATCCTTCTGTCTTAGCGATTGCATATCTCTTTTTAACTACTGTTGTCTTCGTAGTTGTTTTTGTAAAAGTTAAAGCCGGATTCTTTAAGGGATTCACTAACGCAGTTGCTTTCTGCAACTTTTTCTCTGTCTTTTTCTTTACATAATTATTGGTTTTTTTACCAGTCGTAAGTTTATCTGCTTTTACAAAACCTCTGACGGATCCGGACTCTATGTATGTCCACTCTTCATCTTCACTTTGCAGCACATAACAAAGTCCATTCTTAGGCAGTTTTCCAACTACCGTAGAAGAAGTATCTTTGTCACTGTATACCTTTAAATTTTTCTGTTTTGACAGCGCATATACTTTCTTTACCGTAACAAAACGGAATGAAGATAGAATCTGAGGCGGTATCACGATCTGCTGGTTTGCAACCAGTTCCTGATTGCTGCCATATTGTGAATTATTCGTTTGATTTTGATTGGATTCAGTCTGTTTATTACTCTCAGTCTGATCTTTCTTTTCGGTCTCTTTTTCCGTTCCTACGATTTGAGGCTGCTTATGTAGATCTTCCGTCTCACTTTCTGTAGGTTTTTCTGTATCTGACCCGTCCTGTGAGTTGGATTCTGAATCATCACCCGGATTCGTGCCATCTCCCGTTTCTCCTGTTGAAGGCGTCTCTGTCTCAGTGGGTGGTTCTGTTTCCGGTTTGGTATTTGGCTGTGATTCCGATTCAGTCGGAGTCGTTGGTTCAGTTGGTGTTTCTGATGGTGTATTTGATTCTGATGGCGTTGTCTCTGACGGCTGAGTCTCTGGCGGAACTGGTTCAGTCTCCGGATTTGTTACCGGCTGTGAATGAGCCTCCGTGTGATTCTCTGATGCGACCGTCGTGGGTTCTGCTGCCATAGAAACATTGGGAACTACCAGGGAAAGCGACATAGCTGCAACCATGACCCTGCACAATGATTTATAATGCATATTTTTGTATTCTCCTTTTGTCTCCTGCTGCGAATTTCGTTTTTAATGCTTAAATGCCAAATTGAATTTCATATAATTATGTAAATTAATTCATAATACTAGTATACCTTACTTAACAATTGTGTCAAGTGTTTTATCCCCAAAACATAATTGTTCACAACAAATTCACAATCTAAATCTACATATTTTCAAGATTTGCTGTATATAACCGTGAATTATTGTACAGATTTAATATTGTAAAGTATTTTAATAAGTTTATAATTATTTTGTAAATAATATCATACTGTTTTGGTATTATAAGAAATATCTATAAACGACTGGAGGTAAATTTAATGACATTAACAGAAAACTTTTTAATTCAATTTCTTCAAAGATTTGATGAATATCCCTTTTTAGTAAAGCTAAAAGAAGAAGAACATCTAATCGGTGACGGGACCCCCGCCTTTACGGTCAAATTGCAAAATGATATTCCAAAACAGGAACTGCTAACAAGCACTTCACTCGCCTTAGGCGAAGCATACATGCGGGGTGATCTCGATATAGACGGAGACCTGTTTGATGCACTGGACCACTTTTTGGGGCAGATGGGGAAATTTTCCACAAATCATTCTGCGCTGAAAAAACTAATCTTCTCTTCACACTCGAAAAAGAATCAGCAAAAAGAAGTATCTTCTCATTACGATATCGGTAATGATTTCTACAGCTTATGGCTGGATGACACCATGAGCTACTCCTGCGGCTATTTCAAAAACGCGAATGATACCCTGTACGATGCACAAGTAAATAAAGTTGATTACATTCTCGAAAAGCTTTACCTGCAAAAAGGTATGAGCCTCCTTGACATTGGCTGCGGCTGGGGATTTCTGCTAATTGAAGCTGCTAAAAAATATGGTGTATCCGGACTTGGAATTACACTCAGCAAAGAACAGCAGAAAAAATTTCAGGACAGGATCAAAGAAGAAGGCCTGACCGGGCAGATTTCTGTAGAATTGATGGATTACAGAGATCTGGCTAAGAGCGGCAGAACTTTTGACCGCGTTGTAAGTGTAGGCATGCTGGAGCACGTAGGACGTGACAACTACGAACTGTACATTAAAAATGTAGACTCCGTTTTGAAAAAGGGCGGGCTATTCCTGCTGCACTATATCAGCGCGCTGCAGGAACATCCCGGTGATCCATGGATTAAAAAATATATTTTCCCCGGAGGTACTGTGCCAAGTCTGCGGGAAATGATTCATATCCTGGGTGATTATAATTTCTACACCCTGGACGTAGAAAGTCTCCGCCGTCACTATTTTAAAACCCTTCGCTGCTGGAGCCAGAATTTCAACGAACACCGTGATACGATCAACGAGATGATGGGCAGTGAATTCACCAGAATGTGGGATTTGTATTTAAATGCGTGCGCTGCCACATTCCACAATGGTATCATCGACCTGAACCAGATCTTAATCTCAAAAGGCATCAATAATGATCTTCCAATGACCAGGTGGTATTAGTCCATTCATAAATAGAGTGGCTATACCACTCTATTTTGCTTTTTACTGGATGCCTGTATTATTAATGATCTGATTACTGATTTCCTGCACAGTTGCTGATGGGGTATAGCTTTCCCCGCTGAATAAAAACTGATGAAGCTGAACAACATTATTTGCAAGATTTTTAGGAACCACACAGTCTCCCGCTGATGGAATATCCGCAGTATCTTTATCCATTGGAAAACCTGTGGTTTCTCCCATGTTATAACCGGATATACCTGTTGCCAGCTTTAATATTTCCGTATTAGAAAGGCTTGTAAGGACCATAGGCAGAATTGTATCGATCGCTTTATTTAATGTGAGCAAATCGGTTGTTTTTGCCTTCTGCATCAGCTGTTCTAATACTTTTCTCTGGCGTTCCGTACGTTCATAATCAAGTCCGATGTAACGGATACGGCTGTATGCCAGCGCCTGCATACCATTTAAATGCTGCATGCCCGGTCCTGGAACATCGGGTGTTTCTTTTCCCACAACTTCCCGTCCCTCAACCAGATAACCATTCAGCCACTGTACTTCACCTTCCGTCAACTCTATATCAACGCCGCCTAACAAATCAACTGCTTCTACAAGTGCCTGAAAATCAACTGTAATATAATCACTCAGATTCAAATCCAGGTTTTTGTTCAGCATATTTAAAGACTGCTTTGGTCCTCCAATGGAATATACTTCTGTTGCTTTCTGATATCCTCCCTGGGTATTATCCAGGTAACTGTCACGATAAACTGATGCCAGTTTGATTTCTTTTGTTTTATTGTTGATACTGCATATCATAATCGTATCGCTGTTTGCCCCTGAAGAAAGACTTCCTTCACGGGAATCCACACCAAAAAATGCAATATTGGTATAGCCGGACATATTTTTAAGTTCAGCCGGATCCAGATTTGTATTGATAACCAGATCCTCTTTCGGGATATCATTACGCTGGATCTTCGCAAATTTCACAAGAACAAACACTGCTGCTGCCCCAATGAGTAAAAGCAATACTAATAAAATAAACGGCCATATTCTTCTTTTCTTTTTCCGCTTAGGCATCCTGCCATTTTGCGGATATCCTCCATATTGGTTATTGTACTGATCTCTTGAATAACTCATAATTTTCTCCTCTCATAAAAGCGGATCATTCAATGCTAAAACTGATGTCTGTGGTATTATAACATTTTTTGACTGCATTCGCTGAGATTTAAAGAAAGATTAAGAAAGCTTAATGAAAATTACCGTTTCAAATGGTCAGCGTACAATCTGGCTTCCGTATGTGAAAATTGTGTTCAGGGCTTCGTTTAATTTTTCAGCTTCCGCCCGGTTTCGTGCCATACAATAAAGCTTATACCTAGTGTCATGATCCAAAAGGATATGCTGCATCACGCACAGCTTCTCCACCGGTTTCAATTTGTCCAGCTCCTGATAGAACTGTTCATGAATAAATAAATATTCATTATCATGTTCATCCATAATTCACATTCTCCCCATATCTTTTATTATTTGCAATAAATGATTATAAATTAATATTTTACTATAATGCTCATTATTTTTCAATTATGCTGGTAAAATTTGAAAAATAATCTTATATAATATCCATGTTTTTTTAAGATTCCTGTATCATTTGCACATGGTAAAAACCGAAAGCAGGGTATATAATAATTTTGCCAATTTTTACTACAGGGAGATGAGAAGATGAAAAAAAAGGTCAGCTTAACACTGGAAACAAATGTAATTAAAAAGCTACGGCAATTAGCTGATTCTGATGAGCGCTCTTTATCACAATACATTAACATTGCGCTCAAAGCACACATCAAAAATCTGGGTATCGATTGATAAAAAAAGGAACGGTACCGCTTTTCAGCTTTCCCGTTCCTTTCCAGATCTCATATTTAATTATAAGGTTCTCATAGCCGCTTCCACCACATGTCCTACCAGAACGGAAGTTGTTACACTTCCTACTCCGCCCGGAACAGGTGTGATTGCTTCTACAATCGGTTCTGCTTCATCGTATTTTACATCGCCGCAGAGCTTGCCTTCCTCATTCACATTGATTCCAACATCAATTACAGTCTGTCCTGCTGACAAATAAGAACCATCTACTACTCCCGCACGTCCTGCAGCTACAATCACAATGTCGGCTTCTTTTACAACAGAAGGCATATCCACTGTTCTTGTATGACAGATCGTTACGGTAGCATTCTTCTTAATCAGCATCATAGCCGCGGGTTTTCCTACTACCAGGCTTCGTCCCACAACAACCGCTTTTTTACCGGTACAATCGATTTTATAGTGATCCAGTATTTCCATACATGCCTGTGGAGTACATGGAGGAAATCCCTGTTTTGTTCCGGCAAACACACCCACCATAGAACCATCTGTAATTCCGTCTACATCTTTCTCCGGATTCAAAGCTTTAATAACTGCATCTTCGTCTAAATGCTTTGGCAATGGACGGAAGATCAAAATCCCGTGGATTTTCTCATCTTTATTCACCTTATCTAAGGTTTCCATTAATTCTTCCTGTGATACATCTGCAGGGAGTAAGAATTTTTCATAAGATACGCCCAAAGTTTCACAGCGTTTTGTTGCACCTCTTTCATAAGAGACATCATCCGGTCTTTCCCCAACACGGATAATTCCAAGAGTAGGATTAATTCCTTTTCCTTTTAGCGCTTCTGCATCTGCTTTGATTTTTTCATTTAAAGCTGCCGTTACTTCTTTTCCAAGTAATTGTTTTGCCATTTTTATACCCATTGCATATTGCAGATTTCCTGCAATACTGCCACAATTAAAACAAGTTGAAAGAATTACAGCGTGGCTTCCTTTCTATTTCATAATTTTCTTCCAACTTTCTCTTTCTCCTATTTCAGTCTTCCAAGCACACTCTGAAAGATTTCGTCTGCAAGACTTGTATATTTCTCTAACATCTCATCTGCCTTTTTATTTAATTCTTCGGCATACTCTCTGTTCTTCATAGATTTCGTATTAATATATACGTTTAAGCTGGCACCTTCTAATGCTGCTTTGCAAAATGCTGCGCCAACACCAGCATCACTGATGGCAAGTGTACTTCCTTTTGCTGCAAATTCTACAATAATATCAATTGCTTCACAGCATTTTTCCATGATTTCCATGGGTACGGAACAGGCATCTTTTAAAACAATTTCCATTACACGTGCTTTTTCTGCTTTTTCTTCTTCGGTTTCACGGGGCATACCGTATGCTTTGGAAAGGGGCTCGAAAACTTCCGCATCTCTCTCGATTAATGTCAAGAAATCTTTCTGAAGCTGGTCGGATTTTGCTTTTAACGCGTACATTTCCTCTTCCACTTCTGCATACTTCTTCTTACCTACAGTTAAACTTCCCACCATATTTCCCAGTGCTGTGCCAATGGCACCCACTAATGCTGATGCTCCGCCACCGCCCGGAACCGGAGCTTTGGATGCTAATACTTCTACAAATTCATTACATGGTACAGTTGAAAATCCCATAATACCCTCCTACATGTTTTTTAATATGGGGCGTAATATATGAAATACTACGCCCCATTTCGGACTTATCAATATAAATTCCTGCAAATCAAAGCTTTTCCAAGCTTTATCCATTGATTCTAAAGATTGTCTGAAAATTGCTTTCTGTCAGCTGCGCGGAAATGAATTTTCAAACACGCTCTAGAACAATCCGGAAATCTTTCCTGTCTCGTCTACGTCGATTCTTTCTGCTGCCGGTACTTTTGGAAGTCCTGGCATGGTCATGATCTCTCCTGTGAGGGCTACGATAAAGCCTGCTCCTGCGGAGATCTTTAAGTTACGTACTGTTACTTCAAAGTCTGTCGGTGCGCCAAGCTTTGTCTGGTCATCTGTCAGACTGTACTGTGTCTTAGCAACACAGATCGGGCAGTTCCCGAATCCAAGGTTTTCCAGTTCTTTCGCCTGCTTCTGAGCATTTGCTGTGAGAACTGCTTTCTTTCCGCCATATACTTTCTGTACGATTGCATTTAATTTATCTTCGATACTTCCTTCTAATTCATAAGAATAGTGGAATTCGCTCGGCTCTTCTACCAAACGGATTACTTCTTTTGCAAGAGCTTCGCCGCCTTCGCCGCCTTTTGCCCATACTTCAGAAAGTGCTACGTTTACACCAAGTTCTTTACATTTTGCTTCTACCAGGTCTAATTCAGCCTTGGTATCCGTTGGGAATGCATTGATTGCCACTACGCATGGAAGTCCGTATACATTTTTGATGTTGCTTACATGTTTCAGTAAGTTTGGCATACCGTTTTCCAGTGCTTCTAAGTTTTCGTTATTCAAGTCAGCCTTTGGAACGCCGCCATTGTATTTTAATGCACGCACAGTTGCTACGATAACAACTGCGGAAGGGGTAAGCCCTGCCATACGGCATTTGATATCCAGGAATTTCTCTGCTCCAAGGTCAGCGCCGAATCCTGCTTCTGTGATTGCGTAATCACCCAGTTTTAATGCCATCTTTGTTGCAATTACAGAGTTACAGCCATGTGCGATATTGGCAAATGGTCCGCCGTGAACGATTGCAGGCACATGTTCCAGAGTCTGAACCAGGTTTGGTTTCAGAGCATCTTTTAACAGTGCTGTCATAGCGCCCTGTGCATTTAAGTCGCCTGCGGTTACCGGTTTCTGCTCTGCAATTTTTCCATATGTATATCCAACGATAATCTTGGAAAGTCTCTCTTTTAAATCTGTGATATCTTTTGCCAGACATAATACTGCCATAATTTCAGATGCAACGGTAATATCATATCCGTCTTCTCTAGGCATTCCGTTTGTCTTTCCGCCCAGTCCGTCTATTACATTACGAAGCTGGCGGTCATTCATATCCACACATCTTCTCCAAGTGATCTTTCTTGGGTCGATGTTTAATGCATTGCCCTGGAAGATATGGTTATCCAGCATCGCTGCCAGTAAGTTGTTGGCTGCACCGATAGCATGGAAATCACCTGTAAAGTGAAGGTTGATGTCTTCCATCGGAACTACCTGTGCATAGCCGCCGCCTGCTGCGCCGCCTTTTACGCCGAATACCGGTCCTAAAGATGGCTCACGAAGCGCAACCATAACGTTCTTGCCCAGTTTTTGTAAACCATCAGCCAGACCTACCGTAGTTGTCGTTTTTCCTTCACCTGCCGGAGTCGGGTTGATTGCTGTTACAAGAACTAATTTTCCGTTTGGAGCATCACTTTCTTTTAAAAGGTTGTAGTCAATTTTCGCTTTGTATTTACCATATTGCTCCAGATATTTTTCGTCAATACCTGCTTTTGCTGCAATTTCTGTAATTGGGGACATGGTAGTCTCCTGTGCAATTTCGATGTCTGATTTGTAACCCATAGAAATATCTCCTTTCAAAACTATCCGTCCAATGTTTTCCTGACACTTTAACGGATTTTAGATTTTTTTTAATGTGCCGATGGACACATCTCCAACAACTGCCAGATCCTCTGCTTCAAAGGATAGTGGAAAATTATCAGAAAATAGTATTTGGGATGACGGTGGAAACTCATCATCCCCAGCCCATAGAATAAATCGTACAAAATATCCATTTATGAATTCAAACTCGTAAGATACATCGCCAAGCTCTAATCTTACGGCGCCCACTTTTTCCATTTGTGCCTGAAAAAGTTCTAACTTTGAACCGTAGGAAAATGCCAGACGCATCAGGCATCTGCCCTGAAACTGTCTGAAATAAACCTCACCCCAGGGCACTTCACGATAAGTCAGATACTTTCCGGTTGTCTCAGATGCTGTGCCTTTTGTCAAAAAACGGATTGCAATAATCTTTGCAGATATTTCTTCCATAAGGGCACCATATGTCTCATCATCAGTCTCTGCTTTTTCCACACTGAATTCCGGATAAGATATCAGATAACTTTTCTGCATCATCCGCAGCGTAAATACCTGCTTTTCTTCATCAAAGGGAACTCCTGTGCGTCTGCTTGCTTCAATCGGATCTATTTTGCGATATTCTTCAAGGTAATGCTCGAACGGGATTCGTTCTTTGTTGTCTTTTTCGTACTCAATATTCATATGTATTCCCATTGCTCCCTTTCAATATCCCAATTTAGTTAGTCTTCAAATAGTGTCGTATCTGTATGCGGTAAGAAACATGCTGCAACAAACTCATCCATATACTGAGGGATTGCACTTAATTCCAGATAAGTCATATTTCTTGCAACTTCATATACTTTCCGCTCAGCCTGAGTAGAGCAAAGCATTGCATATGCCCCTGACAGGGATGAATTTCCAATATACTGGTACAATTCCAAAGGAACTTTCGGGAACATCCCAATATGAATTGCATTTTCCATATTGATACCGCTTCCAATGCCACCTGCTACATAAACATGTTCTATCATTGAAATATCAAAATCACAATAAGATAACATCGTCCGGATTGCAGAGAAAATTGCTCCCTTTGCACGGATAAAATTATCGATATCAACTTCTGAAATCTCCACATCCTTCACAGACCCTGCTTCTGACTCAAATGCCAGCACATAGCTGCCCATATCAAATTTATCGTGTCTTACGCGTTTTCCTTCACGGACAAATTTACCTTTAGGGTTAATAATGCCGCAACGGAATAACTCACTGATAATATCAATGATACCGGAACCGCAGATTCCAATCGGTTTCGTCCCCTCATCTCCAATTACAGAGAGATTTGGCTCCATTGTTTCTTTATCTATGGTACAAGCTTCAATTGCTCCATCTGTAGCCCGCATGCCACAGCTGATATCCCCTCCTTCAAATGCCGGTCCTGCTGAGCAGGCACAACTCATTAAAAAGTCAGAGTTACCAAATACAATCTCGCCATTGGTACCAAGGTCAATAAACAAGGAAAACTCCGGTTTATTCCACAGTGCACTTACAAAAGCACCTGCTGTTATATCTCCGCCTACATAGCTTCCAATATTTGGAGCTATAATAATATGGGAATCCGGATTAATATGAATTCCAATATCAGATGCATACAGTGAATTCGTTTTAAAGAAGGTTGGAATGTATGGTTCCATACGAAGAGGATCAGCATTGATACCCATTAATAAATGGTTCATAGTGGTATTACCTGCAATACACATACGATATATACTCATAGGATCCAGTTTCGCCTGTCTGCACATGGTCTGGATCAACGGATTAATCGTCTCTTCAATAACTGCTTTTTGCAGTCTCTCCTTGCCGCCTGGTTTTGCCGATTCAATTATACGATTAATTACATCGGCACCGTAACGGATTTGTCCGTTTCCGGAAGAACCTTTTGCAAGAATAGATCCGTCCAGCATATTAATCAGAATTGCTGAAACCGTTGTTGTTCCGATATCAATTGCAATTCCACCTACAATCACATCTTCATTCTCCGGGAAAACATCATATACAAATATATTTGTTTCAATTTTTCTTACAATTATTTTGACACAAAAATTGCTTTCCCTAAGCACATCCGGCAATTTCTTCAAAACCGAATATGGAACACGGATCTTTTCAATACCGGTTATTGCCGTAATTGCGCGGGTAAACCGCTCATTGTCAGGCATGGTATCATCCAAAGTAGGCTCATCCATAGATACATTCAAAATCTCTAATGTATTCTTCAGTTCAATACCTGCTTCTAAAATCTGTTCTTTTGCATCGGAAAAAATCTTTAATTCTTCCGGCGAACTTAGATCTGCCACTTTCATACGGCTTCTGTAAGCAGAGGCAATATCCGGCACCAGTACTTCCACATCCGCATTTATGGTACTGACACAGGCGAGACGCCAGCCTTCGGCATAGTCCTCATCCGTAATATGACGCGTCTTTTTTGATTCTAATTCACCGCCAACGAGCTTTACTCTGCATTTCCCGCAAGATGCATTTCCTGAACACGGTGCATCGATAGCTACGTTTGTTTTTCTCGCTACCTCAAGAAGGCTTTCACCGAAAGCAGCGAAGACAATAATATCTTCGCTGTTTTCAAACTTAAAAGTAACTTTATGCATATATTAGATCTCCAGATAGGAATCCGCATATAAGGTATTGTTTTTAAATACATCACAGGATTTGATTGTTTCCATCAATCTTAAATCACAAGGATTTACGATAGCGGAAGTCAAACCATTCATCATAGCCATAGCTACTAAAGCAGAATCCATGATCGGACGGATATGTTTTGGCATACCGTTAGAGTTATTGGATAATCCACCTGTAGAGTTTAATCCCATATCGCTGAACATTTTAATTGCTTCTAAAACGTCCATCTGCTTGTCCTGCATTCCTTTAACAACAAGGAATAACGGGTCAAACCAGAGATCAGTAGGTTCCATGCCAAGTTCCAGACCTCTCTCTAACATGTTCTGGCAGTGCATCATACGTTCGTCATTATCAGATGGAACGCCTTCTGCGGAACATAATGCGATAACAATTGCATCATTTGCTGCAGCTAAATCGATATTTTCGATTCTGTCTCCGGCATCTGCAGAGTTAACGATTGGTTTTCCTTTTGAACGGTTATATACGGAAATACCAGCTTCAATCGCTTTTTTATTAGCGGTATCCAGTGCCAGCGGTACATTGTCGAATTCATTCTGAAGCAGCTGAACAGCCCATTTCATTAATTCTTCGCCATCGCTTTCAGCCGGTCCGATATTTACATCTAAGTAAGTTGCGCCTGCATCAAGCTGCTCTTTTGCACGCTGAATGATAGGAGCTCCGTCTCTTTCTGCCATTGCTTTACGGATAACTGGGGAAATACAGTGGATTCTTTCACCAATTGTTACGAATTTTGCCATTGTTTAATCTCCTTCTCTAATTGAAATTGTTGTAACATTTCAGACAGGTCTGCGCATTTACTGCGCCGACCGTATGAAAACCTGAAGCCTGCAGACATCCAGCCCTTCGCCGCAGGCGAATTTCAATGGGCTGGATGTGTAACAGTTCATGCTGTCTGAACTGTTACATATTGTTAGTAAAATCATTTACTGATTTCTGCCATACTATATTAGTATAGAGAAAATTACTGCATATCTTTTAAGAATTTCACAAGCTGTACAGCTTCATTTGGTCCTACAATGACATCCCATCCCGGAAGTTTCGCTTCTACTTCACCTTTTAAAACAGCTACTTTACCTGGAAGAATTAATTTTCTGTTTTTGATCTTGCCTTCGATATCAGCTTCTCCAAAATATTTAGCAATAGAACTTGCAGATAATTTACCTGCTGCCCATGCTGTCAGAACGGATAATCCGCCTGCATCACTGATAATCAGATTACAAGGAACTCCGGAACGCTCTAACTCGCCGGATACTACGAAATATGTAAGTGCAAAGTCTACAGTTGTAAGACAAACTGAATTCTCATCTGCTCCATTGATTGGGTAAATACCCGGTTCTACTTTCATTGGTTTCTGAGGATCTGTAAATACGTTCTGTCTTAAACCATATAACGGCAATGCCTGAGCATAAGTCATTTCTTCCATTACTATGATAGAGCCATATTTAATTGTAAACATAGATGCTAAAGCTGCCTGCATGTGGATATCTCCCTTTGCAAGTGCTGCTACATTTACGATTGACGGATAACCAAATGTTCTGTCACTGTCTTTAACTGCTGCTTTTCTCATCTGAACTGCTGTTGCAAATGCATCTTTAATGGATTTACATCCCGCATCCAGGATCAGGTTCTTGTTTCCAAGTCCTTCTAATTTAGCAACAGTATCATATAATTCATTTATATCTGCTCCACGAACACCAAGTACAGCACCTGCTGCAACAGCTATTGCACTCATAGCTTCATAATTGGAAGCATCTGCTCCATTTAATACTGGTTTGCTGTCTTTGCATACTTCAAGAGCTGCTTTTGCAACTTCAACATCTGTACATCCTAAAATTAAAGTTCTGTTCAGAGCCGCTGCTTTTTTTACAAGCTCTACATAATCACTGACTCCATCAGCGCTGTAGTTAACATAGACCATCTCTACAAACATTCTTTCGCCGATACGTTCGTAATCAACCTTAGGAATTGCTGCAAGCTTAGCGTCAATTGCTGCTTCATCCATACAATTGCAAAGAGCAACTGCATATCTTGTCTTACTTACAAAAGTTTTTTCGTGTCTTTCAAGAACAGTTTCTCCGCCTAAAGTAAATTCATTTTCGCCTGTTCCGACTTTAATTGTTTTCATTGGTGGTGCAGTAGCCTCTGATAAAGTTGCTAATGCATCCGGTGAGAAATGCGGACATGCACTGATATCCATAGCGCCCTGTGCAACCTTCATTGAGAAAGCCATACATGTTGGGCATCCACACTCCTTACAGTTTTTCTTAGGTGATAATTTAAATATATCAAGACCTTTAAGTGCCATAATTCTTTTTCCTCCTTAAGCAGCAATTATACTAATT
The DNA here is from genome assembly GCF_001029355.1 of Robinsoniella sp. RHS. Taxonomy (NCBI): domain Bacteria; kingdom Bacillati; phylum Bacillota; class Clostridia; order Lachnospirales; family Lachnospiraceae; genus Robinsoniella; species Robinsoniella sp. RHS. The sequence goes on from NZ_JNGB01000003.1 coordinate 232,512, forward strand.
CTTTGACTAATTTTGAAATAGTTGCAACTGATACAGGATGTTTTAAAATAACTGCATTTGATCCGGAAACTAAAACTGCTGCTGCTGTCTCTACTTCCATATCAATACCGCGCTGTTCAACATCTCCCCATTCAGGCATATCAGCTTCTGAAGCCATTGATTCTTTTACGCCCCATGTTTCAGATGCTACCGGTGTTATAATCGGCATCTGTAACATTCCATCATTCTGAGATAAAGCTGCTGCTTTTACTCTCTGCATGGTGGAAACAACATATTCAAAACCATAACCTGCTGCTGCAGTACCTACGTTCATAACAACGTTAGAACTGCTGACACCTAACTGTGACAATAATACATTTAACTGTTTTGCAAGGTTGATATCAACTGCTGATTCAGCACCTACTACCTGCTTATAAGCCAGGCCTGCTGCTGCACCAACTGTCTTGTAGTTTTCTTCCTTTGCTGCTAAAAGCATTGCATTTCTGCCTTCCAGTACTTCGGCAGCTTTGCTTAAAAGTTCTGCATCTTTTTCAACGTTCTTGCATCCCGCAATAACAAGTGGCACGTCTACTGCTGCTGCAACATCTTTTACGATTTGAATTAATTCCTCTGTAGATTTGTCAGCTCCGTTGGGATCTCCGCCTTCTAATCTCAGGCAAAGGAAATCAGCACCTTCCATAGCTGCGGCTTTTTTAGCCATATCAGCTACAGTTGCACAGCCTTCATAATATTTCTGAATAAATTCCGGTTCATTTTCTAAACCGAAGTCTGTGATCTCAACACCTACTTTTGGTGCGTTTTCGATAGGAGCATCGAAGGTATAAAATGGTAATACATTTTCTCCGCCTATGGTAATTTTCTTGTCCCCGCATCCAATTTCAACAGTGTTAATATTTGCGCTGAACTTTCCTGATTTTGCATTAAATGGCATTTCTAATAAACCTCCTTCATGTTTTTAGACTGTTGTAAAACATAATTATATTTTACAACAGTCTGCCTTAAAAATCCATAAAATCTTTGTACTTCTTTAAGAACACTCCCATTAAAAACCCTTGAATTTACTGAATATTTATAGATATCTCCGGTATAAACAAAAGCTTTGGTGATTCTTAAATCAAATTACATCATTGGTTCCATGCTAAGTGCCGGATGACCTTTTTCTTCTAAGTATGCTAATAATGTTTCCGGATCTTCTGCTACTGTTTCATCACCGATCATATCAACAAAGTTATCGATATTATATAATTCTTTCGCGGTAGCATTTAACTTCTCAGCAACCTGATCTTTTAAGTCTTTTGGCATCCATACGATTCTGCCAACACCGCCTTCTGCTTTCATGAACTTCTTAGAAGCGATGAAGTGTTTACCATGTCCCATGAAACCTGGTGTCTGAACACCGCCGCCTGTCATGGAAGCTAATTCAGGGAATGTCATACCGATTGGTGTCATTCCTGCATATTCACGGTTCGCAATACATACACCATTGGATAATGGCTCAATACCACAGATACACTCAAAACATCCACAAGATGTCATAGGATCTTCAATGATAGAATATAAGGTTACTGTTTCAAGAGCACCCTGGGAATATTTCTTAACCGCATCGTTAACATCCTGATAAGATCCGGTTCTTTCATCAATTAAGCCGCCTTTTGTGATAACCTGGCATGGTCCCTGAGGATCAAGTTCGTTGGTAGCCTTTGCATCCAGCCATGAAACAGCACCGCAAAGTCCAAGTCTTTCAGGTGTAACAACACATACGTGAGACGGTGAGAATGCCTGACACATAATACAGCTGTAGTATACGTCAACACCTTCATCTGTTAATGTACTAAGTCTTTCATCACGTTTGTCATAGCTTGGTACAGCCAGTTCTGAACGAAGTTTTGTACATTCCGCTGCATCCGTAATAACTTTAACCTGACATTTGTCAACAACTGCTGCAAATTCGCTCTTAATTTTAGCATACAGAACTTCACCGATATGTTTTGCTCTGAATCCGGCATTAAAGGTATCTTTGCTCACACGTACACGGATCATATCTCTCTGTCCGGTATGCATTACACCTTCGATACAGTTGATGTAGGAGTGGAATTTACGTTCAAATACAGGCTCGAAATCAGACTGCATGTTCTTTCCTGCAACTTCTACTATGTAAGCAATACTCTGTTTGCTTCCAACTTCGAATTCGTCAAAGTCCGGTCCGATTACTTCAATCTTATGATCTTCGATTTCTGTTGCTTCTTTTGCCTGTACTAATTCGAAACAGTCAACTCTGGAACCATCGAATTCTACCTGCATATCACCACGGCGGATGATTTCACCTTCAAATGCAGATGCAAATGCAACCGGGATATCGATCTTGGTGATTTTAATCTTAATATCTCTTGCTTCCAGAGATGTTGCGTTGAATTTCGCTACATCTTCCTGAACGATTAAGCTCTTTGGTACGCGGAAGATATTTTCTGTTTCGTTTGTAACTACCGGGAAACCAAGTGCAATTGCACCAGCTCCACAGGCAACTACTACATCATCCAAAGGTCCGAAAGCATTTACAAATGCTGGAACTCTTTCAAATGTATATTTCATTAACGCGCCTGCATCTCCTGCTGTAATATTACCGAAGATCAGAGCAGCTCTGATTGCTACGGATACTACGTGGATTACGCTTGTTACGTCTTTTCCTAACGGAATAACACGAACGTTAGCGCCTGTTTTATAGCCTAATTCTGCACACTGGTCGATGATTCCGCCAACCAATGTTACCAGGATACCCTGTGCCTGATAGCTCTTAATCAGGTCAACACCTTCCTGTGCAGTTGGTGCAGTACCAAGGACTACAGCTACACCCGGGATATCTCCTGTAACAAGAGGAACGCCCAGCTCACGGATAATTGCATCGCTTAAATGTCCATAGCATGGATCTTCGTAAGGAGCAGCTCCGTCAATATATTTTAACACTTCAATAAACTCTGCACACAGAGCTGTAGCAACACCTGACATAAATGCATCATTCAGACGTTTTTCTCTGGTCATTAAAGATTTTACAACTCCGAGAGCTGTTTTTAAATCACCTAAATTAGCGATTTTTGTTCCTGTTACACCATAGTAACAAGGTAAGCTGTATGCTGTATTTGGAAAACTTACTGCTTTATCAGCGCCATGCTGTGCGATTGCACCGTCAATTGCCTGCTCTGTCAATCCGTATACGGCATCATTTCCACTAAATACTCTATCAAATAATGTCACTGTTATACCTCCAATCAGATACTTGTATTATCGATCTTTTCTTTTATTTTTCTTATCTCTTCTGTTGCGGTGTCGCTAAAATCAAAGGGGGATTTTCCCTGCCGGTCCGCATCGATCACTTCCGTGTTGTAGTGAATGAAGCCCAATAAATCTTCTGACGGAATTTTGGATTTTATAAACTCTTCGTCCTCTTCATTACGCACCTTGTTCGCCACAACCCGCACGTGCTTCACACCAAGGTCCGTTGCAAGACGCTTTACATTCTTGTAGGTTTGGATGCTTCTTGCACCGGGTTCAATTACAACCACAAACTGATCCATTCCCTCGGTAGTTCCCCGTCCCAGATGTTCCAGGCCCGCTTCCATATCCAGGATTACCACATCATCGCTTCTTAAAACAAGATGATTGATAATCCTTTTGAGCATTACATGCTCCGGACATACACAGCCGCTTCCAGCCGTATCAACGGTGCCAAGAACCAGCAGTTTTACGCCGTTTGCTGACTTTGCAAATTTATTCGGGATATCGTCTACTTTCGGGTTGATCTTATAAAACTTATTGTCGTCATTTGCACCGGTACGTTCCTGCACCAGCTTACGCATTTTGGTAATCGGTACGATCTGATCTAATTCTTCATCAGAAAAACCAAGGGCTAATCCTAAATTTGCATCCGGATCCACATCCGCCGCCAGGACATTCTTCCCTTCCTGTGCATATAATCTGGCCAAAGTGGCCGCAAAAGTTGTCTTTCCTACTCCGCCTTTTCCGGTAACTGCAATTTTCATTTTAACTCCAATCTGCTGCCAATAGCAGCGTTCTCCCGATTAGATACCAAGAGCCGCTCTCTTTTCTTCAATTCTGTCAATCATAGCATCTACAAGCTTATCTATATCTTTTTCAACCGTATATGCTGCTTCAACCCATTCTCTTACGCCGCTTGTCAGTAACTCTGCAACTTCACTGGAACCGGATACATAAGGATCAACTCCAAGGAATGTATCGATACCGGTAGAAACTACGTAGTTACCAATGGATACTGCTTTTTCAGACATCCACTCAGGAGCACATCCCACAACCGGAAGCTGAGAAATATTAAGTCCTGAATCTTTTGCAAGTTCAGATGCAAGAATCATCATACGGCTGATATCAACACAAGATCCCATGTGTAATACTGGAGGGATATCAGCTAATTCACAAACTCTCTTAAGACCTGCACCGCAAATATCTTTTGCAGCTTTGTCCATAAGTCCTGCCTTAGCAGCCGCCTGAGCAGCACAACCGGATGCAATGACTACGATATCGTTTGCGATTAATTTTTTCATTAATTCGATGTGAGCAAGGTCAGGTCTGATCTTCGGATTGTTACATCCAACCATAGCAACAGCACCACGTAGTACACCGGATGTAATACATTCCAGTAATGGTTTTGTTGTTCCTGTCTCATCTACCTGTGAATTTGTAACGCCATCCAACACTTTAACAATTGCTTCTACAGAATAACCAACAGTAGCTTTCTGTTTCATATCCGGGATGTAGATCAGATCCGGATTTCTGTTTTCGAAGTTGTCAATAGCAGCTTTTACAATCGCTTTTGCATTCTCGCCTGCTGTATGAGCATTGAATCTGATGAATTCAGAATCCGGCATCTGAGCGATCGGAGAAGTTGTGATGAATTTTGTATGGAAACATTTGCTTAAAGGACCAAGTGCCGGGAAAATACACTGTACGTCAACTACAATCGCTTCACAAGCTCCTGTAAGTACTACGTTTTCCTGCTGTAAGAAGTTTCCTGCCATCGGGATACCACGACGCATAGCAACTTCATTGGAAGTACAGCACACACCGGATACGGTAATGCCTTTAGCACCTTTGCTTTTCGCATAAGCAATTAATTCAGGATCATCCGCATATTCACAGATCATTTCTGAAAGTGAAGGATCATGTCCGTGAACAACGATATTTACGTTTTCCACTTCCATAACACCAAGGTTTGCCTCTGTATCAACCGGCTTCGGTGTTCCAAAGAGAACATCAGAGAATTCCGTTCCCATCATGGATCCGCCCCAACCATCAGAAAGACCTGCTCTGAATGACTGTCTGATCAGCGCTTCCGGTTTGGAGGAACATCCCATATGAGCCATATGTAAAGAACATGAAACTTCACGGTCAATTGCTCTTGGTGCAATTTCTTCTCTTTCCCAGATTTCCTGAGTATGTTTTGGTGCTCTCTTTAAGAATCTCTGGGTTCCGAATGGCTTACCATATTCCATCATACCCATTTCAGCGATTTCGTGAGCCAGATCGTAGATATCTTTTCCTTCGGTCTCTACACCCCACTCTTTAGCAATACGAAGTAATTTTTCCGGATCTTTTACTTTGTAGTTGCCATCCGCAGCTGATTCATAAAGTGTATGGCAGATTTCACGACCATGATCGGAATGTGTAGCAGATCCGCCTGCTGTAAATTTAAGGTAATTTCTTCCTACGATACCATGTACGTCACATCCACAGATTCCTTTTGGAGCCTTTGGAGTAATACGGCAAGGTCCCATAGCACAGATTTTACAGCAGACACCTGTCTCGCCGAATTTACAGTGTGGTGTCTGGTTTTTTACTCTGAACTGCCAGGCATCAGCACCAACCTTTGCGCCTGTCTCCAACAATCTGGCTGTAGCCGCTTCAAATTCTTCTACTGTTGTTAATTTAAAGTTTCCCATTATAAACCTCCTTTAAAATTGGGTTGTTTTCCCGGGGCTGTTTTTATCCCAACATACGAAATTCATTTCGTATTATCCGCCCCCACGGGATATTTCTCTTTAAAATTAATCCCCCTGGTGTCTGGTGATCCCTTCCATCAAGGGGAATTAATAACTCATAATATTAAAGACCTAATGCATCCACAATATCTCTTATCGCTTTTTTCACCGGTGAATCCTCAGGAAGTTCAACTGTAGGCTTTCCATCGCAGTCAAATTCGTATACATCCGAGTTCTGCGGAACGACTCCTAAAAGCTTTAAACCCTGTTTCTCAATTTCTTCACGGGTTCCTTCGTTCAGTTCTCCATTTGGAGCACGATTGATAATCAATCCCATATCTTTCGGATTCATCTCACAGTCATTTACAAGCTTTGCAATCCGCCCTACAGCCTGTACTCCTCTTCTGGAACAGTCGCTTACCAGAATCATGGTATCAACTTTGGGCAGGACGCCTCTGCTGATATGTTCCATCCCCGCCTCATTATCCATCACCATGTATTTATAATTCGGCAGCAATTTTGTAAGCTGTGTCTGAAGCAGTCCGTTTACAAAACAATAGCAGCCTTTTCCCTGGGTTCTTCCCATAACAAGTAAATCATAATCATCTTCTTCCACCATACAGCGGTTGAACATAATTTCCATATAGTCTGCTTTAGACATACTTGCCGGAATAGGGTTCTTTACACTGTTTTCCGCACGTGCCACTTCTTCTCTGATATCGCCCAGAGTCATATCTACTTCCACTCCGAGAACTTCATTCAGGTTTGAGTTCGCATCAGCATCTACTGCCAAAATCGGTCTTTTTCCCTTTTCACAGAGATACTGAATAATAAGTCCGCAAATTGTGGTTTTTCCCACTCCGCCTTTTCCTGCAACTGCAATTGTATGTGTCATAACGGGTGCCTCCTGTCATTTCCCTATAGTCTATTCTGCTTTTGCTCTGAGTCCGGATCTTGTTAAGATTTCGGAAACTGCCGCAGATTTGTTTAATGCATATAAATGTATACCTTCTACACCTTCGCCAATGAACTGGTATAACTGATGTACGGTATAATCGATACCTGCTTCTTTAAATCCTTCCGGATCATTGTAATATTTACTGATTACTTCAGCAAGGTCTCTTGGAATTGAACATCCGTTCATGGACAATGCCATACGGATTGTAGCATCTTTGTTTAATACAGGCATTACACCTACATCGATAGGAAGTGTAATTCCGGCATTTCTGATCTGATCTACCCATCTCTTAAACTGCTCAATATCAAAGCAAAGCTGAGTCATAATATAATCAGCGCCTGCATCCTGTTTCATTTTCAGATGTGCAATATCTTCCTCAAAGGTTGGACATTGAATATGTTTTTCAGGATCTCCGGCCATGGCGATGGTAAACTGATCACCAAATTCTGCTCTGATGAATGCTACCAGTTCATTTGCATAGTTGAAATCTCCGCGTGTTCCTTCCCAGCCTGCCGGTAAGTCTCCGCGAAGTGCCAGAATATGGTTTACACCATTATCCAGGTATGCCTGTAACTCAGCTTTCATTTTTTCTTTTGTGTTTCCAATACATGTAAAATGAGTTACTGCTCTGTGTCCGCTGTCCGCAATAGCTTTACAAATTTCCACATTACGCCCTGCATTAGAACCGCCGGCACCATATGTACAGCTGATGAAATCCGGATCAAACTGATAGAGTTCGTCCAGTGTGTTTAATAATGGTTCCATTGGCTGTTCAGCCTTTGGAGGGAATACCTCGAAAGAAAATGATGTTCTCTCCTTCATAATGTCGATTACGCTTTTCATCTAACTAATACCTCCGTTTTTTTAGTTTTATTTTAATTATCCTTCCTAATCAGGACAATTAATTTTAACAACTCCGCCGGTCAGGTCCACCATAGCGATGGTTCCTTCCACGACTTTTCGTTCCCCCATTACATCAGTCAGAGTGATGTTCATGCCTTCCACTTCGATCATACTAACATATTGTAAAATAATACTGTCTTCTTTATTGATATTATATGCCGTAGCTAAGCACATCTCTATGACCTCCTATTGCTGCTCCTTGACCATTGCAAGTGCAACTCCTAAATACATGTTTCCTTTTTGAAACTCATCTACTGCTTTCTTGATCTGTTCTGCTGCGCCTTCGGCACCGGCTGTTCTTAACTTAGCCGCCATCTGATCCAGCTCTGCCGCATGATGTTCATTATGCTGTAACATGTAGGTTAATAACGCAATATTTTCTTTGTTGGGGTTTTCTTCCCCGGAACCACATCCGCATCCACAACTGCTCTCATTGCAGGATGTACTGTCGCAGCTGCAACTTCCATCATGAGAATGCTTATGTTCCTCTTCGTGGCCATGCTCATGGTCATGTGCATGGTTGTGTTCGTAGGTATGGGTGTGAGGATGGACATGTTCATGCGCATGCGCACAAATGTTACCATTTTCATCTTTAACTAAATGCACTGTTATCCACTCTCCTTTCCTCTTATTTGTTAAAAGCTTCACAGAGTCATATATCATAACCCTTAGATGGGGATATTATAACATACAATATATGAATTCTCAACAATGAGTATTGTATTTTTTTAAATAATTTTAGAAGATTCACTAATACTTACAAATATATAACATCACTTCGACTCACTAAACTGCTGCATTGCCAAATAATTAACATCCTCATCATGCTGTCCGAAATCCATATTATATTCATGTCTAACAGAACCCCTGCATTGCATAACCTGCGCCTCATTCCCCGCCTTACTCATTAAACATACAATTTACGAAAGGATAATTTTAAAAATAAAAAATGCTAATTTTATAATAAATCATTATCATAAAATTAGCAATCTTTTCCATTAATTTTTTCACAATTAAGCTAAAATCATTCGGTCGTTGGCAAATTCTCCGCCACTTTCCATTTCAAATTTTTTCAAAAGGTCTGCCACCTGCAGATTTTTCTTCTCCTCACCGGATACATCATAGATAATATGTCCGTCATACATCATGATTAACCGGTTGCCGATACGGATGGCATCCTTCATGTTGTGCGTAACCATAAGTGCAGTCAGATTGTGGGTGTCTACAATCTTAACCGTGAGATCAAGTACTTTTTTGGCTGTCTTTGGATCCAGTGCAGCCGTATGTTCATCCAGCAGCAGCACTTTCGGACGCTGTAGAGAAGCCATGAGCAGTGTCAGCGCCTGACGCTGGCCTCCTGATAATAGCCCGACCTTGGAAGTCATGCGGTCCTCCAAACCTAAATCCAGTGACTTAAGGGCAGTCTGGAATATTTCCTTCTCTTTTTTGGTAATTCCCCAGCCCAGACCTCTTTTCTTGCCTCTTCTGTAAGCAAGTGCAAGGTTTTCCTGTATTTCCATACTGGAAGCCGTTCCCATCATGGGATCCTGGAAGACCCTCCCCAGATTTCCGGCTCTCTGATACTCCGGTTTTTTGGAAATATCGTCCCCATCCAGCACAATGCTTCCGGAATCAATGGGGTATACACCGGCAACCATATTTAACATCGTAGATTTACCTGCACCATTACCACCTATAATTGTGATAAAATCCCCAGGGTTGACATGCAGATTCAGCCCCTGAAGTGCTCTTTTCTCATTAATTGTCCCGGGATTAAATGTCTTATATACCTCTTTTATTGTCAACATATCTGCTCGCCTCCTAATTCTTAACTACCAGTTTTTTAGAAAATACCGGAACGGCCAGAGCAATTGTTACAATAACCGCTGTTAACAGTTTCATATCATTGGAATCCATACCTAACTGAAGAACTACTGCTACAATTACACGATACAGGATAGATCCTAAAATAGCAGAGCCAAGCTTTCCTGCGAAGTTCAGACGTTTTCCCATAACAACTTCACCAATTACAATAGACGCAAGACCGATTACGATAGTACCGGTTCCCATACCTACGTCCGCAACCTTCTGCGCCTGCACAACTAAAGCACCTGACAATCCGACAAGGGCATTCCCGATAACCAGACCGAATATTTTCATTTTGTCTGTATCCACACCCAATGCCCGGATCATAGCTTCGTTATTTCCGGTAGCACGCAGTGCACTTCCGATCTCTGTTCCGAAGAGCCAATAGAGCAAGACGATTGCGGCAATTGCTATAATCAGTCCGATAAAACAGACTACGATCGTATTGATATTTGTATTTTTCTGAAGACTGTCCGGCAGCAATTTTACAAGCATTGTTACTATGGTGTCAGTTCCTTTTTCTCTGGTATTAATAGGCGTATTTGCCTGCCCCATAATTCTCAGGTTAATTGAGTAGAGAGAAATCATCGTCAGGATTCCCGATAATATAGCCGGAATCTTAAGCTTTGTATGGAGTATGCCAGTAACTGCTCCTGCCAATCCTCCTGCAGCCAGTGCAAAAAACAGGGTCAGAAATGGATTCATATGCAGCTTAACGCAAAAAACCGCACTGATACATCCGCCCAGTGCAAAACTACCATCGCATGTCATATCTGCGAAGTCCAATATTTTAAATGTTATGTATACCCCCAGTGCCATCAGGCTCCACAATAACCCCTGGGACACTGCCCCAAATATTGCCATTAAAATGTTCATCTCTACCTCCATTGTTATAAAATGGCCGTTTCAAAATACCTTTTGAAACAGCCACTTTTCTTATTCTTCTGTCGCAGAAGTCTCCTCTGAAGAAGCCTCTGTTGTTGCAGCCGGTGTTTTAACAAACTCCTGTAAGTCAGCCGGAATCTCAAGTCCCAGTTCTTCTGCTGCATCTTTGTTGATTACGGTATCAACATCTTTTAAATACTCGATAGGCATAGCCGCAGGATCACTTTCGCCGGCTAAAATTTTAGCAGCCTGTGCCCCTGTCTGTTTACCCAGATTGAAGTAATTAATACCTCTGGTTGCAAGGCCTCCGTTATTCACCATTCCTTCTTCACCGCAGATGATCGGAATACCAGCCGGATTTGCTACCATAGAAACAGTCTGCATTCCTGCTGCAATCATATTATCAGTAGGCGCATAAATAGCATCTACTTTACCAACCAGGTTCTGAACTACCTGCTGGATCTCGTTAGAGTTAGAAACGGTTGCATCCTGTGTCTCCAATCCGATTGCTTCTGCAGCTTCTTTTGCCATATCAGCCTGGATCTTGGAATTGGTTTCACTGGAGCAGTAAAGGATTGCAATTTTCTTTGCATCCGGCAGCATTTCCTTTAATAAGTCCATCTGCTCTTTTACCGGTGTCAAATCAGATGTCCCGGTAATATTTGCACCCGGCGCTTCGTTTGATTCAACTAATCCGCTTGCTGCAGGATCTGTAACTGCTGTAAGTACAATAGGAATCTGCTCTGTTGCATTTGCGCATGCCTGTGCTGCAGGCGTTGCAATTGCAAGAATTAAATCTGACTGGTCATTAACCAGTTTGGACGCAATGGTACTACAGTTTGACTGGTCGCCCTGAGCATTCTGGTAATCAATCTGGATATTTTCTCCGTCTACGTATCCAGCTTCCTTCAAGCCCTCTACAAACCCTTCATAAGCCGCATCCAAAGCATCATGCTGCACCAACTGACAGACACCAATCTTATAGACCTTATCCGTATCTGCTTTTGCTGCACTTGCTGTTTCTGCAGCATCCGTGTCTCCTGCTGCGTCTGTGGCAGCGCCTTCTGCAGAGGCACCCTCTGTAGAAGCTGCGCTTGTCTCTTTTGATGCTGAAGTCTCAGTGCTTCCACTATTTGAACCGCATCCAACAGCCATAGAAACAACAAGACCCATTGCTAATAACATAGATAATGCTTTTTTCATAATATCCTCACTCCTATTTTCTTTTCCGAATCAACGCTTTCTCGCATTAAAGCGTCATGTTCATAAATGTGACTATACACTATTTCAAGAAAAAGGTCAATATATTATATGAAAAAATTCAATAAATCCCATTATTTTTTGTAAAATGTACCATAAAGTTTTGACATAGTAGAGGATATCGCTCCCGTAGGACAGGATTTTTTGCATTTCCCGCAGCGGATACATTCTGCACTGTTTGGCGTCTCATATACCGGTATATTCATTTCACATACTTTCTGGCATTTTTTACAATTTATACATTTTTTATCATCCACTTTATAGCGGTAAATGGACACTTTGTTAAAGCATCCGTATATTGCACCTAATGGGCAAAGATATCTGCAGAATGGGCGGTATATTACGATTGACAGCACTATGATTAAAATCAGGATTCCCATCTTCCAGTTAAACAGAAAGCCGATCGCTTCCTGCAGCGGAGGATTGGCTGATACCAGTGGAATACCGCCAAACAGTGTTCCCGAAGGACAAATCCACTTACAGAACCAGGGGTCTCCATTTCCCAGAAGATTTACCGCAAACATCGGTAGTATGATAACAAATACAACCAGAATTATGTATTTCAGATACTTTAAATACTTATCACCCGGAACCTTCCGTATTTTTACCGGAAACGGAATCTTATGAAGCAAATCCTGAACAAGTCCAAAAGGACACAGCCACCCGCAGATAAAGCGACCGAAGAAAGCTCCAAATGCCATCAGAAAACCAATTACATAGAAAGAGAACTGGTATTTCCGGCTGCCCAGCACCGCCTGAAGCGAACCAATGGGGCATGACCCCAATGCTCCCGGACAAGAATAGCAGTTCAAACCCGGCACACAGAGATTTTTTGTACTTCCTTTAAAAATGGTCCCACCCAGAAATCCATTCACATAACCATTTGAAACAGCTGTAAATGCAATTTGTACAACGAGACGTATGTGATTCCTTAATTTTGTCAATATTCCCATCTTACGCCTCCTTATCCGATCCCAATGCATTCCAGGCATATATTGGTTGCCTTTTGGAACACCGTTGCTGCTTCCCCGTTAAACACGCCTACAATGAGGAATACTGCGGCTGCGCATATGATAACAAGGGCTGCTTTGTTTTCTTTTAAAAATTTTACCATCTGTTTTCCTCCAATTTGATTAATTGCGGCAGTTTAAAACACGTTTTAGTATAACATTCCCGGGAAAAAGTTGCAAGCGAAGACAAAACCAGGGGCATCTGTGACCGATGCCCCTGGTACTCTTGCCCATTATTTATAGGACGTAAACCCGATATCCTTCATGGAAAGGCCTGTCTGGCTTCTCAGCAGATAATCCCAGTTCATAAACGATAACTGCAGTCCCAAATTAGCTGTTTCCTGTATGCCACTCTCAGTCACTATCCCTGAATAATTGCTTATTGTAAAGTAAACCTTAGAATTCCTCTTATATTTCGATGCATTAAATTCCGCAGTTGCCCTAAACCCGGCATATGAATTGTTAACCGAAAAAATAAGTTCAGGTTTGATCAAATCAGATCTGACCGTTTCTACCTTCATGGAAAACCCCAGACTTGCTTCGCTTTCATCAAATACACTTAAAAAACTAAACCTGTCATATGCACTCTCATATACGATGCCAAATGTATAGCCTGAACGGGCATCTGTTTGTTTGATAAACCTATTTCCGGAGCTGTTTCTTTCCCCATAGGAGAGAATGAAATTTTTTAATTTAGTATGGCTTGCGGAAATGGATTTATCAGGTGAATCTGTTTTTGCAATTACCTTAATGGTGCAGGTAAATTTCTTTCCGGGTACTTTTGCAGTTATGGTTGCACTCCCAGTCTTTTTCCCTTCTACCTTACCTTTTTTTGTTACTGTTGCAACGGAGTTTCTTGAACTGCTCCAGGTAACCTTCTGCTTTGTTTTTTCCAACTTCAGATTATAAGTCTGTCCCACCTTAAGGGTCTTACTTTTGGCACTTAATTTGGGAACTTCTACCCTGACGCTGCCTTTATATTTCTTGCCTCCGACATTTGCCGTTATATTAGCCGACCCACCGGACTTTGCGACCAGTGTTCCATCTTTTTTGACCTCTGCAATTTTCCTATTGCTAATTGACCAGGTAACTTTTTTCTTTGTTCCTGTCACCTTCAGCTTTTTTCGTTGTCCCTTAATCAAGGTAACATTCTTTGGTACAATTTTTATGCCAGCCGCCTTTACCATGGAAACATTCTGAGTAAGCGGTAATACATCCGGGACTACACTAAAAAATACCAGCGCCGCCGCTACTCCCAATAACAATCTTTTTACTTTACTCCCTGCTCCGCACATAACTTTCCTCCTAAATTCATGGACAACATTCCTCTGTTTTCAGGTTGCTGCCCGATTGTCGCACCAATCACACACTGTCAATCAAATACATCTGTCTGCTTACGATATCATTTGTAATAATGCGAATTCTTTTCTGCATGTCCACTTTGGCTATTTCCTCACAAATGCTATAATCGCCCGGATTTACTACATAAATCGCATCCAGATTCGGTGTGGCTCTAACCAATTCACATAAGACAGCCTTTGGGTATCTTCCATATCAAGATTCATAAAAACTATGGGTACGTTTTTTGCATCCATTTTTTATGAAAACTGCTATCGACTCCATCTGCAGCGGCAGTATCGCAATTCCGTCCGGCGCATCCGCTTCTACCTGTGCAAGCAGGGGCTCAATAGTCCGGTCCGACAACTCCTTGATCAGATATAACTTTACACTGACTCCAAAAGCCACCAGTTCTTTCGCCTTTTCACGTGCTGCTTTATAGCGGTTATTGAGTACCCTGTCTACCGTTCCTCTTGAGACACCAGCTATTTCAGCAATCTTACTAATTGTCACCATTCATTATCTATTCCTCATCAGTATTTAGAATTACGGGAGTACGAAAGTTCAGAACGATCCGTATATATGATAATAATTATAACATCATTTCTAACTTGTGTTAATACAAATTTAAATTATTTTCTCAAAATCCAGAGTGCCATAGTACTTCTCCAGGCTATCGAGATTGTATATTGCCATCGCATTTACTAAACCATTACAGGTATCGTTATCATCACCCTTATTCTTTGCCGCCGCACCAGAAAATTCACTGTATTCTGTATCAGCCATACGGATGTCATAAATCCTTCACATTGTATGCCCGGCATTGCATAATCATACATAATTCCGGGAGTGGACAACCCTTGCTGCATCCCCCTGGTTACTATTTTCCCCAGCAATGCCAGTTTTTCATCCCTGCTATATCCTGCAATCCGCATTAAATCAGGAATCACCTCCTGAAACGAACAGTCTCCGCAAAGCAGGTCCACATCTTTATTCTCCTCATACACGGCCAACATGCTTCTCATAGCAAACATCACACTTGCTGCGTCAATCTTGACTTACCTATGAGTTATGATAATGTTCTGGATATAGACTATTTCCTACCTATTTTCCTTTAAAGCAAAAAAAGACTTCATGCCAGTCTCCATCGGAAACAAACATAAAGTCCTGTTCTCACAATTATTTAATCTGCCTTACTCGTCCCAGTTATGGTATACATTCTGTACATCATCGTCTTCATCCAAAAGGTCTAAGGTTTTCTGCAGATTCTTAACCGCAGTTTCATCCGTCAATTCCACATAATTTTGCGGAATCATGGTTACTTCTGCTTCCGCCATCCGGATGCCTTCTTTTTCCAACGCTTCACGCACGTTACTGAATTCATCAGGATCTGTAATGATCTCATAACTGTCCTCTTCTTCCTGGAAGTCCTCTGCGCCTGCATCCAAAGCAATCATCATTAAATCATCTGCGTCCATTTCACATTCTTCTTTGTCAATAATGATCTGTCCTTTTTTATCAAAACTATAGGACACACATCCGGGTGTTCCGATGCTTCCGCTTCCTTTTGTAAAAGCACTTCTTACATTGGCAGCTGTACGATTCTTATTATCGGTAAGTGCATCTACAATGATAGCAATACCGCTAGGACCATAACCTTCATAGGAAACATATTCATAATTAACTGCATTTGCATCACCGGCAGCTTTTTTAATCCCACGGTCTATGGTATCATTTGGCATGTTATTGGCTTTCGCTTTTGCAATTACATCACGAAGTCTGCTGTTATTATCCGGATCAGCTCCGCCTTCTTTTACGGCAACAGCGATTTCTCTTCCAATTATGGTAAAGATCTTACCTTTCGCAGCATCATTTTTTTCCTTTTTGTGTTTAATATTGGCAAATTTTGAATGTCCTGACATCTTGATTACTCCTTTTATCTTTCTTTATTCTTTTGTTATTTCTTTCGGAATCTCTTCCTCTGATTTGCTGACTCGTACTTTTTGTATAGTTTTGTTGGCAACGTTTAATATCTTAAACGCATAACCGTCTACTATAATTTCTGAGTCTTCTTTTTCGTCCGGTATTTTATCCAGACGGTAAATCAAATATCCATTTAATGTTTCAAAATCATCTGACTGAAGCTCTATATGAAGTATTTCTTCTACATCTTCAAGGGGCGTCATACCATCCATAATATATTTCCCGTCCGGCAGTTCCTCGATCAGCATCTCATCCAGATCATATTCATCCATAATATTCCCAACGATCTCTTCCAGGATATCTTCTAATGCGATTAAGCCTGCTGTCTGGCCATACTCATCTGCAACGATTACCATCTGAAGCTTTTTGGACTGCATACTCTGGAACAAAAGATTAATGTTCCTGGTCTCCGGAATAAATATGGCCGGCCGGATTAATTCGGGTATATCTTTGATTGCCCAATTGTCATATCCTTTTCTGGTATGAAAACGCATGGCATCTTTTAAATGCAGAATGCCGGTAATATTATCGATATTATCCTCAAATACCGGAAATCTGGAATTCGTACTGTCCAGCATAAACTGCAGGCTTTCCTTGAGGGTTTTTTCCTCATTTACCGCTATAATATTCTTCCTGTGGGTCATAATATCCTGGGCTTCTTTATCCCGGAATTCAAATATATTATTAATCATCTCCGCTTCACTTGCTTCCAGGACTCCCTGTTCATGGCCTTCGTTTACCATAGAGATAATTTCCTCTTCCGTTACATCATCCTGCAATTTCTTCGGATCAATTCCAAAAAGCCGGATAATTACATTTACAACTGATGTAAATAAATATGTAACGGGACTAAACAGAACCACGATTGTATGCACAAGCGTTACCTGTCCAAATGCCCATTTCCTGCAATAATGCGCTCCCAGTTTTTTCGGGAGCAGTATGCCAAATGTATACAAAAGAAAAAGCATACAGACAACTGCCAAAAACGCATTTATAAAAAGATAAACACCCATCGGCAATATTTGTCCGAGACCGGTTCTATCCAGGACCCGCTTCCATAAAGCAGTTGCCGGATGCATCATTACTCCGCCCGTCAGCATACAGACAAGTGTTGTTGTGACCTGAATTGTGCTAATCAGCCGGTCTGGAGCCTCCTTGGCGCGCAGAAGCATCCTGGCTTTACTGCTGCCCTGTGCCTCTTCCCGCTCCAATTCGCCTTCATTCAGTGCCTGAACGGCAGATCCAAATCCAAATAATACTGCATCCAGCAATATAAATATTAAAAAAACGATGAATCCTGTCGCAGGACTCCCACCACTATCCATTTGTAAAAATACTCCTTCTTGTTGTACTGTTAAGTGCGAAAGAAAATCACTTTCAAAGTTACCCTATTCAGGGGTTTAACAATGAAACAGTTACATATCAATAGAAAATATATCATCTTCCCGGGAATTAGTCAAGTTATGTAGATAATTCCAGACTGATTTTAAGTGCCCGGTCTACCTGACGTAAGATTTCCATATCCAGATGACACACTCTGTCTTTTAATCGTTTTTTATCGATGGTACGAAGCTGTTCCAGAAGAATGACCGAATCTTTAACGATCGCATATTTTCCAGCATCTATTTCCACATGGGTTGGCAGCTTCGCCTTATTCATCTTCGATGTAATGGCAGCACAGATCACTGTTGGGCTGTGCTTATTTCCAATATCATTCTGAATAATCAGAACAGGCCGGATTCCCCCTTGTTCGGACCCAATTACCGGCCGCAGGTCCGCATAAAAAATATCTCCACGTTTAATAATCACACATTTCACACTCCGATTCATACGTTATGGCTAATTAAAGATTAACTCTAGTATTTCCATATTCTTCATGAGTATGCATCTTTGTGTTCATATTCTTGCGGCATCGGCCCAAACGGACAAACTTGATGTCCGTCCGGCGAATGCCGCAAGGATCCAATACCCTGCAGCAAGCTGCAGGGTATTGAACTTACCGGGCATTATTCGTTAAAATAATCCCTCGTCAACACAATCTCCCCTTTGTGGACATATACCCTGGGTATCCGTTTACCAATATCACAGACAAATTCATATGGAAAACGTCCGCAGATACTGCTTAAGTCTTCTACCGGCAGGATTGCCCCCTCGCTCTCCCCAAACAGCGTAACTTCATCCAATTCCTTTGCTTCATCGATTTCACTGATATCCACCATAAACTGATCCATGCAGACTCTCCCCAGAATCGGCGCTTTTTTTCCATGAATCAAAACCCATCCTTTACCTGACAGGCTGCGTGGATAACCATCTCCATATCCCACCGGAATCGTAGCCACCTTTGTTTTCTTTTCTGTAACAAACGTGCCACCATAACTGACAGGAATTCCTGCTTCTAATTCCTTTATGTAAACAATATGGCTCTTGAGCTGCATTACAGGCTTAAGCGGAACACTCTCCTTCTTTACTTCCTGGGAAGGATAAATTCCGTAAATACTGATGCCGGGACGCACTGCGTCCATATTCGCTTCCGGAAGATCGATAATCCCTGCACTGTTGCTGCAATGTTTGAGGGGAATCCTAATCCCTGCTGCCGACAATTTTTCCAAAAAGTCCTGACAGCGCGCAAACTGCCCCCATGCACTGGTTTTATCTGCTTCATCCGATCTGGCGAAGTGGGTAAACAGCCCTTCTATCTTAAGGTTTGGTAATTTAGCAATTTCCAGGATCACTTCAATACTCTCTTTTGTATCTGTAAATCCAATCCTGCTCATTCCCGTATCTAATCCCAGATGAACATAAATCGTCTTTCCCTGTCTTCCCGCTTCCTCCGACAGGGCTATAGCCGTATCCAATTTGAACACGACCGGTCGTATATCAAGCCTTACCAGCATTTCAAAATGTTCTTCAAACGTATAGCCTAAAATCAGAATAGGCTTTTGGATTTGGTTCCTTTTAAGAATCTGAGCCTCTTCCGCAGTTGCAACGGCAAATCCCCAGATATAATCATAATCTTCCACAAGCTTTGCCACAGGAACTGCCCCATGTCCGTATCCGTCGGTTTTTACCACTGCAATCATCCTGGTTTCCGGATTTGTATTTGCTCTCATGTTCTTAAAGTTTTCTTCTACGGCATCCAGGCTGATGACAGCGCAGACCCTGCTATATTTCTGCATGTTCCTTTTCTCCTCTGATAAGTATTTCCTGTAATCCTTCAATGATATCGGTTGCCAGCATGGCATATGTACCACATCTGTCCCGTGCTGCATCACCCGCCAGGCCGTGCAGATATACCCCTAGTCTGGCCGCCTGGGCTTCCGGCATTTTCTGAGCCATCAACCCTGCTATAATACCCGTAAGCACATCCCCGGAACCACCCACTGCCATTCCGTTATTTCCACTCTGGTTCACATAGATTTTCTGCCCGTCTGATACAATTGTCCTTGCATCCTTTAATACACAGACCACTCTCTGTTTAGATGCATAAGTACACGCTGTTTGTAATAGGTTATCCAGAATATCTTTTTTTTCTGCATGACAGAGTCTGCTCATTTCGCCCACATGAGGCGTCACCACTGCCGGACGTTTCCGTTCGCCCAAAGGCTGTGGATTTTCTGCCAGCAGATTCAGACCATCTGCATCAATCAAAAGCGGCTTATCCTGTACCTTTATAAGAAGTTCCAGCATTCTGCGCTTTTCTGCTTTCTTTCCAATTCCGGGTCCAAATACAATCACATCTGCCCAGTCTGCTGCTTCTTCCAACTGCTCATGCCTGTAATCACAGGTATCATAAGTGGTAAGAATCGCTTCCGGCAGCATAGTCTGGAGCATGGTACGGTTACTCTCTTCCGTGAAAATCCGCACCAGTCCTGCCCCTGATTTATAGGCTGCCTTTGCTGATAGAAAAGCTGCCCCGCACATATTATAAGTTCCGGCCACTACAAGAACCTTTCCGTAAGTGCCCTTATTGGAATACGCAAATCTGGGAGGCAGCTGCTGCATATCCCTTTCTGTGTAAGAGACGACTCCAGGCAGCTGATTTCCAAAACCATCCACGGTAATTCCTATATCCTTCACAATGACGCCCCCTGCATACTCTGTTCCGGGATATAAGACGTGGCCGATCTTTTTAAATGCAAACGTTACTGTTTTTATTGCCCTTACCGCCGTTCCCATCACTTTCCCGGTGTCCGCACTGATTCCGGAAGCTATATCCACCGCCAGAACAGCTGCCTCTGACTGATTCATATAACCGATCACATCCGCATAATGGCCTTCGATATTTCTGGATAGACCTACTCCAAACATAGCGTCTACTATACTAGTATATTCACCTACCCCCAACTTACTTACAAAAATCACACCATATTTTTCGCAGATATTCTTCTGCAATCTGGTTTCTTGTGTACAAGATGCCTCATTTCCCGCAAAATATACACAAACAGCTATCCCTCGCAGATGCAGCAGCCTTGCAATGGCAAAACCATCGCCACCATTATTGCCGCTTCCACACACCACCAGTACATTTTCAAGGTTAAAACTGCCGTCCACCAGCTCTTCCACACATGCCAGGGCTGCCCGTTCCATCAAAACCATGGATGGTACCCCTATCTTTTCTATTGTTGTCTGATCGCAGCGCTTCATTTCTTCTGCTGTTACCAGGTACTCCATATCTTTCACCCACTTTCAAACGCAAAACAACGCGTAAAAATATCTTTCTGATATCCTCCTACGCGTTATTTTGTCCACTTACTTATTCTTTAATTTCATGTTCTCTTTCATAACGGTTAATGTTATAGGATAACTGCATCAGGCTCTCTGAAAGATGTACATTTTCTACAATTACATCCTCCGGCAGGCGCAGATCAATATGAGCAAAATTCCAGATTGCCTTCACGCCGTTCTCAATCAGCAGGTTCGCCATCTGTTCAGCGTTCTCCTTAGGCAGGGTAAGCGCTGCAATTTTAATCTCATTATCTCTGACAAACTGCGGAAGATCATCTGTCATCCGAATCGCAATTCCACGTACCGTCACGCCCTGTAGCCTTGGATTTACATCGAAGATACCTTTAATCCAGAACCCGCGCTTTTCAAACTTCACATAGTTTGCCAATGCCTGTCCCAGATTGCCGGCTCCTACAATAATCATATTATAAGTTTTATCCAGACCCAAAATCTTTCCTATTTCATTGTAAAGATACTTCACGTTATAACCGTATCCCTGTTGTCCAAAACCACCAAAGTTATTTAAATCCTGCCGAATCTGAGATGCTGTCACCTGCATGCGGTCGCTTAATTCGTTCGAAGATATCCGCTCCACACCATCCTCCAGCAAGTCTCCCAGATAACGGTAATAACGAGGCAGCCTTTTTATGACGGCTTTTGAAATTTCCTTTTCCTCCACAATACCATCCTCCAAATGCATAATCTCGTTTACTCTATCGTATAAACATTATAACGAATTGTGAATTTCATGTCAAACTATTATGGCAGAAAATACAAAATTTCCTGTTATACAGGCATTTTGGCACATTCATACCGATAATGGGGACAGGTGAATCGATGTTAGAGCTGGATTGTAACGAAAATATCGTAAATAGCTTTAATCGCCGTCTCAAAATCTTCATTACGTACACCAATAATAATATTTAATTCACTTGATCCCTGATCGATCATTTTTACGTTAATATTTGCATGGGCAAGCGCTGAGAAAATTCTTCCTGCAGTGCCTCTTGTAGAACGCATTCCTCTGCCTACTACTGCGATCAATGCAAGATCGGATTCTAAATCAATATAATCCGGATGAACATTTCGCTGGATTCCCTGAAGTACCTTCTGTTCTTTTTCTTCAAATTCTGACTGATGTACAAATACGGTCATGGTGTCAATTCCGGAAGGCATATGTTCGAAAGAAATATCATTTTCTTCAAACACTCCAAGCACTTTGCGTCCAAATCCAATTTCCGCATTCATCATATCTTTTTCAATATTGATGGCTGCAAAACCTTTTTTACCGGCAATACCGGTAATCGTATATTTCGGTTTATGACAGGTATGAGCCACGATCAGAGTTCCCTTTTCCTGAGGAGCATTGGTATTTTTAATATTAATGGGGATTTCCGCTTTGCGAACCGGGAAAATAGCATCCTCGTGAAGTACAGTGGCCCCCATATATGCAAGCTCTCTTAATTCACGGTATGTAATGGTCTCGATTACCTCCGGATTTTCAATGATCCGCGGATCTGTCACGAGAAAGCCGGATACATCTGTCCAGTTTTCATATAAATCAGCCTGAATTGCTTTTGCAACAATGGAACCCGTTACATCGGAACCGCCTCTTGAAAATGTTTTAACAGATCCGTCCGGTTTTGCACCGTAAAATCCGGGTACGACCGCCCTTTCCGTGTCTTTTAATCTGTTTGCAAGTTCTTTATCTGTTTTAACTTCATCAAAGTTTCCGGCTTCATCAAAGAAAATTACTTCAGCGGCATCTACAAACTCATAGCCCAGATAGTTTGCCATAATGATACCATTCAAATATTCTCCTCTGGAAGCTGCGTAGTTGCTGCCTGCTTTGTTCTCAAAATTTTCATGAATTACTTCAAATTCATGATCCAAAGAAAGGTCCAGTTCCAATCCTTTGATAATTTCGTTATAGCGCTCTTTTATTTTATCCAGCTTCGCGGTAAATTTTTTACCGGATTCTGCAATGTCATAGCATTCATAAAGCATATCTGTAACTTTAATATCACTTGAGAAGCGTTTACCCGGTGCGGAAGGAATTACATATCTTCTTGCTTCATCTGCACGGATAATGTCGGCTACCTTTTGAAACTGCTCTGCGTTTGCTAATGAACTGCCGCCAAATTTTACTACTTTCTTCATTACCAATTTCCTCCTCTTGTATATCCATAAACGTAACAATATCCCTATATTATCGCAAATCATGCATAAAGTCCAGTATTTTTGAAGAAATCTATTTGCAAAACCCGGATTATCTATTATAATAGTTTCTGATAAATATGAGAAAGATTGGGTGAATTACTTATGATACTTGCATGTCAGAACATAAGCAAAGCATTTGGAACAACTGAAATTATTAAGAATGCTTCCTTCCATATAGAAGATCGTGAAAAAACAGCAATCGTGGGAATTAACGGAGCCGGTAAGTCTACCCTCCTGAAAATTATTATGCAGGAAATGCCTGCGGATTCCGGTGAAGTGATAATCACCCGCGGAAAATCCATCGGCTACCTGGCACAGCATCAGTCTGTTACAAATGAAAATACGATTTATGAAGAACTTTTGGAAGTAAAACGGGATGTAATCGAACTGGAACAGCGGATCCGAACCATGGAACAGGAAATGAAGATCCTGGAAGGTGCCAGACTTACCGAAATCCTGGAAACCTATAACCGGCTAACAATGGAATTTGAACACAAAAACGGCTATGCCTATAAAAGTGAAATCGTAGGGGTTTTAAAGGGTCTTGGCTTTACCGAAGACGAATTTGACAAACCCATCAATACACTCTCAGGCGGCCAGAAAACCCGTGTGGCTCTTGGTAAACTGCTTCTTTCCAATCCGGACATTATTCTCCTGGATGAGCCTACAAACCACCTGGATATGAACTCCATTGCATGGCTGGAAACCTATCTTCTGAACTACAACGGTGCCGTAATCATCGTAGCGCATGACCGCTATTTCTTAAACCGTGTGGTAACGAAAGTAGTAGAAATTGACAATGGTGAGGTTACCACCTACCTAGGGAATTACACGGATTATGCGCAAAAACGGGCGATGATCCGGGATGCAAAGTTAAAAGCATACCTAAATCAGCAGCAGGAAATCAAACATCAGCAGGAAGTTATCACCAAACTAAAATCCTTTAACCGGGAAAAATCTATCCGCCGGGCGGAAAGCCGTGAAAAAATGTTGGATAAGATTGAAGTTCTGGACAAACCGGTAACACAGACCTCTGAAATACACATAACGCTGGAACCAAAAATTCTGAGCGGAAATGATGTACTGACCGTGGAAGGACTCAAAAAATCTTTTGATGGAAATACCTTATTTCAGGATCTGGATTTTGAAATCAAGCGGGGAGAAAAAGTTGCAATTATCGGTAATAACGGTACCGGAAAAACAACGATCTTAAAGATTATCAACGGTGTTATTCAGGCAGATGCCGGAAAGTTTACACTGGGAAGTAAAGTCCACATCGGATATTACGATCAGGAGCACCATGTTTTACACATGGAGAAAACTTTATTTGAAGAACTCTCCGATGCTTATCCCAACCTTACCAACACAGAAATCCGTAATATCCTTGCAGCATTTCTATTTACCGGAGATGACGTGTTTAAACGAATCAAGGATTTAAGCGGTGGAGAAAGAGGACGTGTTTCCCTGGCTAAACTTATGCTCTCCAAAGCTAATTTCATCATCCTGGATGAGCCTACCAACCATTTGGACATTGTTTCGAAAGAAATTCTAGAAAATGCACTAAATCAATATACCGGTACTGTCCTTTATGTATCCCATGACCGTTATTTTATCAACCAGACGGCAACTCGTATTATGGATCTTACCGGCAATACTTTAGTTAACTATATCGGCAATTACGATTATTATCTGGAAAAGAAAGATGAGCTGACCCGGATTTATGCAGCAGCTTCCACTGCTACTGCTGAGGGTACATCGGAAGATGACAACCACGCAAAACTGGATTGGAAACAGCAAAAAGAAGAACAGGCACGTATCCGCAAACGTCAGAATGACTTAAAAAAGACGGAAGACCGCATCCACCAACTGGAAACCAGAGATGGCGAAATTGATGAACTGCTGACAAAAGAAGAGATTTATACCGACGTTGAAAAATGTCTATCCTTAAACACAGAAAAAGCCGCTGTTCAGGAAGAACTGGAAACGCTTTATGAAGCCTGGGCGGAACTGGCTGAATAGCCTGCGTGGAAATGATAAATCAAAAACCCCATACCATAATATACCTGTGTTTCTGCACAGATGATTATAGTATGGGGTTTTTATCGTAACAGGTTATTCCGGTCTGCTGCCGCTCAATCAAACATGCCAGTATATTTCCACTCTACAGATCGAATAATGAGAGTTGTGTATACTGGGGCTGGTTCATCTTCTCTTTCATTAGTTTAGAATAACTGCCGGATAAACCGTATTTTTCTTTTAATTCATTTACCATCTGATAAAGTTGGTTTTTATATGTCTTTGGTGCTCCCCCTGTTTGATACAGCGTTTTCAGCGGCTCATACAAATTGGGATATTCTTTAGAAATAAAGTCAAAAAATACATTCCGCGTCTTTCCCCTAAGATATAGCGTTCCGGGTAATACATACCCCACTTCACTCTCTTTTGCCAGCTGGTAAAGAGCATCCACATTTTGGCGGCTGTCTGTCAAATAAGGAATAATCGGCATAAAATGAAGTCCTGTAGATGCATTGGTTTTGGAAAACTCCTTCAGCATCTGAAACCGCTTTACGGATTCTGCCCCGTTTGGTTCTATTTTTTTCCGTATTCCTTCATCCATACAAGTGATAGTTGCCGCTACATTTACATATGTGATCCCTGCCAGTTCAGCAATTAAATCATAGTCGCGCAGGATCAGATCAGATTTTGTAGAAATAATGCAGGGCGTTTTATACCTGATCATTAATTTAAGGATATCCGGCATCTGTTTATAGATACTTTCTGCAGGCTGATAGCTGTCTGTAACCCCTCCGATATTTACAACTTCCCTTTTCCAGTTGGGAGAACTCAGTTCCTTTTCCAACTGCTCTGCAATATTAGTTTTGACATATATTTCTTCAAAATAATCTCCTGAGCCCAGATACTCATTGGAATACATGGCATAGCAATATCTGCATTCATGTTCGCAGCCACGATAAATATTCAAATCCCAGCCATAGGGAATTTTGCGTTTTAATTTATTACAAGCTGATGCACAGGTAATTTCTTTGTAAACTGCCATTTTTCACCTCCAAAAAAGGCATATCAAAATTCAACAAATTCCGTTATGCCTTTCCGATACTTATACTAATGATCATTAAATTTCCCACATATACTTTCTTTTAATAACATATTTAGCACCAAATAGAATAGCAATTAATATTGCAAGTAATATCAGGACAAATACCTGTATGTTAATGATAGATGAACCCGCCACAAAAGTTGATGAATTTTGTTCTGTAAGAAAACGCAATATACTGTTTTGCTTTATAAAAATATATCCAACAATTATACAAAATCCAATAATGGCAGCATAGCTTAAATATTTACAGGTCTTATAAATCTTTAAAATCTTTTGATCCATACATTGTTTTTTTTCCAATAAGTAAACATTTAATTCACAAGCAACTTCCTCCGGTGTTCCTATGGATGTCATAATCTCTTTCATATTCATGCCATTTTCTTTTTTCTCTACTACTATATCTGACAGAATATTATATAACTCTTTCTTTTTCTTAAAACCACACCTTGTATATAAGAGTATACTTTTTATGTATTGTTTTTCATCCATTCTATGCCTCCCTATCCAGAATCACAGACATTTCTTCCGTAACAAATTCCCACATTTTCTTACATTTATTTAACTGTAATTTACCCGTTTCCGTAATACTATACATTTTTAATAATCTGGATTTACTTTTATTAAATTCTAATTGACAGAATATGTACTCCTGATCATGTAATCCACATAACCTTGCATAGAACATTCCTTCCTTTAACGAAGCAAAAATTCTAGAATCATTTTTAACTTCCTGTAATAATTCATCTTCATAATATGGTCTTTCCATTAATATATGTAAAACTTTAATATCCAAAATTACTCTTTTAAGTTTATTTTCAAGTACATCATTCATTAATATCCTTCCCCCTATTCGAACAATATAACTCAATTTTATCATCGTCAGGATAAATTGGCATCTAAAGAACTGCTGCTTAGATACTCAAAAAGCATATCAAAACCAATCTGATTCTGATATGCCCTGCATAAATATTTTTTAATTAAATCTCCAGTTCAGCACGTACTGCTTTAATGAAATCTTCGCTGTTTAATACAACCGGGTTTGGAGTACTGGTAATCAGCGCTAAGTCTTTTGTCATTTTGCCATCTTCGATGGTCTTTACCGTAGCTTTTTCCAGTTTGTCAGCAAACTCCATTAATTCTTTATTATCATCCAGTTCACCACGTTTACGAAGTGCACCGGTCCATGCAAAAATGGTTGCAACGGAATTTGTGGAAGTTTCTTCGCCCTTTAAGTGTTTGTAATAATGTCTCTGTACGGTACCGTGGGCAGCTTCGTACTCAAAGAAGCCTTCCGGAGATACTAATACAGAGGTCATCATAGCAAGAGAACCAAACGCAGAAGAAACCATATCACTCATTACATCTCCATCATAATTTTTACAAGCCCAGATGTAACCGCCTTCTGATTTCATAACACGGGCAACCGCATCATCAATCAGTGTGTAGAAATAAGTAATGCCTGCTTCTTCGAACTTTTTCGCATACTCTGCATCAAAGATCTCCTGGAATATGTCTTTGAATGTATGGTCATATTTTTTAGAAATGGTGTCTTTTGTAGCAAACCAAAGATCCTGCCTGGTATCAAGTGCATAGTTAAAACAGCTTTTAGCAAAGCTTTCAATGGAATCATTTACATTATGCATACCCTGAAGGATTCCTGCTCCTGTAAAATCATGAATCAGCTCTCTGGATTCATTACCGTCTGTATCTGTATAGACAAGCTCTGCCTTACCTGCTCCCGGAATTTTCATTTCTGTAGCTTTATATACATCTCCGTATGCATGTCTGGCAATTGTGATTGGCTTTTTCCAATTTTTCACACATGGCTCAATTCCTTTTACGATAATCGGAGTACGAAATACCGTTCCGTCTAAGATCGCACGGATAGTGCCATTAGGGCTTTTCCACATTTCTTTTAAATTGTATTCCGGCATTCTGGCAGCATTTGGCGTAATGGTCGCACATTTCACTGCTACACCGTATTTCTTGGTTGCATATGCACTGTCAAATGTCACCTTGTCATCTGTCTCATTGCGGTGTTCCAGTCCTAAATCATAGTATTCAGTATTGAGTTCAATAAAAGGATTCAGTAATTCATCTTTGATCATCTGCCAAAGAATCCTTGTCATTTCATCTCCATCCATCTCTACCAACGGTGTCTTCATCTGAATTTTGCTCATGCTTGTCCTCCATTTTCATCTAAAATGTTTTCTATCTTGTAATGATTCATATTATGTATCGTATTCATAATATGCAGCGTAGCCAGTTCATCTGCCTTATCCGGATTTCGTTCACGGATTGCTTCTAATATCTGTCGGTGTTCATAAGTCGACTTTTCTGCCCTTTCCTGATGCTTCAGCGCCAGCTTACGGGCCCTTTGTACATAATGGTGGAAATCCGACAACAAATGTTCCAGCATTTTACTCTGACAGGCTTCATATAAAGTTTCATGAAACTTGCTGTCTAACGAAAATAATTGCTCATAATGCTTCTGTTTCTCATGGAATTCCGCTAACATTATGATTTCTTCCAAATGCTCCAGCTCTTTTGGAGTGATGGACTCTGCAGCCATTCTGGCACATAATCCTTCCAGCCTTGCACGGATCATATAAATATCCTTGACGTCTGCGGGGGTAATTCCGGTCACATAAGCACCTTTATTTGGAACGATCTTTACCAGACCTTCCAGCTCCAGCTGTCTTAAGGCTTCCCGCACCGGAGTCCGGCTTACACCTAATTCTGCACCGATAGCAGTTTCCCGCAGTTCTTCTTCCTGGCGGTATCTGCCATTTAAAATATCTTCCCGTATGGTATGGAACACCCTTCCACGAAGCGAATATTTATCTTTTACTTCTTTAAGCATTTCATGATTACTCAAAATGATTCCTCCTGCCCTGCCTACTATACTAAAACATAATTCAACTTTTTGCAACAGTCATCAATGACTTTTATCAGTTCATTATCAGTAATTACTGTTACACGACCATCTTCATACTCTTTATCCACCCAATTTTTCACCATTTCAACAAGTGGCGCATCCTTTGACAGGCGCTTTTCTTCCGGCAGGCGATAGTATGTATTAATCCAATGTGCAATTCCAGCCAGCCCGGACGTATTGGAAACAGCAACCAGTACCGGACGGTTCAGGAACTTTTCTGTATCAAAAATATTATAGATTTCTTCATTTTTCAATAAACCATCAGCGTGAATACCTGCTCTCGTCACATTAAAATTCTGCCCTACAAATGGTGTTCTGGAAGGGATGTGATACCCGATCTCTCTCTGGTAATAATCTGCCATTTCCGTAATAACAGTTGTATCCATACCATCCAGTGTACCCCGAAGCTGTGCATATTCAAATACCATCGCCTCAATCGGAGTATTTCCCGTACGTTCTCCGATTCCAAAAAGGGAACAGTTTACGCCTGCCGCTCCGTAAAGCCATGCAGTTGTGGAATTGCTGACTGCTTTATAAAAATCATTGTGCCCATGCCACTCAATTAGCTCAGAAGGCACACCTGCATGTGTCATAATACCATAAATAATTCCCTGTACAGACCTGGGAATTACAGCACCGGCATAGTTTACGCCATACCCCATGGTATCACAACAGCGCACTTTAATTGGAATCTGGTATTCTTCCATCAATTTCATCAATTCTACGCAGAATGGAATTACATATCCATAAATATCTGCACGCGTGATATCTTCCAGATGGCATCTTGGACTGACACCGGTCTCCAGACATTCCTTAATTACACTGAGATAATGTTCCATTGCCTGCTTTCTTGTCATCTTCATCTTGTAGAAGATATGGTAATCCGAGCAGCTTACCAGAATTCCGGTTTCCTTCATCCCCAAATCTTTAACTAATTCAAAATCCTTTTTACTGGCACGGATCCAACTGGTGACTTCCGGAAATTTATAGCCTCGTTCCATACATTTATAGACAGCGTCCCTGTCCTTTTTACTGTATAAGAAAAATTCGGATTGACGAATCTTACCGTTTGGTCCGCCCAGTTTATGAAAATAATCAAATAATGTCACAATCTGTTCTGTGGTATAAGGTGCGCGGGACTGCTGCCCATCACGAAACGTAGTATCTGTAATCCAGATCTCTTCCGGCATATGGTGCGGCACAATACGGTCATTGAAGGCAATCTTCGGTACTTCATCATAAGGAAACAGGTTACGGAAAACATTTGGCGTTTCTACGTCAACTAAATGATACATATGCTCTTCTAACTGCAGCAAGTTTGTGTGGGAATCCATTTTAACGCGTCGATTATCCATGATTCAATCTCTCCTAAGGGTTTATTTTGTATCATTGTATACAATCATACACGTATTGTCAATAGGGAAATGGGAATTTTTTGTAGAATCAACACTTTGCTGTTATAAGCTGGGTAAGGAAGCAGGCGGCAGAAGTAGGTGAGAAAACCAGCTTTGTATCAACGAATGCTATCTCAGAAAGATGGGTGTGGGAAACTGGCATGGGCGGAGGAAGCGTAGAGCAGAGCTGAGTATTTACTTACCTTTTCGAAGTGCTTTTTGGCGGATAGTATTCGACTGGCTCCCATCGGATACTAAGCGGGTACTGAACCGAGAAATGCATCAGGATTTCTCGGTGAATGCCCGCGTGCCGCCAAAAAGCGCTTCGGAAAGGTTAGAAAATACCAGTTCTGCGGCCAGCTGACGGAGCCCATGCCAGTTTCCCACACCCATCTTTCTGTACACTACCTATCATTTACAAAGCGTCTTAATCAGCTACAATACTAGTACCAGTACCTCAACCTACTCTTCCTTCGCCCATCCAAACGCATACTTCACGGCCTTGTCCCATCCTTTAATCTTCTTAAGCCGCTCCTTTTCCGCCATTGCCGGTTTGAAGACACGGTCAACCTGCCAGTTTTGGATAACGGATTCTTTGTTATTCCAATATTCTACTGCAAGTCCTGCCAAATATGCTGCTCCCATCGCCGTTGTCTCTACACAGTCCGGGCGATGTACGGGCGCTCCTATGATATCTGACTGGAACTGCATCAAAAAATTATTTGCACTTGCCCCTCCATCCACTTTCAGCGCTCTTACCTCTATGCCAGAGTCAGCTTCCATGGCTTTTAAGACATCGTTTACCTGATAAGCCAGAGATTCCAGGGTTGCCCGAATGATATGGTATTTGTTGACACCTCTGGTGATTCCCACAATACTGCCCCTGGCATATTGATCCCAATATGGTGCACCAAGTCCGGTAAAAGCCGGCACTACATAACAGCCATTGGTATCCTTCACTTTTCCCGCCATATATTCGGAATCCGAAGCAGAGTCTATGAGGTGCAGTTCATCCCGCAGCCATTGTATTGCTGCTCCTGCCACGAAAATGGATCCTTCCAGCGCATAATTGACCGTACCGTTTAATCCCCAGGCTATGGTAGTAACTAAACCATTGCTGGAAAAAACAGGGGTTTCCCCAGTATTCATCAACATAAAGCAACCCGTTCCATATGTATTTTTGGCTTCTCCCGCCGTAAAACAGGTCTGCCCAAACAGTGCTGCCTGCTGATCTCCCGCCGCTCCCGCAATTGGTATTTCTCCTCCAAAATAAGATGCATCTGCCATTCCGTATACACAGCTTGAAGGTACTGGATTCGGAAGCATATTTACCGGGATCTGAAGTTCTTCCAGAATCTCCTCATCCCATTTCAGGTCTTTAATATTAAAGAGCATGGTCCTGGACGCATTGGAATAATCCGTCACATGAATTCTGCCTTTCGTAAGCTTCCATATAAGCCATGTCTCTACCGTTCCAAATAGAAGTTCCCCTTTATCTGCTCTTTCCCTGGCCCCTTCCACATTGTCCAGAATCCATTTGATTTTCGTCGCCGAAAAATAAGCATCAATAATCAGGCCTGTCTTTTTCCGGTAAACTTCTGTCAGACCTTTTTCTTTTAATGTATCACAGTATTCCGAAGTCCTCCTGCATTGCCACACGATTGCATGATAAACAGGCGATCCTGTTTTCTTGTCCCAGACAATTGCCGTCTCCCTTTGATTCGTAATACCAATCGCAGCAATATCTGCGGCGACTGCTCCAATTTTGGACATTGCCTCCACGGCAACGCCAAGTTGGGAAGACCATATTTCATCGGCATCATGTTCAACCCATCCCGGCTTTGGAAAATACTGTGTAAACTCCTTTTGGGCAACACTGCATACCTCACCTTTTTCATTAAATAATATGCAGCGGTTGCTTGTAGTCCCAGCATCCAATGCCATAATATACTTTGCCATATCCATTACCTGCACATTTGCAATTTCAAATGTTCCCTTCTGTTATCAATTCATATTTTTAATTTTAACATACTGATTATTACGATTCAAGCGACATTCATGGAAGTCGGGGCAAAACTATAAAGGTATGTAATTTGGGGAATATCTTCTCTAAACATATACAAAAAGACGGCCACAGCATTTACAATGCCGCAGCCACCCTCTTTTTTTACACTATTAAAAAATTATTTCAGTAACGTCTCAATGTTAATCTGCCCCCAGCCCTGTTGGTAGCGTGGGCGTCCTATATCATCACAGGTCTCTTTCAGCTTCATTTTCACTTCTACATTTGTCATGCCAGGAGACCTGGATAAAAGAAGCGCTACTGCTCCGGAAACGATAGGCGTCGCCATGGAAGTTCCGCTTTTTGTGCAATAGTAGCCTTTACTACTCACATTAATGCTGTTACAGGATATGATTCTGGATCCGGGAGCTACAACATCCGGCTTACAGACGCACTCTTTTGTAGGGCCTCTGCCCGAATAATACAGTTTTTCATTGTTATAGCTTCCCACCTTCATAAAATCATCTGAAGAGCCCACCGTAATAACTTTTTTACTGTTTCCGGGTGCCGTAATAGACATTGGATCCGGACCCATATTTCCGGCTGCAACTACCACCACCAGTCCTGCATCCCATGCCCGCTCCACGCTGTCAACCAGCTTAAAATCCGCGTCATCCCCTTCCCGCTCTGTTCCCACGGAAATGTTTAATACTCGAATATTATATAACTCTTTATTTTGGATTACCCAGTCAATTCCATTTAATACATCTTTTCTATTTCCGCCGCCTTTGCGGTCCAATACCTTTAATGACATTACGTGGCATGCAGGAGCAATCCCCCTGTATCTGCCACCGGACATTTTTCCATTCCCAGCGACGATCCCAATAACGTGGGTTCCATGGGAACAATCGTCATACATCGATGCTCTTCCTCCCACGAAATCACGAAAACTACAAATTCTATCTCTGAAATCCGGGTGCGGATATGCCCCCGTATCTAATACCGCCACACCAATTCCCTGGCCTAAAATGCCTCTGCGATGAACATTTTCTACATTTACTGACAATCTGGCACGATTCATTTCGCTCTAACCCTTTTTTACCAGTATACGTAAAAATAAAAAGGTGGCTACTGTTCTTTCTTTTTTCGATGTGTTACAAAATACATCATTCCTACTCCGAATGCTACCATAAAGATGGAAATAAACTGTGATGTTGACAGCATCCCTACATTACCTCTTGGATCATTTCGGAAGATTTCTACAATAAATCTGCCCACACCATAGAGAATCAGATACATACTGATAACTTTACCATCTTTCTTTTGCTTTCCGGCATACCAGATTAAAAATCCCGCAATCGCAAAATCTCCCAGGCTGGAAAAAATCTGGGTTGGAAGCAGAGAAACTCCGTTTGGCGCAAATTCAGAGTTATGAAATACAATTCCAATAGGACAATCTGTCTCCCGTCCATAACAGCAGCCCGCCAGCAGACAGCCGATTCTTCCAAATCCCTGACCTATGGAAACGGACGGAACAATCAGGTCCATATATTGTAAAAAGTTCAGCTTTTTAAACCTGCTGTATACATAAAGAATAAGAATTCCTCCGATAATGCCTCCATATACAACAAATCCGTAAGCCAGGTCTGACCACAGGTTCCTGGAATGAATAATGTTATTCCATTCTGTAATAATAAATAAAATTTTAGCACCCAGCATACCGCCCACAATGCAGAGCAAACCCATATTAAAAACGATATCCTTATCTAATCCGTGTTTCTCTGCCCGTTTCATTCCGATCAGTATCGCAGCTAAAAATCCAATACCTATCATTAAACCATAGCCGTGAATGGTGATTGGTCCGATTGAAAATAAATCCGGTCTCATTTGTTCTACCTCTTTTCTGTTTCAGTATAAATATTAAACCATGCACAATATTATTAGTATAACATAGGAATCACTATTTTCCCATATCTTATTAAAAAACATTAGAATTGGAGGTCATATGCCCAAAAACGAATTACAAAACAAAATATACTCAAACGACTTTTATGATCTTGTCGTTTCCTATCAGGGGGCAGAAGAAAATCTTTCCAGGGACTTTCCTTTACTGGGGTCTCAGACCGTGGGCGGGGGCTATGCAATTTTACACGTAGACAAGACATTATTTCCCAGCAGTATCCTCTCTACTGTAGGATACACCACGATCCCGAAATTGTATACCACTTTGGATACCACCAGTCTGGAGGTTTCCGGAATTTTAAGGACACAGAATCAGCCTATTTTGAATCTGAAGGGTGAAAATATTCTGCTGGGTTTTATCGATACCGGAATCGACTATACATTGGATGCCTTCCGAAAATCTGATGGTTCCAGCCGGATTCTCGGCATCTGGGATCAGACAGAGCGAACGGATGATCCGCCGGATGAGCTATTCTATGGAAAAATATATACCAGAGATGATCTAAACACCGCACTTGCTTCCGATAATCCCCTAAGCATCGTTCCTGAAACGGATGAAAACGGACATGGTACCTTTGTAGCCGGTGTCGCCGCAGGGAGTGAAGATCCGGAACAGGATTTTGTAGGAGCAGCCCCAATGAGTGACATTGCTGTTGTAAAATTAAAACCTGCCAAGAAGTATTTGAAGGATTTCTTCTTTGTTGCTGAAGATGCGCTGGCATTTCAGGAATCCGACATCATGACGGCGGTCTACTATCTTTATAATCTTGCAATTGACAACAACCTGCCCCTTGTAATCTGCATTGGACTTGGCAGCAATCAGGGAGACCATTCCGGTGCGTCCTTCCTGGACAGCTTCGTGTCCTACTATTCCAACTACACCGGCATCTACTGTGTGGTAGCTGCAGGTAATGAAGCCGGAATGGGACATCATTTCTACGGTAAAATTGCTGCTGAAAACGAATACCAATCAGCAGAAATTCTGGTGGATAAGGATACCAAGGGGTTCTCTCTGGAAATTTGGGCCCAGGCTCCGGAGCTTTATTCCGTATCTGTCACCTCTCCTTTGGGGGAAACCATACCCGCCGTGCCTGCCAGACTGGGGCAAAGTACGGTAGAACGTCTGGTCTTAGAGAAAACAGTCATCTACATTGATTATGAAATTGTAGAATTCACAACGGGCAGCCAATTAATACTGATACGATTTGAAAACCCCACACCGGGTCTTTGGAATATCAGTGTCATTAATAATATTTTCATAAACGGTATCTTCCATATGTGGCTGCCAATTACAGGGCTTATCCCACCGGGAACTGTATTTTTAACTCCAAATCCGGATACCACGCTGACCTCCCCTTCCCCAGCGGAGTCTGTGATTACCGTCAGTACTTATAATGCCTATGATAAGAGTCTCTTTATCAATTCCAGCCGCGGGTATACCCGCACAGGAGCCATTAAGCCGGATATTGCCGCTCCCGGCGTCAATGTATATGGACCCGACGGACCGGGAAGCTATATGCCAAGAACAGGTTCCAGCCTTGCCGCGGCACTGGCTGCAGGGTCGGTTGCCCTATTGGTCAACTGGGGGCTGACCAGATATACGCCTCATGTCCTCAGTACCCGGGAAGTTAAAAATTTTCTGATCCGTGGTGCCGAACGCTCGGAAAACCTGCTCTATCCCAATCGTGAATGGGGATACGGCACCCTGAATGTATACCGCATTTTTGAGATTCTAAGATAAATAAAAAAAATTTTTTAAATATTGTAACCCAAACAAGCCTCCAGACATATCATGAAGTGTAATCAAAATTATCGGAGGAAGATAAATGAGTGATTTAGCAGCAACAAATTGTGGATGTGGATGTGAAGAAAGAAATTGTGGATGTAACAACGGATGTGGCGGCGGATTCGGCGGCGGTTCTTGCCTGTGGATCATTATCCTTCTGTTCTGCTGTGGCGGAAACGGTGGATTCGGCGGCGGTTGTGGCGGATGCGGCAACGGTTGTGGCGGTGGCGACAACTCCTGTATGTTAATCATCTTATTACTGCTCTGCTGTGGCGGATGTGGATCTCTTTGCTAATTTCCACAAGAGCCCCCTTTATGGGGGCTTTTTTCTATTTATATTGCAGCAATCGAAACAGAAAAATTCTGGAGGCTTCAAGATTTTACACTTTCCAATACTTAAAACCTCCGTTATCATCAGTGGACTATTTTTCAGAATCTTCTTTGTTTGTTTTCTTTTCCGCCGTAACCTTTTCTTTCTTTACTTTATTAAACACTTCTTCCTTTCTTCCTTTCATACATTCATCATCTACTTCGTAAAATGCATTACCATCTATAACAATATGACGCGACATTTTGTATCCTCCTTAATGAACTATACATATAATATATGAGAATTTGCCCCCATCTGTCATACTTCCCTGGTTTTACACATATATTTTTTCAAAACACATTGGCAGGAAAATATGGAAGAATATGCTGCACCGCCTTTAACAGCCATCGACCAGATCGCAAATGGAAACCAACTCCAGATGTTAAAAGCCATCATACCATATGTAGAATTCAAGAATCAAAAATTTCTGGCGTTATATATTAAGGTCATGGAACTGGGAAACATCCTTACATTTTATGAAGATTCCGATTCTCCTATGAAAGCGTGTTCGATGGAGAATACTTCATTTTCTCCAAAAGATATGCTAAATGACATGCGAAAATATTGTAGCAGTTCCCAAAGAGAAATGCTGGATACATGCCTGAATCTCCTGAATACCATGGAACTTTTCGAAACCTATAAAGAAATGTTCAGTCAGAGCGATAATGGTGGTGACGGAGAAGGACAAAGTCAGAATCCTATGGATTTTGTCATGAACATGCTCTCTCCGGAGCAGCAATCGATGTTTGAAACCTATAACACAATGTTTGATTCAGAAGGAAAGTGAGGATTTTATGAATAGTAATGATTGGATGAATAACCCTGCACTCAAAGATATTGATAAGTCAAAATTGGAGATGTTCATGGCACTTGCAGATCAGTCTTCCGGAAAATCGCCGAAAGAGCTGCTGCCATTTCTGTTAGCGGCCGCATCACGGACAAAGTCTCAGGGAAATAGTTTTGCTCCTGAAGAAGTAGATCTAATAATCGAAGTCATGAAACAGGGAAAACCAAAAGAAGAAATCCAGAATATAGAAAAATTACGTAATATGATGAAGATGATGCATTAACACATTATCAGGGACATAAGCTTTGTGATTATCGGGAAACGGAGGCTTTACGGTCTTGGTGATAAATAGAAACATAAAGAAGCGGGCAGGGAATATAAAGTTTCCCTCCCGCTTCCGGCTTATGCAGTGTCAATTTTAATTTGGTGTTGGTGGTTTATCTTCTCTCATCCACCGATTTGTACATATAATCCTGTAGTTCTGGCAACCTGTGCCAGAGTCTCCATATGCTCATTATCAGGAGGTACCAGATGTTTTAAGGTATAATCACGATCCAGTCCCTCATATTTATCCTGTCCCAGCCTATGATATGGCAGCAGGTGTAGCTGTTCAATTCCCGGCAGGGTTCTGGCAAACTGGGCAATCCCCAGAATTTCCTCCGAAGTATCGTTAAACGTAGGGATTACCGGAACACGGATAATCATTTTCTGACCTTCGGCAGCGATTTTTCTGGCATTTTCAAGGATTAATTCATTGGGCTGTCCGGTAAACAGCTTGTGTTTGGCACTGTTTATATGTTTAATATCCATTAAAAACAAATCCAGATATGGCAGTATTTTTTCTTTAATCGTCTCAAATTCAGCAAATCCGGTTGATTCAAGCGCTGTATTCATTCCGTAATACTGAGCTGCCTGAAAAAGTGCTGAAGCAAAATCAGGCTGAAGCAGCGACTCTCCTCCGGACAGCGTTAGTCCTCCCTGGGAACGTTTATAATGATAAGTGTCTTTTAAGACCTCTTCCATTACCTCTTCTACGGTAACATCCCTGCCTGTTACTTTCTCTTTGCCGTTTTGTATCATAGTCTGTATCTGGAAACTCTGGGATTCCGGATTACAGCACCACTTACAGCGAAGGGCACATCCCTTTAGGAATACAATTGTCCGTATTCCTGGTCCGTCATGGATAGAAAATTTCTGAATATCAAAAATACGGCCTGTCTGTTTTAAAAATTCTTTTTCCATATTAAAATCCCTGCATCGTTCTGTTAATAATGTCATCCTGAAGCGCTCTGGACAGCGTTGTGAACAGGGCACTGTACCCTGCAACCCTTACCACCAGGTTTTTATAATTTTCAGGATGTGCCTGTGCGTCCAGCAGAGTCTCGCGGCTTACTACATTAAACTGCATATGCATTCCCTTCTGATCAAAAAATGCCCGGATCAGGGAAGTGAATTTCTGAAGTCCAGCCATACCGCTCAGTGCAGAAGGATGAAATTTCTGATTAAACAAAGTCCCGTTGGATGCTATAAAATGATCCAGGCGTGCAACTGAATTGGCTGTTGCTGTAGGACCGCTGATATCTTTTCCTGCTACCGGCCCCACTCCATCCGCAATTGGTGTCTGAGCAAGCCTTCCGTCCGGTGTAGCGCCTGTCTGGGCACCGAGCGGTACATTTGCCGAAACAGGGTATAATCCGCCCTGATATTGCCCTCCACGGGGATTTCTATATTTTTCAAGAGGTTTCGTATAGGTATAGGCTACATCTCTTGCAAAAAGGTCGATGCTCTCGATATCATTACCATACTTTGGAAGTTCATCGATCATGGATAAAAGTGCGTCATATTTCTGCTTTTTAGCAGGTTCTGTTCCGGTCTGTCTAACAGTTTCTGCGATTACACGGATTTCAGAAGCACCGACTTTCTGACCGGCATTTTGCAGTTCTTTTGCAATTTGTATCGTTAATGCTTCTACTCTGGACTGGCTCAGCCCTTTTCCAAAATTGTCATCCAAAGCCTGCCTGTATTCAGCCAGCGTAAGTTTTTTATCTTCAAATACCAATTTTTTCACTGCATACAATGCATCCGTAACATTTGCGATTCCAAAGCCCTGTGGACCTGTAAAGTTGTATACTGCCCCGCCTTCCTGTAAAGACTTTCCTTTTTTAATACAGTCATCAATCATACTTGACTGATAAGGAAGCGGACATCTCTGGGCATGTGCCACGTCTATGGAATTATCCGCATTGACCATTAATTCAATAAAGTATTCCATCTGCTGTTTATAGGCATCATAGAATTCCTCAAAACTGTGCATATCGCTGATGTCTTTGGTTTTCAGTCCCACTTGTTCGCCGTCTTCCATGCCGGCGGTAAACACAAGCTCCAGGGGCCTGCACATATTGAAAAATGCAGCG
Organism: Robinsoniella sp. RHS; assembly: GCF_001029355.1. Taxonomy (NCBI): domain Bacteria; kingdom Bacillati; phylum Bacillota; class Clostridia; order Lachnospirales; family Lachnospiraceae; genus Robinsoniella; species Robinsoniella sp. RHS. The sequence goes on from NZ_JNGB01000003.1 coordinate 272,436, forward strand.
TCATGCCAACCATCGGTTTTGCCGTGAGCCTGGGGCTCCACACAGCCGATAATATTATACGTACGGGCATCTGCAAGGGCTACTCCCCTGCTTACCATTGCCGGTATGATAACTTCATCATTGTAATAAGCCGGAAGACCGATACCTGTTCTGGTAAGTTTGGCCGCCTTAATCATCAGTTCATCCGGCGTCTTATTCCAGACACGAACCGAAAGAGACGGTGCCGGTAAAAATACATGCATAGATGCCTCAATGCACATAAAGGATAATTCATTGGTTACGTCATTTCCTTCCTCGTCCTGACCGCCTACAATCAGGTTCTGGAACAGACTGTAGCCCGCGAAACCTTCCGCACTTGCCGCATCCCTGCATTTATTCAGGTCATTTAATTTAACCCAGATGCAGTCGATCAGTTCCTGTGCTGATTCTCTTGTTAACTTGCCGGCTTTCATATCCGCTTCATAATATGGATACATATACTGATCAAATCGTCCCGGAGAAATGGAATGGCCCGAGGATTCTGTCTGCAGCAGCATCTGTACAAACCAGAATGACTGACAAGCCTCATAAAATGATTCCGCCGGTTTACCCGGTACCTTTGCACAGATTCTGGCAATTTCCAATAACTCTAATTTTCTGCGGTTATCCTGACATACCGCAGCTTCTTCCAACGCCAGGAGCGCATAACGCTGGGCATAATGAATTGCAGCGGTACAACTGATAATAACAGATTCCAGAAAAGCAGAACGAGTCTGGTAATCACCATCCGTTACTTTGCATTTTTTTAATTCGTCTTTTGCATTGGCAATAATGCCTTCATAACCAATTGTCAATACTTCTTCATATTTTACTGTAAAATGTCCGATACCATTATAAAAATAATTGCCGGGCGTAAAGATATTATGCCTCATTGCCAGCAGCGTTTCTTCAGTCATATAAGAAGTTGCAAGTTCACTGGTGGTTTTTCCTTTCCAGTATGAATAAACTTCATGAAGTTTTTCTTTTGTATCTTCTGAAATATAGAAAGGATCTGCACTTCTATGTTCTACCGTATCAAATTCGTCTTCCAGCCAGGAAAAGGAATATTCCGGGAATACCTGACATCCACGGGCTGTCTTTGTGTTACTTCCCACAATCAGTTCTTCCGGACGAATCGTAATCGGAAGTTCATGACAGATCTTTGCGAATGCCTTTCCTCTCCTCAGAATCACTGCCTCTCCTTCTGTCTCTTTATAACTCTCTGTTAAAATGACAGCACGATCTGCCTCGATAACCGGCATATGATCGTACAGGTCTTCGATCAATTTCGGAATTCTGGAACTCTTTTCTATTTCACCATCATAAAAATTCTTCACGTTCACTTCTCCTTTATGTATCCGATTTGCAAAGTCAAAAGTCCTGCACCTACGCTTCCACATAGACGCAGGACTTTTTTATACGTTTATTATACGCTATTCGTCCTAACAAGTCAATAAAACCCTGCACAAAAAAACATAAATCCAACAAATACAACATCAATCTTTCTTTGCTGATTTCTCTGTATCTGCAATAATGCATTCCCGTAACAGGATCAGGGCATTTACCACCGAACTTTCTCTTACCTTATTACGCTCTCCCTTAAAATGAAACTCTCTTACCGTCACCTGGTTATTATATGAGCAGGCAATGTAGACCAGTCCAACCGGCTTCTCATCCGTCGCCCCTCCAGGCCCTGCAATACCTGTGATAGAAACACAGACATCTGCCCCGGTAATGAATGCGCCGTTTTTCGCCATTTCCTTCGCCGTTTTTTCGCTCACTGCACCGTTTTCTTTCAGCGTATTTTTCTTTACTTCCAAAAGCTTGCGCTTCGCACGGTTGCAGTAGGTTACAAGCCCCTGCTTGAATACATCCGATACTCCCGGTACATTTGTCAGCCTTGCAGCCAGAAGTCCTCCTGTACAGGATTCAGCAGTTGTCAGGGTCAGTTCCTTTTCTTTCAGAAGACGGATAATGGTTTCTTCCAGAGTATCCTGTTCTTCTGTAGTATAAATATGGTTGCCAAAACGGCTGCGCAGCTCTTTTACCACAGGCTTAATTAATTTCTTTGCTTCTTTTTCATCGGCTGCCTTAGCTGTGATACGCAGATGCACCTCTCCGGTCTTAGCATAAGTAGCAATGGTAGGATTGGTTTGTTTTTCAATCAGGTCTGCAATTTCTGTCTCTACAAAGCTTTCACCTAAGCCGCAGAGCTTCACCATCGTAGAACATATAATTTCCGGCTGCAGTTTATTTAAGTATGGGAATATATCGTGGTTAAACATCGGAATCATTTCATTTGGCGGGCCAGGAAGCAGGATTACGGATTTACCTTCTTTTTCCAGAATAAGCCCCGGTGCTGTGCCGTTTTTATTATCGATGACAATTGCACCTTCCGGTATTAATGCCTGTTTCCAGTTGTTGTCGGTTATGATCTTAAACTGGCTGTTCTTGAAATATTCCTGTATCCGTTCTTTGCTGTGTTTATCTTCTACCAGTTTCATGTCCAGGACTTTCGCTGCAACCTCTTTTGTCAGATCATCCTGTGTAGGTCCAAGTCCACCGCTTAAGATAACCACGTCAGAGCGGTTCATCGCTGTCTGAATGGTATCTGCAAGACGTTCCTCATTGTCTCCCACTACCGTCTGATGATACATAGATAATCCCAGCAGCGCACATTTTTCTGCCAGAAAGGCTGCATTTGTATTTACAATGTTCCCAAGTAATATCTCCGTCCCAACGGAAATCAGTTCTACTACCATTTTTCATCCTCCAAAGTAATCTTACTTTTGCATGCTTAATACGTTGATGTTCTTCGCAATATAATCAATTAATGATATAATGGTCAGAACCAGTGCCAATAAAACGAATAAATTTTCTAATGTATTAAAAAATCCACCCAGGTCTGCAATTAATAAAATTGTCATGATCATCTGCGCAATGGTTTTGGATTTTCCCCACCAGCTAGCAGCAATTACAATTCCATTATCCGATGCCACCAGACGGAAGCCGCTGATAATAAATTCACGGCTGATAATAATTATAACAATCCAGTCGGCAAGACGGTTCATCTGAACCAGGCATATCATTGCAGAGCACACCAGGAGCTTATCTGCAAGAGGGTCCATAAATTTACCAAAGTTCGTTACCTGATGGTTTTTTCTTGCCAGATATCCATCCAGGCTATCCGTGAGGCTGGCGATAATATAAATAGCAAGCGCTATATATTTTCCTGCGCCGCCCAGATCAGATTTCATAAAAATCACAAAAAAAGGGATTAAAATAACTCTTAATATGGTCAAACTATTCGGCAAATTCATCTTCAATCTCTCCAATCAAATCATATTCCAGCGCACCTGTAATTTTTACCCTGACAAAGTCCCCTGACATAAGTGTCTCACCTGTATTAATAAACAAATATCCGTCTATATTAGGTGCATCTGCATAAGTACGGGCTACATAAGCATTTTCATCTGCTACTTTACCTTCCACCATAGCAATTACACTGCGTCCAACCATCTGCTGTGCTTTATCAAAAGCGATGTCCTGCTGAAGTTCCATCAGCTCATCTCTTCTGTCTTCTTTGATCTCTTCTTCAATCTGTCCATCCATCTCTGCTGCCGGAGTATCCTCCTCAGGAGAATAGGTGAACACCCCAAGTCGCTCAAATTCCATCTCATCTGCAAATTCCATCAGTTCTTCGTGCTGTTCCTGAGTCTCGCCTGGAAAACCCGTAATCAAGGTTGTCCGAAGCGCAATATCCGGAATCTCGCTGCGCAGTTTAGACACAATAGCCTTAAGCTGCTGTTTATTCGTTCTTCTTCCCATCTTCCTCAGAATATCATCACTGGCATGCTGAATGGGAAGATCCAGATAATGGCATACCTTCTTCTCTTCTTTCATAACCTGTATCAGTTCATCATAAATTTCTTCCGGATAACAATAGAGAATACGAATCCACCGGATTCCTGAAATTTTACATAACTCTTTTAATAAGACATGAAGGCTCTTTTTCCCATAAAGATCCTTTCCATAGAGCGTAGTCTCCTGCGCAACCAGAATCAATTCCTTAACACCCTGTTCTGCCAGGTCTTTTGCTTCTTCAATAAGCTGTTCCATAGGAACACTTCTATAATTTCCACGGATCTTCGGGATAATACAGTAAGTACAATGCTTATTACAGCCTTCGGCTATTTTTAAATGGGCATAATGTCCGCCAGTAGTTAATACACGTCCTGCTGATTTTGCCGGAAGGGCATCAATATCATGGAACTCTAACAGCTGCTGCCCATTCAGCGCCGTCTGTACCGCCTTGATGATTTCATCGTACGTTGTGGTGCCAAGTACGGCATCAACCTCTTCTATTTCATCCACAATTTCTTTTTTGTACCGCTGTGCCAGACATCCTGTCACAACCAATGCCTTGCATTTACCATTTTTCCTGTGCTCTGCCATCTCCAGAATCGTCTGGATGCTCTCTTCCTTTGCATCATTGATAAAACAACAGGTATTCACTACAATAATATCGGCCTGTGTCTCATCATCTGTAAGGACATATCCATTTTTAGCAAGCAGCCCCAGCATCACTTCCGAATCCACCAGATTCTTGTCGCATCCCAGGGATACAAATAATACGTTCATAAATTACTCCTCATTTTTAGTATCGTCCAAAAGCAAAATTGCTCTTTGATGTTTATTGTACTATTTTCGTCTTAAAAGGTCAATAAAATACTTGAGAATGTGCAAAGTTCTCAAAACCACAATTTCACCCGTTCCAATTTTTATTGTCCTTTTTTATATATTATCCCAGAAAAATCTCATTCACATCTACTGACTTCTGCATGAAATCGACAAATTAACCAAAATTATTACAATAGTTTCTAACATCTTACCATTTCCTACCGATGCACTTGCTGATATAATAATGATATACATGAGAGGCACTGATTAAAACTATGAAAACAGTCAATGATTATGTATATAAATGACAACCAAAGGAGGTAACAGAAATGCATAGTCATGAAATTGATTCTTATCTTCGCAATAAAAACTGGAAATTGAAGCCAAACGAATATGTAAACATTATTAATGTTAACTCCTGTCCGGAGCTGGATCATATTGCTTATAACTCCCAAAATAATGACTACAATGTCTGGACAAAAAATGGTTATGCCTGGACAATAAAAATTGAATGTTGAGAATTATTTTATAGGCTTCGCACCCGCAACCGGGTGCGTTTTTTTGTTCAGATACTTGCTTTTCTTGAATTTTCCTGTATAATCAAATCGATAACTATAATTACTAAGGAGCTAATACAGCAATGAGCATTTTAAACGTTGAGCATTTAAGTCACGGTTTTGGTGACAGAGCGATTTTCCATGATGTTTCCTTCCGTCTGCTAAAAGGTGAGCACATCGGACTGATAGGAGCAAATGGCGAAGGAAAATCTACTTTTTTAAATATTGTAACCGGAAAATTACAGCCGGATGAAGGCAAGGTGGAATGGGCTAAAAATGTCCATGCCGGATATCTGGACCAGCATGCGGTTCTGGAAAAAGGGCTGACCATCCGTGATGTGTTAAAAGGTGCTTTTGCACAGCTGTTTTCTCTGGAAGAAAGAATGAACGTCATCTGTGATTCTATGGGTGATGCATCGGAAGAAGAATTGAATCAGATGATGGAGGAACTGGGCACCATCCAGGACACTCTGACCATGCATGATTTTTATATTATTGATTCTAAAGTAGAAGAAATCGGCCGCGCCCTGGGTCTTGAGGATATCGGCCTGGATAAAGATGTAACGGAACTCAGCGGCGGGCAGCGTACAAAAGTACTGTTGGGTAAACTGTTGTTGGAAAAACCGGATATCCTCCTCCTTGACGAGCCTACCAACTACCTGGATGAGCAGCATATTGAATGGCTGAAACGCTATCTGAATGACTATGAAAATGCGTTTATTTTAATATCACATGATATTCCTTTCTTAAACAGTGTCATTAACCTGATCTATCATATGGAAAACCAGGCACTTTCCAGATACGTGGGCGACTATGACAAGTTCCAGGAAGTCTATGCAGTGAAAAAGGCCCAGCTGGAATCTGCATATAAACGCCAACAGCAGGAAATCAGTGATCTGGAAGATTTTGTTGCCCGGAATAAAGCCAGAGTTTCTACAAGGAATATGGCGATGTCCCGTCAGAAAAAATTAGATAAAATGGATAAAATCGAGCTGGCAGCCGAAAAGCCAAAGCCTGAATTTCATTTTAAGGAAGCCCGGGCCGCTGGCAAATACATTTTCGAGGCAGAGAATCTTGTTATTGGATACGATGAACCCTTGTCCAGGCCCCTGAACCTGGCTATGGAACGGGGACAGAAAATAGCACTTATCGGTGCCAACGGTATTGGTAAAACCACACTGTTAAAAAGTATTCTGGGACAGATTCCTTCTCTGGAAGGCTCTGTCCAGCTTGGCGATTATCTTTACATCGGTTATTTTGAGCAGGAAATGGCTCCTGGGAATACAACTACCTGTATCGAAGAGATCTGGAAAGACTACCCTTCACTGACCCAGTACCAGGTGCGCAGTGCCCTTGCAAAATGCGGACTGACTACCAAACATATTGAAAGCCAGGTACGTGTTCTAAGCGGTGGTGAACAGGCAAAAGTACGCCTTTGTAAATTAATCAACCGGGAAACCAATATTCTGCTTCTGGACGAGCCTACTAACCATCTGGACGTGGATGCAAAGGAAGAACTAAAGCGGGCATTGAAGGAATATAAAGGCAGTATACTTCTAATCTGTCATGAACCGGAATTCTACCAGGATGTAGTTACGGAAGTCTGGGATTGTACACAATGGACCACTAAGATTTTTTAATATTTAATGAGATATATTAATTAAAAGAGGATGTTTCGCTGCAAAGTCTTTACCGACACCACAGCAAAACATCCTCTTATTTATTTTTATGGTTATAATCAATCTGTTCTATATCGAACATACAGGTTCATTCTGGAATATTTTATTCTTCTGTCTGTACCTGAATGTCTGACTCTTCATCCATTGTCTCATCTTCACTGAGAATCTTGATCTTTCCTTTATTTAACTCTTCTACGGCTACAGATAAGGGTTTTTTACCGTTATCATACACTAGAGCTTCTGCTCCTCCGATCAACTGTCTTGCTCTCTTTGCTGTAGCAAGCACGATGGAATAACGGCTGTTTACTACCGGTGTATCCCCCTCTTCTACTTCACTGTTTACAACTTTCATTAAATCTGTGTAAGATGGATGTAACATATGCTTTCTCCTTTCAAAATGGGTTTGCCTTGAAATTATCTGGCAAAACGCGTTAACTCTTTTTTTATGGTATTTATGAATTCGTTATTTCTTGATGCTTTGAAATGTTCACTTTGAATGATTCCGTGCATTTCTTCCACACAATCTTCCAGCTTATCATTGACTACCAGGTAATCGTACTTTTCCATGCCTTGTGCTTCCTCGCTGGCACGGCTCAACCTGTCCCTGATCACATCCGCGGTTTCTGTCCCGCGTCCGTTCAGGCGCTCTTCTAATGTTTGTGCATTCGGCGGAGTTACAAATAACAGCAGTGTATCCGGGAATTGCTCTTTTACCTTAAGGGCTCCCTGTATCTCAATTTCCAGAATTACGTCTTTCCCTTCGTTCAGCTTCTCTTCTACATAAGCTTTTGGTGTTCCATAATAATTCTGAACATACTGCGCATATTCAATTAACGCATTATCTGCAATCATTTCTTTAAATTCTTCCACTGTTTTGAAAAAATATTCCCGTCCATCTTCTTCACCGGGTCTGGGATTTCTTGTTGTAGCAGAGATGGACAGGGCATAATTATCATACTTGCCTGATAAAGCCTTGACCAAAGTGCCTTTCCCCGCTCCTGAAAAACCAGATAAAACAATTAATATTCCTTTTCTATTCATCTTCTTCATCCTTTGGCTTATCTTCTATATTGAGTGAAAATCTTTTTGCAATTGTATCTGGCTGTAATGCTGACAATACAATAAAATCATCAACGGTTACAATCACGGATTTGGTCTTTCTTCCCTGTGTCGCATCTACCACTTTACCGGTCTGCCTTGCATTTTGTACCATCCGCTTAATAGGTGCTGCTTCAGGGCTTACTACTGCTATGACTTTGCCGGTATTCACCACATTACCAAAGCCGATGTTAATTAATCTGGCCAAATTATTTTCCCACCTTATTCAATATTTTGAATCTGCTCCCGTACCTTCTCAATCTCAGTCTTTAAATTAATAGCCGTATTGGAAGTCTCCAGGTCATTTGCCTTAGATAAAATTGTGTTTGCTTCACGATTCATTTCCTGTGCTATGAAATCCAGCTTTCTGCCGACACTTCCACCTTCCATCAGGCAGGATTTCATATTTTCAATATGACTTCTTAACCGGACTGTTTCTTCGTCCGTACAGATTTTATCAGCAAACAGTACTACTTCTGCTGCGATCCGTCCTTCTTCAATCTGGGTATCCCCTAACAGTTCCTTTACTTTCTCAGTCAGTTTTTCACGGTAAGACGCCATAATCTGAGGAAACCGTTCTTCTACAGAAGCTACATCTGCCAGCATACCGTCCAGTTTTTCAAAGAGATCTGCTTTTAATGCATCACCTTCTTTTAACCTGGCTTCCACAAGCTGTCTGCTGGCTCCTTCCAAAGCTGCCTCCAGTACTGCCCAGATTTCTTTTTCATCTGCTGTGGATTCTTCCATTGTAAATACTTCCGGGCATCTGCCAAGAGTTGAAGTCCTGATATCATTTTCCAGACCAAATGTCTTCGCCATCTGTTTGTAATAACGAACGTATTCCCCTGCAATATTTTCATTATATTTTAACGAAAAGTTTTCTTCGGTAAAATCTTCATATGTAATGAAAACGTCTACTTTCCCCCGCTGAATATAATTCTTAAGCATTCCTCTGATCGCTGACTCAAAAAAACTCAGCTTCTTGGGCATCTTAATATTCACGTCGAAGTAACGATGATTCACTGCCTTCATTTCTACTGTAAATTTTCTGCTGCCCTGGAGGTTTTCGCACCTGCCAAAGCCTGTCATGCTCTTAATCATCTTCATTCGCTCTCTTTTTTTAGTTTTGTGGCACATGCCGCCACATTAAAAACATTATAAAACATATCAAATGTGTAGTCAACAGCAAAATCCTGTTATACTGGTTAAATTGGGGTTTTGTTGAGGAAGGGACGCTTTGTAGATGTAGATAGTGCGGGTCTTCGACACTTTCCATATCTCTAAAGTACCTTAAAGCCTTGATACAGGCTTATTTTTTTGTCAAATTTTTACTATTTTTATGTTGTATGTGTTGTATTTATATGGTATAATAATTACAGGGGTGATGCATTTATGAAAATATACTTTGATAAACGACTAAAGGATCCCACTTATTATGCACAGCAGGGAATCCGTAATGGAAAGAAAACAACCACCAGAAATATTAAAAACTTTGGAAAACACTCCGAGTTATTGAAGGTCACAGATGATCCTGAACTCTATGTGAGAGAACAAATCAAAAAGATGAATGAGGAATACCGCGTTGGCAAAGTCTCTTTCAATCTGACTGCCGATTTTAACGAAAGGGTCAGACCTTCTGCTGATGAAGCATCGGCTTCCAACTGGTTGAATATTGGGTATTTCTTTCTTCAGGACATCATGAAAGAATTGAATCTCAAGGAGTTCTTTCAT
>NZ_JNGB01000030.1:0-156307 GCF_001029355.1 Robinsoniella sp. RHS
GTGTACCGACAAGACAGGTACCCTGACAAGAGATAAGGTAGTATTGGAATATCATCTGGATATTGAAGGAAATGAAGATCCAAGAGTATTGCGTCATGGATTTTTAAACAGCTACTATCAGACAGGGCTTAAAAACCTAATGGATATTGCGATTATAGACAGGACGAACGAACTGCAGGAGCAGGAGGTACAGCTTCAGGGTATACAGTCCAACTACGAAAAAGTAGATGAAATACCATTTGATTTCGAAAGACGCAGGATGAGTGTAGTAGTAGCCGATAAAAATGGAAAGACACAGATGATAACAAAAGGTGCAGTGGAGGAGATGCTGCGGGTTTGTGAATTCGCAGAATACGAAGGAAAAGTAGAACCGCTGACGGATCAGATGCGCAATAAAATCCTTACAAAGGTAGAAGAATTAAACGAGAGCGGAATGCGTGTGATAGCAGTGGCACAAAAGACAAATCCATCACCGGAAGGAGCGTTTTCTGTTGCAGATGAGGCGGATATGGTTTTGATTGGCTATCTGGCATTTCTGGATCCGCCGAAGGAAACAGCAGCAGCCGCAATTAAAGCACTGCACGGTTATGGAGTAAATGTAAAAGTTCTGACCGGAGATAATGAAAAGGTTACCTGCTGTATTTGCAAACAGGTAGGCTTATCTACGAAATATTTGCTTCTGGGAACACAGGTGGATGCTATGGATGATGACCAGCTGGCAAAAGAAGCTGAGAAGACAACCGTATTTGCAAAGCTTTCTCCGGTTCAAAAGGCAAGAGTAGTAAAGATCCTCCAAAAGAACGGGCATGTGGTGGGATATATGGGAGATGGAATTAATGACGCAGCAGCGATGAAAGCATCAGATGTGGGAATCTCCGTAGATACGGCGGTGGATATTGCAAAGGAATCGGCAGATACAATTCTTCTGGAAAAAGATCTAATGGTATTGGAAAAGGGAATTCTGGAAGGACGAAAAACCTATGCGAATATGATAAAGTATATAAAAATGACAGCGTCCTCTAATTTTGGAAATATGTTTTCAGTGCTTGCCGCCAGTGCATTTCTGCCGTTTTTACCGATGACAGCAATCCACTTAATCTTGCTGAACCTGATTTATGATATATCCTGTACAGCGATACCATGGGACAATGTAGATATAGAATTTCTGGCTGTGCCCAAAAAGTGGGATGCATCTTCTGTCAGTAAATTCATGTTGTGGATAGGGCCTACCAGTTCGATATTTGATATTGCAACATATCTTGTGATGTATTTCGTAATTTGTCCGTTGATGAGCGGCGGATTACTGTATCATCAAATTTCGGATCCTCAGATGCAGGATGCATTTGTTGCTGTATTTCAGGCAGGCTGGTTTATAGAATCCATGTGGAGCCAGACGTTAGTTATTCATATGATCCGGACAGCAAAAGTTCCATTCATTCAGAGTCATGCAGCAGTCCCGGTAACAATACTGACACTGGGTGGAATCCTGACAGCTACCATAATTCCATTTACGGGATTAGGCAGTGCGATAGGTCTTGCAGCTCTGCCGGCAGTATATTTTGCCATTTTGGCAGCAGTGATTGTTTGTTATATGGGGGTGGCAACTTTTATGAAGAAGATGTATGTGCGGCGGTATGGGGAATTATTGTAGTTTGTTGAAACAAGGTTTGATTTTTCTATGTTTAGAAACTGTAATCTGGAGTGTTGTAGTTTGCTGTTTTGGATAGCAGCAAGGCTTTTTTAACAGCACTCCAGTTTTTTTTGCAATAGAATTGTAAAGAATAATTAAATAAAATGAAATACATATTTTACTCACATTTCTTTGTTAATATAATAAACTGGTGGGTTATTATAAATCATAATAATACATATAGGAGGAGCAATTTAATGAAGAAAAGAGCACCATATATTGTTGCGATGGGACTAGCGGTTCTTGCACTGACCGGATGTCAGGGAAATGATTCTGCAAAGGAGACACAGCCGGGCAGCGTTCAGACAGAAGCTGTATCAGAGGCGAAAACAGAAGCAAAAACAGAGGCTGCCAAAGCAGAGGATACAGAAGCAGGTTCAGAAAAGGCAGTGACAGATGCAGGAAGCGGAGCAGCTGAAAAGAACTCTGAATATGAGGAAGGCGGCTGGAAGATTACCTATGAAGATGTAATGTCAGATACAAAACTGGAAAATGTATCTACACAATTGGGATATACAGACGTCAGCACCAGCGAATATCATAAGCAGGCTTCCGATGGGATGAAATTCTGCATGATTAAGTTAATTTTTGAAAAAGTAGATAGTAAAGAAGAAATTGATTTTACGAAATTAAAGTTAGTTGATGAAAATGGAAAAGAATATAGCCGTATGGACGATACATTCATCAGTGATCTGGGAATGAAACGACTGCAGGGAACAAAGCTTAATTTTGGTACAAATGAAGGCTGGATCTGCTTTGAAGTGGATGAATCAGCCACTCAGCTTACATTAGAATATCCTTTTGAAGCAGGTACACTGAGTATTCAGGTACTTTAGAGGGGATTAACTAGAATGAAGAAAAAATCATTAATAGTAGGTGCAGCAGCTATAGCTATAGTTGTTTGTCTGGGAGGATTTGGATATTTTTATATGACCAGGCCTAATTTAAGGTTTACAAATACCCGAATGAGCGATAAAGATAAAGGGCCGCAATATGTAAAGGTGAAAGTGGATGGCAAAAAGACCATGCCAATTTCTGCAAATGAAGAGTCAGGGAAAAATATAACTACAGACATTCCAAAGGCAGAAAGCCTTGAGGAGACTACATATCAGGTTGATCAGATGATAAACCAGGAACTTCAAAATGGAGATTATACCTTTGAAGAGCCGCTGGTTATACAGGATCCATACCAAAATTCACCGTTAACTGCAGTTGCCGTATACTCCGGGGAAGACAGTACATCTGTCAGAGTTACGGTAAAAGGCAGAAAAGAAGAAAATGATATTGTAGACACAATAGATGCGGCAAGCGATCACCTTATTCCAATTGTCGGTCTTTATCCAAATACCGAAAATGAAGTACTGTTGGAGGAACTGGACGCTGATGGTAAAGTGGTAAAATCTAACACATTGAAGATTCAGACGGAAGATCTGCCGGATGCATTGAGAGAGGCAGTAAAGGTAGAAGAAAAGACGGCAGAATCTGCAATGGGGCTAATGATTGTTACCGGCGGAGGTACACCTTATCTCTATGGATTTGATTCAAACGGTGATATCCGATGGTATCTGTTAAATAAACCAGGTGCTACTTTTGGCGGTTATCCGCTGGCAAATGGGCATTTTCTGATTGAATCGGAAAATACACTGATGCCTACAGCCGGAAAACCCAGATCAGCACAGTTTCACGAAATTGATTTAACAGGCAGAGTTTATCAGGACTTTTTCTTTGCTTCCGGCACACACCATGAAGTAAAGGAAAAGGAAGCAGATGGGAATCTTCTTGTGCTCTCAGATTCCGGAGAAGGTTATGTACAGGATCTCCTTCAGGAATATGACCGTTCAACAGGAGCACTGGTAAAAGAACTGGATTTAAAAGAGGTCTTTAAGGACAGTGGTTACGTCAGCAAATCTGACTGGGCACATACAAATACCTTTTCTTACGATCCTGATACGGACTCTATTATTGTAAATCCAAGAAATCTGCATTCCGGTGTTAAAATCAACTGGAAAACGAATGAAATAGAGTGGATACTTGGAGATCCCAGATTCTGGGAAGGAACCGGATTAGAAGACAAAGTATTGAAACCGGAGGGGGATATACAATGGCATTATCAACCTCATACTCTCTATCAGCTGGCAGAGGATATAGACAATAATCCTGAGACAATCCATGTCATGGTTTTTGATAACCATAATGATTCTGACAGAAAGGTAGATTATTTTAAAGCTACCGGCAGTTCTTATGTAAAACTGTATACCATAGATCCTGCAAAGATGACCGTGACACAGGATCATGTGTATCCGTGTGAATATTCATCTGTTACATCGAACTATCTGCTGGACTATGCAAAAAAGAGAGTATTCGCTGTCAGCGCATATTCTGGTGAATCAGAGACCGGTCTATACGGAAAAATTATAGAATTTGATTTTGATTCGGAAGAGAAATTAAATCAATATTATATTAATCACAATTTTTACAGGAGCTATTCCGTACAGGTGGATCTAAACAGCTGCCTGAAAGAAGTAAATATTAGTGATACCTACTTAAAAGGTGAATTGCGCGTACCGGTACAAGTAGATAAAAAAGTGAATAAGCCGATCCGAAACTTAAAAGAAGATTCCAAAGCGCAGATAAGCATGTCATTATTAAAGGATATTCTTTTATTCACAGCACAGAACCATACTTATACCCAGGTGATTTTTTCTGGTGAAAAGCACACCTATGTATATGATATATCTGATATTAAAATGAGGTCAAAGGTTTCCTTTGTTTATGCAGTACCGATCCCATTAAGTGAGATGACAGCGGATACATACCAGATTTACGCAATGTGTCAGGATGATTATTTCAATCTGAATCAAACGATCACTATTTCTTAGCAGGAGGAGAAAATGAAAAGAAAATTAGTAATGTTGGGGATTTTAACAGGGGTTTTATGCCTTACAACTGCCTGCAGCGGCAAAAGCACGCCTACGCAGGATACACAGGCGGCCCTGGAAACACAGGAGTCAAAAGCGACAGAAGCAGCACAGACGGAAACAGCTCAAAAAGAAACGAAAGCAGCAATGGAATCAGACAGTGAAAAGCCAGGTGAAGAGGAGTCTGAGGCGAAAGAGCCAGTAGCTGTAAAGACAGTTACGGTATCGGACAACCTGGCTGAACAGGCAAAAGTAGATGAGCAGCTTATGGCAGAAGCACAGAACGGCTACACCATTGAGAATCCCTTTGTCGTGGTAAATCCTTATGGAAACTCCCCGTTAACAGCTGTGGCAATCTTTAATACGGAAGATGCTACCGGAGTAAATCTTCTGGTTAAAGGAGATCAGGAGCAGGATAATATAGAAGGAACATTTGCGAAAGAGACAACTCATATTATTCCAATCTATGGTCTGTATGCGGGAAGGGACAATGAAGTTACGTTTACGCTGGATGACGGAACAGAGAAGACAGTGACCGTTACAACGGAAGCTTTAGAAACATCTATCGGAAATAAAGCAGAAGTAAAAACCCTTGATGATACTGCATATGATTTTTCTAAGCTTACATTTGTATCCTGCGGCGGAGAGAATGAAATAGCAGCTTATGACAGTAATGGAGACATCAGATGGTATTGTAAGATTGCAGGTATGCCGTTTAAGCAGTTGTCTAATGGACATTTTATGGCTCTGACGGACACCCTGATTCATCCCTTATACTATATGTCCGGACTCACAGAATTTGATTTGTCAGGAAAAATCTATAATGAATATAGTATCCCGGGTGGATCCCATCATGCAATGTTTGAAATGCCAAACGGCAATCTGCTGGTTGGAAGCTGCAGTACGGATTTTTCCAAAGTGGAAGACCGGATTGTAGAGTTAGACAGAACCACTGGAGAAGTAGTATGGGAACTTCAGCTGGAAGATATTCTGAATCCGGAAGACGGCGGTTCTTTAAACAGGACAGATGAAGACTGGTTCCATAATAATGCGCTGTGGTATGACGAGGCAACCGATACCATTTTACTTTCCGGACGTCATGTAGATGCGGTAATCGGAGTAAATAAAACCGATAAATCCTTAAGCTGGATTATGGGTAATCCTGATGGGTGGACCACGGTTGACTCCAAATACTTCTTTACACCAGTTGGGGAAAACTTTGAATGGCAGTATGCACAGCATAATGTCACCATGCTACCTAACGGAAATGTAATGGTATTTGACAATGGTGCTTCCAGAGCCAAAGCAACGAATCCGGATGCTGCTGTAACCGGTGACCAGGTATATTCCAGAGCTGTTGTGTATCAATTGAATACGGCAGATATGACCATTGAACAGGTATGGGAATATGGAAAAGAAAGAGGTGCCGAATGGTTTTCTTCCTTTATCAGCGGTGCTGACTATATCGGAGAGAACGATTACTGGATAACATCCGGCGGAAATATGTTTGATACAGAAAATAATACTTATGATGTATCTCCTATGAATCAGCTCTCCGGGAATGTAACAAAGCAGGCATACATCAATGAGGTAAAGGATGACAAGCTGGTATTCGAAATGGTGATCCCAGGTCTTGTTTACCGTAGTATCAGAGTTTCCATGTACCAGGAAAGCAACCCATACCTGGATCTGACTGCTAAGGGACAGTGGCTTGGAGATCTTGGAGTTACCCAGACTGCAGAGCAGGAAGTAAACTGCGAAAATGCAGTGGCAGGTGATGCATCCTGGAGCATTGTGCAGAAACCATTTGGTATGATGTTCAGCGGTATTCTAACCAGTAAAAATGAAGAAGTTCAACCTGGTTTCGTGGTATTGAAAGACGAAGAAGGAAATCAGAAGGTATATACTTTAGGACAGATGCCTGTAAAGCAGGATGATGGTTCTACGCTTTTGAATATGTCTGCAACAGTTTCCGGGAAAGGACTGGAAGGCAAGACGTATCATGTCTATATTCAGACGGATGGCAATGTATACGATACTGGATATCAGGTGAAATTTTAGTATGAAGCAGACAAAGAGTATATGCCTACTTTAGGTAATATACTCTTTGTTATTTATATGGAGGGAAAACGATGAAGCATAAATTTATCAGAAGTATGCTGTGTGTCATTACCGTAGCGGCTGCACTAGGCATTTCCGGCTGCTCCACTGCTAAAACGGACAGTAAAGCATCAGATAAGGCACAACAGCAGAAAAACAGCCAGACTGCTTCCACGGAAGCGGAATATACAGATGAGCAAAAAGAGCAGTTCATTGACACGAGAACCAATAAAAAAGAAAAAGGCCCCCAGCTGGTAAAGTATAAGATTGATAAACAGGAAACCACGCTTATTCAGGGGAACGATAAAACAGGGGAAAACATAACAACAGATATTCCGCAGGTTGAGAGTCTGGAAGAAAATACATATCAGGTTGATCAAATGATTCAGGATGAGCTGGAGTCCGGTAACTATACATTTGAAGAACCTTTCGTTATCCAAAATCCTTATCAGAATGCGCCGCTCACTGCTTTTGTAGTTTACACCGGAGACCAGGAGGCCTCGGTAAGGGTTACGGTGAAAGGAAAAGACGAAGAACATAATATTGTTGATACTTTAGACGCAGCTACTCAGCATAAAGTGCCCATTGTCGGCTTATACGCAGATACGGATAATGAGGTACTGCTGGAAGAACTTGATGCTGACGGCAAGGTAATAAAGTCAAGCACAATAAACATAGAAACAGAATCTCTACCGGATGAGCTTAAAGATGTCGTAAAATTAGAAGAAAAGACAACGGTATCTGCCATGGGATTAATGATAGTAACCGGAGGAGGAGCACCTTACCTCTATGGTTTTGATTCCAACGGGGATATCAGGTGGTATCTTCTGAACAAACCCGGGGCCTCTTTTGGAGGCTATCCCCTAACCAACGGACATTTTCTGATCGAAGCAGAAGATACTTTAATGCCTACTTGCGGTAAGCCAAGAGCGGCACAGTTCCATGAAATAGATTTGATGGGAAGAGTATATCAGGATTACTTCTTTAATTCGGGATCACATCATGAGATTAAAGAAAAAGAACCGAATGGCAATCTTCTTGTATTATCAGATTCCGGATCAGGCTATGTGCAGGATTTATTACAGGAATACGACAGAAAAACCGGAGAAATCGTAAAAGAACTGGATTTAAAAGAACTTTTTAAAGACAGTGGATATGTCAGTAAATCTGACTGGGCCCATACCAATACGTTTTCATACGATGCTAAAACAGAATCCGTGCTGGTAAATCCCAGGAATCTGCATTCTGCAGTAAAGATTAATTGGAGTACAAATGAAATAGAATGGATCCTTGGAAACCCCCAATTCTGGGAGGGAACCGGGCTGGAAGATAAAGTACTGCAGCCGGAAGGGGAGGTTCAGTGGCACTATCAGCCTCATACCGTTTACCAGTTGGATGAAGATCTGGATGGAAATCCGGATACAATTCACGTTATGATGTTTGATAATCATTATGCGGCTAACCGAAAAGTGGACTATTTTGATGATACCGGTTATTCTTATGTAAAATCCTATACAATTGATCCTCAAAAAATGACAGTAGTTCAGGATCACGTATATGAATGTGACCGCTCACAGGTAACCTCTAATTTCCTGTTTGACGGAGCGATGAGCCGTGTGTTTGCCGTATGTGCCTATGCAGGTGACTCGGACAGTGGCTTATATGGAAGAGTGATTGAATATGATTACGAAAGTGGTGAAAAACTAAATCAGTACTACATTGACCATAATTTCTATCGTGGCTATTCTATCAAGGTTGATTTAAACAGCTGTATAGATGACGTAAATGTATCGGATTCTTATTTGAAAGGAACCCTTCGAATTCCGGTAGAAGTGAACGAGAAGGCAGAAGCACCCACGGACACCCTTTCATCTGATGAAATGAAAGAGATGAGCGTATCCCTTTATAAAGATATTTTGCTGTTCAGAGCTCAGAATCATGCATTTACCCAGGTTATTCTGGCAGGAAAAGATCATACATACGTTTACGATATTTCCGATTTGAAAACTAAGTCAGAGACAAAATTTGTGTACTCCGTTCCGATTCCGCTGGGTAAGCTTTCACCTGATGAATATGAGATTTATGTAATGTGGCAGGATCGGTATGTATCAATAGATCAATCCTTTACCATAAAATAAACGAACGATACAAAAATTAAAATTCCATAACTGAGTGCTCCTAAAAAGCCGGTGACCCCTATACATGGGGTTATTGGCTTTTTTGCTGTCAGTACCAATCGGAGCCGAAATTATAAAATGGAGTATTTTTACAATTGAAACTGAGTTTATCATATTTTTTTCGTATTTTTATGCTAAAATTCTAACTAAAATGTTTTAGAATAAAGTTGGAGGAGAAAATCAATGATGGAATATCCATTTGAAGGAGAAAAATTAAGTATAACAGTTCAGTGATTTTGAGGGGAGAAATAATGAGTAAGAAAAAAAAGTATATAGTGATAGGTAGTATTGCAGCCGTGCTCCTGTTATTATTAGCCGGTGCTGCAATCTATTATATAACTCAGCCTGATTTTCGTTTTATTGATACCAGAATAAGCAAGAAGGACAAGGGCCCACAATACGTGAAAATAAAAGTGGATGGCAGTGAAACAAAAATCATTGAGAGTAATGATGAATCTGGCAAGAATATATCTGCATCTGAGGGGATTAAGCTGACACAGTCATTAGAAGAACAAACAGTTGAAATTGATGAGATGATTCAGGCTGAATTAGATAAGGGAGAATATAGCTTTGAAGAACCATTGGTAATACTAAATCCGTATCAAAATTCTCCACTTACAGCAGTTGCAGTTTTTTCTACAAAAGAAGAGAGTCAGATTAAGGTAACTGTGAAGGGAAGAACACAAGAAAATGATATCACGGATACCATAGGTGCTACAAGACAGCATATTATACCAATAATTGGTTTATATGCTGAGACGGAAAACAATGTTGTACTGGAGGAACTGGATAAGGATGGGAAAACGACTCGCTCCACTACTCTGAAGATTCTTACAGATTCTTTACCGGATGTATTCATAGATGCAGTGAAAATGGAAAAGAAGACCACCGAATCGTCTGTTAAACTGATGGTAATTACAGGAGGTTCAAATCCCTACGTATATGGATTTGATTCCAGCGGTGACATTAGATGGGCACTCTTGTATACCAAGGGAGCTAACTTTGGAGGATATCCATTAACAAATGGACATTTTCTTATTGAATCAGAAAATACATTGATGGCAAATGCCGGAGAACCCAGATCTGCCCAATATCACGAGGTAGACTATTTAGGAAGAGTATATCAGGATTACTTCTTTACTTCAGGGGCACACCATGAAATAAAGGAAAAAGAACCAGATGGTAATCTGCTTGTCTTATCCGATTCAGGAAATGGATACTTAAAAGATCTTTTGCAAGAATATGATCGTGAGACAGGGGAAATTGTGAAGGAATTAAACTTGCGTCCATTATTCGAAAAAACCGGCTACGTTAACAAAGCAGACTGGGCACATACAAATACTCTTTCCTATGATAAAGCAACAGATTCAATTATAGTAAATCCAAGAAATCTGCACTCTGCAGTTAAAATTAACTGGAGTACAGAGGAAATAGAATGGATACTGGGTGATCCGAAATTCTGGGAAGGTACGGGATTAGAAGAGAAGGTTCTGCAGCCTGAAGGAGATATTTACTGGCATTATCAGCCGCATACAGTGTATCAGCTGGAGGAAGATTTGGACAATGATCCGAATACGATACATGTAATGCTGTTTGATAATCACAATGATAAGAACCGTAAAGTGGAAGGCTTTGAAAATACAGGCTATTCATATGTAAAATTATA
The DNA here is from genome assembly GCF_001029355.1 of Robinsoniella sp. RHS. Taxonomy (NCBI): domain Bacteria; kingdom Bacillati; phylum Bacillota; class Clostridia; order Lachnospirales; family Lachnospiraceae; genus Robinsoniella; species Robinsoniella sp. RHS. The sequence goes on from NZ_JNGB01000030.1 coordinate 10,552, forward strand.
CACTATTGATCCTGAAAAAATGACAGTAAGACAAGATCATATTTACGAATGTGAATATTCACCGGTTACTTCAAATTACCTGTTAGATTATGAAAATAAAAGGGTGTTTGCAGCATCTGCATATTCAGGAAGTAAAAAGACCGGACTTTATGGCACTGTTACAGAGTATGATTTTGATACTGAAGAAGTATTAAATCAATATAAAATTAATCATAATTATTATCGGGCATATAATATAGAGTTGGATTTTAGCAGTTGTTTGCAAAAAGTGAATGTTGAGGATACATACTTAAAGGGCCAGATACGATTTCCGGTTAAAGTAGATGCGAAAGTAAATAAACCTATTAGAAATTTAAAGGCTGATTCAAAAGCACAGATCAGTATGGCTATGTTAAAAGATATATTGCTATTTACAGCTAAAAATCATTGCTTCACACAAGTTATTTTTTCAGGTCAAGATAACACATATATATATGATATTTCAGATATAAAGGTAAGAATTGAGTATTCCTTTGTTTATGCTATACCCATCCCGTTAACAGAATTTGCAAGTGATACATACAATCTATATATTATGTGCCAGGATGAGTATTTTAATTTAAATCAGTCCATAACCATTTCTTAGTTTGTTTTCTCACGGTTGATTTAGGAATAGCACAAGCTTCTTGCGCTATTCATGGGGGATGTTGAAAAAGTGTTGAGTTATTAACTGCCGTATTCATCATGATACGGCAGTTTTTATCATTTTTCCCAAAACTTCATCCCTTCTTCATAAGGTATCGTAAATTCAATAATACCATTGGAATAGGGTGCAATATCATATTGCTGGAAATAGATTACAATTCCTTCCGGTGTTAAATAAAAGTTATCCGGGGAAAAGGATACAGAGACATTTTGCTCAGGATTTTTAAAATAATCCGGATGGGAAACAGAACTTTCCAATTGCTTGCTTATCATTTCATTGATCTTGTTACGAATATAGCTTTTATAGTCGCTGCCGGGTTCAAAGAAATCCTTGAGGCGGATCATGTGGCCATTATTTAAGTTCCAGGTGTTTGAATAGCGGAGAGTAGAACCATGAGCTCCGCCGGTAAATAAATAGTGGTCAAAATACAGACTTAGAATACAGCTTTCATTGAAAGTTACTTTATACCGGATATCTACCTCGTCCGGGAGAAAAGGATATCCGTGTGTCTTAGTATACTGCAGCTGCATAGAAGCATCATGAAACAGGTTGGTCCGGCATTCATTTTCGTAGACTTTAGCTCTTGTTACATAAAATTTATTAACTTTTTCCAAAGCGTCTTCGTCACAGCCGTCTTTGAGCTGCGGGTAATTAATCGTATAAGAAAGAACAGGGGTATTTTCGAAATACAGGGTATCTTCCAGTAAAAAATCTTCCACAGTAACCATTTTTCCAACTCATTCGTTTTTTCTATTATATGAAGAAAAAAAGCATTTGATAAAAATTCAGGTGACTTTGAGTGGAAAATCCGGATACATAAGAATAAAACATCTTGATTTGTAGAGGAAAAGTAAGACGTGCGGCAGATTTTACAAAGATTTTACACTACATTTTCACGGATTCATGTAAAATAAAAACAGGCAGGAAAATATATGTAAGCTTGTGACACCATGGAATATTGTAGTTTTTCTACAAGAATGGTGATTTCATTTTCCAGGAAGAAGGAATCAGTATGCGTTTAGAAGAAACAATTAGTTTTCGTATCGAAGAAGTTTATGCATCTTTGCGGACATCAGAAAAGCGGACAGCGGATTATGTGTTAGGGTCTTTAGCACAGGTTGGGAAAATGTCACTTACGGATTTGTCAAAAAAGGCAGGGGTAAGCCAGCCTACGATTCTGCGTTTTGTAAAGGCTTTGGGATTTAAGGGATTCCGGGAATTTAAATATGCTGTTGTGGAAGAGATGGCACAGGATGTGAAAACACAGCCGGATGGGATCTCTGCGATGTACGGATACCGGCTGAATGCTTCTGATTCTGTAGATAAGGTGCCCGCCAAAACAATTGCTACCACAATCAAGGTGATGGAAAATACACTGAAATGCATATCTGCCACTAAGTACAGCCAGGTGGTAGAACTCATAGCCAATGCCGATTTAATTGATGTCTATGGTGTGGAAAATTCAGGCACTACGGTCAGTGACCTGTATACGAAGCTGCTCTATCTGGGGCTGAAATGCCGTAGCTTTAATGACTATTACCTGCAGAGAATCTGTGCCAGCAACTTAACAGAAAAAGACGTGGCAATCGGTATCTCTTATTCGGGTTGTTCTAAGGATACGGTAGATGTAATGCGGATAGCCAAAAAAAGCGGGGCAAAAACCATCGTAATTACAAATTTTGAAAATGCACTGATCAGCAAATATGCGGATATTACCCTGTGCACCACTCATGAACAGCTGCTTTATGGTGATGCTATCTTTTCCAGGGCATCCCAGCTTGCCCTGGTGGATATGATTTACCTGGGGATTATTTTAAGTGATTACGATAAATATGCCAGGCGTTTAGATAAGAGCGGACGCATTATAAGAGACAAAGCATATGATGCATAAGTGCGATAATAGCAGACAGCAAAATACTTTCTAAAAGGAATCGAAGAAGGAACTGTAATTTTTGTAGAAAAACTACAAAGATACAGTTCCTTTTTTGTGCCTATTTTACAATAACTTTACAAAGAATTGAACTGGATTTTATTGTTATTTGGAGAGGGCATTGCTATAATGGCGGTGTTCAAAGGAAAACAGTGTTGAAAAGTAAAGGAGTATTGTGATGTTAAAATTAGATCAGGTGAATAAGTCCTATGATGGAGTCAGTATTTTAAATGATATTAGTTTAGAAATAGAGGATGGTCAGATTGTTTCGATCCTGGGACCTTCCGGATGCGGAAAAACGACGCTTTTGAATTTGATTCTGGGAATTACCGATGTAGATAATGGAAGAATTATTTTTAATGATGTAGATATTACTTATGTACCTATGGAAGAGCGTGGATTCAATATTGTATTTCAGGATTATGCCTTGTTCCCAAACCTGAATGTATATAAGAACATTACATACGGATTAAAGAATAAACCGCTGATCGCTTCTAAAAATGAAGTAGAAGAATTAATTGATCTGCTGGGGCTGAGGGAACATCTGTCAAAGAAGATTGACCAGCTCTCAGGAGGTCAGAAGCAGCGGGTAGCGCTGGCAAGGACTATGGTAATGAAACCTAAGATCCTTTTGCTGGATGAGCCGCTGAGTGCCTTAGACGGGGTTATTAAAGAGTCGATCAAGGAGCGGATCAAAACTATTGCAAAAGAATATCATCTCACAACAATTATTGTAACACATGATCCCGAAGAAGCGCTGACATTGTCTGACCGGGTATTGATCGTAAATGAGGGCGGCATTTCCCAGTATGGGAAACCGGAAGATATTATACAGAAGCCGGAAAATGATTTTGTGAAGAACTTCATATTAAACCAATTAGAAATTAAGAGAAACAATATTTTTACTTTATTCCAAATGCCGGGAAAAACCAATTTCGTTTCACAGGCGGTATAGGGTTATGAAGAAAAATAAAGAGGTCAAAGTTGTATTTATTTTGCTGGCACTGCTCTTTCTCATATTTCTGGCAGTGCCGGTAGTACAGCTTTTATTAAAGTCTATTGTGGGCGGTTCTGGCATCAGCCTGGAATACTATAAATCAGTATTTACCGGCAGAGGGTTTGGGAAAGCCGTAGGAAACAGCTTTTTGATAGCGGGAGTCAGTGCATTTGTAACGACTCTGCTGGCATTTTTTATGGCATATACGATTCATTATACTAACATTGCACAGTTTTATAAAAAAATCATAAGAGCCATTGCAGTTCTTCCCATGCTGCTGCCTACAATTACATATGGATTTGCAATTATCTATTCATTTGGAAAACAGGGGCTTCTCACAAAATTATTTGGAACACAGCTGTTTGAAATATATGGATTTAATGGACTGCTGCTAGGTTATGTGATTTATACCCTTCCCATTTCCTTCATGCTGATTGACAACACCATGCGGTTTATTGATAAAAAATATATGATCGTATCCAGGATCATGGGAGACAATGGATTTTCAACTTTTTGGATTACGGTTGTGAGGCCCCTTCTGGGAACTTTGGCGGCATCTTTTATCCAGTCGTTTTTCCTCTGTTTTACGGATTTCGGTATCCCGGCATCGGTAGGAGGGGAATTCGATGTAATTGCAAGTGTGCTGTATAATCAGATGCTTGGAAGCATTCCGGATTTCAACAAAGGGGCAGTCGTGGCAGTCGTAATGCTGGTACCTTCCATTGTAAGCATCCTGGTACTGCATTATCTGGAAAAATATAATGTCCGGTACAATAAAATATCGGCAATTGAAATTAAGAAAAACAAAAAACGGGATACATCATGTGCGATTATCAGCGGAATATTTATGCTCTGTATCGTATCCATATTCTTGGTGATCTTCATTGTTCCATTTGTGGAAGAATGGCCATACAATATTCGTTTTACGCTGAAAAACATTCAGAATGTTCTGTCAGATCCCAATCTGTCCAATGTATATACGAATTCATTATTTGTAGCTGTGATTACAGCAGTCTGCGGAACGCTGACCGCCTACGGAGCTGCACTGGTTACAGCCAGAAGTACCATTAACAGCAAGTTAAAAAGCGTAATCGAGAGCATTGCTCTTATTACAAATACCATTCCCGGGATGGTTTTAGGTCTTGCATTCCTGTTTGCATTTTCAGGAAGCAGCCTGCAGAACACATTTTTTATCATTATTATCTGCAACATCGTTCATTTCTTCTCTACACCCTATTTAATGATGAAAAATTCTCTGACAAAAATGAATGCATCCTGGGAAACAACGGCGAAACTGATGGGTGATAATTGGATTAAAACAGTCATTCGGATTGTAACGCCCAATGCAGTTTCCACAATACTGGAAGTCTTCAGTTACTATTTTATTAATGCTATGGTGACAATCAGTGCGGTAATCTTCATTGCAGGAGCCAGAACGATGGTTATCACCACCAAAATCAAAGAATTACAGCACTATGCAAAATTTAATGAGATATTTGTGTTATCGCTGTTAATTTTATTTACCAATATCCTTGGGAAAATTATATTCCAATGGCTGGCTAATCGCAAACAGAGAAATTCAAAAGGAGAGTAATATTATGAAAAGATGGAAAAGAGCAACAGCAGCGCTTATGGCAGGAGTGATTCTGGCATCGGGAACTTTAATGGCAGGCTGCGGTAAAAAAAATGATCAGGTAATTATTTATTCCAATGCGGATGACGAGGCTATGACAGCCATGAAAAATGCGCTGGACAATAATGGATTTAAGGACAAATACATACTGCAGTCATTTGGAACATCCGAACTTGGCGGGAAGCTCCTGGCAGAAGGGACGAATATAGAGGCTGATTTAGTAACGATGAGTTCCTTCTATATTGATAGTGCGCAGCAGCAAAACAGTATGTTCAAAGATTTAACATTTGACCATAAAACTTTAACGGAGTACCCATCCTATTATACACCGATTACCGCTCAGGAAGGCGCAATTATTGTAAATACCGAACTTATGAAAGAAAAGAACCTTCCCATGCCAAAATCATTAAAAGACCTTGCGGATCCACAATACAAAGATATGGTTTCCGTAACGGATATCATGTCATCCTCTACAGCATGGCTTCTGATTCAGGCACTTGTATCGGCTTATGGGGAAGATGGAGCAAAAGATGTGCTGACTAAGATTTATGAAAATGCAGGACCGCATATTGAGGACTCCGGCTCAGGACCAATCAAAAAAGTGCGTGCAGGTGAAGTTGCTATTGGATTCGGATTAAGGCATCAGGCAGCGGCAGATAAGAAGAGCGGTCTGCCCATCGACTTCGTAGATCCTGAAGAAGGTAATTTTTCACTCACCGAATCAGCTGCAGTAATTGATAAGGGTGATAAAACAAATGAAATGGCAATGGAGATGGCAGACTGTATTATCAATAAGGGCAGAGCAGAATTAATTAAGACTTATCCAATTCCAATTTATGAAGGTGAAACAGCTGACAGCGAAAATATGTCTGCAAATCCAAAAATATTTGAAGAAGCTTTGACGGTGGATGTTTTAAAGAGACATCAGGAATTATCAGAAGGCAGTAAAGCAAAATAATACAAAAAGTATAAAAACAGATAAATTCAATTAATTAAAATATAAAATAAAAATAATCAAATTAAGGAGATATACACAAATGAATAACTATAAATTATTAACCCCTGGACCATTAACTACGACAGATACTGTTAAAAAGGAGATGATGTTTGATCATTGTACATGGGATGACGATTACAAACAGATTACGATGAAGATCAGAAAACAGCTTCTTGAGCTGGCACATGTTGCCGAAGAAGACTACACGGTAGTTCTGATGCAGGGAAGCGGAACCTTTGGGGTTGAATCTGTCATTACCAGTGTAATCGGTGATGGAGAAAAGCTATTAATTGCATCGAATGGAGCATATGGGGAACGTATGGGAGATATTGCAAAGCATGGGAAAATTCCTTATACTTTATACCAGCAGGATTATGACAAGGTTCCGGATGCCGAAAAAATAGCGGAACTTTTGGATGCAGATCCTCAGATCACCCATGTGTCTATGGTACACAGCGAAACTACTTCCGGGATCTTAAACGATATTCAGGCTGTTGCAAAGGTTGTAAAAGAAAGAGGACGCACCTTTATCGTAGATGCAATGAGCAGCTTTGGCGGTGTAGAAATTCCAGTTGGGGAATGGGGAATTGATTTCATCGTGAGCAGTGCCAATAAATGCATCCAGGGAGTTCCGGGATTCTCCTTTATCATAGCTAATAAAGAGAAACTGATGGAAAGCAAAGGGAAAGCAAGAAGCCTGTCATTAGATTTATATGACCAGTGGGAAACCATGAACAAGGATGGAAAATGGAGATTTACATCCCCCACCCATGTAGTTCTGGCATTTTCAAAAGCATTAGACGAACTTCAAACAGAAGGCGGTATAGAAGCCAGAAGCAAACGCTATTATGACAATAACAGGCTATTAATAGAGAAGTTAGAAAAAATGGGAGTTCGTCCATATATAGGAGGTGTTCTGCAGGGACCGATTATTACAACCTTTTTCTATCCGGATAACCATCACTTTTCCTTCGATGAAATGTACCGTTACATCAAGGAGAGAGGTTATGCAATCTATCCTGGAAAAGTTACAGAGGCTGACACCTTCCGTATCGGCAATATCGGTGAGATCTATAGAGAAGATATTGAAAAGTTATGTGAAATCATGGAAGCGTTTTTTCGCCAGCATTAGAACCTGTTTTAAAGTTACTTTCTGAAAGTTTCTAAAACGGTACGTTTAGTAGAAAATTCAAATGTATATATTTCGTCATACGTAATGAGCAAACGTGAAAAGATAAGGAGACAGAACATGAATAATATAGAAGCAATTATTTTAGATTGGGCAGGAACCGCCGTAGACTACGGATGTTTTGCGCCGGTACAGGCATTTGTCGAAGTGTTTAAACACTTTGGAATCGAGCCCACTATGGAAGAAGTCAGAAAACCAATGGGTATGCTGAAAAGAGATCATATCCGTACCATGCTTGCAATGCCCCGCATACAGAAATTATGGGTTGAAAAATATCAGGGTCCATCGCAGGAAAGCGATGTGGAAAAGCTCTATGAGTTATTCGAAAGCAAATTACTGAGTATACTGGACGAATTTGCACAGCCAAAGCCTTATGTGCTGGAAACAGTTGAACAGTTGAGAGAAAAAGGCATAAAAATCGGGTCAACAACCGGTTATACAGATATTATGATGGATATCGTAACGCAGAAGGCAAAAGAAGCCGGATATGAGCCGGATGCATGGTTTAGTCCGGATGCTGTGGGCAGCATGGGACGCCCATATCCTTTCATGATTTTCAAGAACATGGAGACCCTTAAAATATCTTCCGTACAAAGCGTCATAAAGGTGGGAGATACCGTATCTGATATAAAAGAAGGAAAAAATGCCGGTGTATATACCGTTGGCATACTGGAAGGCAGTTCCGAGATGGCACTTACCCAGGAGGAATATGAGGCTCTTTCCAAAGAAGAAAAACAGGCAGAACTGGACAGAGTGAGTAAAATCTATAAAGAAGCCGGTGCAGACTGTGTGATTAAGGATATCCGTGGGATCTTAGAATTAATATAATTAATGAGGTACAGATTGAGAAAGACCTTGAATCGATAGATACGTATTAGTGCGTGTTGGATTCAAGGTTTTTTTTGTGTAAAATAAGAATAATAAACAATTTTATTATACATAAAATATAATAAGATATTTGATAAAAAATAATTGAAACTTAATAATTAATATGATACTATATATAATCAAATAGGATCTCTATAAAAACAATTCTTTTCGATCTAATATAAAAAAATTCCCAAAACAAATATAAAATTGAAGAAAGGTAAATAAAGAAAACGATGATAAATGGAGAAAATACATTTTCAGATTCTAATTCTGAAGCTGAAAAAATCCGGGGAGAAAACAATACGTATCATATTTATGATAAGATATTTAAAAGAATATTAACCTTGTCCAAGAAAGCAGTCATTCATTTGATTAATGGTTTATTTCAACAGAGTTATCCTCAAGACAGTGAAGTAGAATATAATTGGACGGAACATGTGGACAAAGACTTAAGAAAAACGATCGCAGATACAATTATTACTATTAATCATACAGACAGTTATCATCTGGAAGCCCAAATGTATCAGGATGAACAGATTGTCCTGCGAATGTTTGAATATGGTTACCACCATTCCATGAAGACCAGGCAATTTCAGGATACGATTATATTTCCAGAGCCCGTAATAATATACCTGGCGGATAATTATGATAAAATTCCGGACTATTATCTTCTGAATATAGAATTTAAAGGCCAGGGGAGCTTTTCGTACAAGGTTCCCACTATTAAATATTTATCGGAACAAATAGAAGAGATCAATCGCAATAAAATGATAATCTTAATCCCCTTTCAACTGCTGAGACTTCGAAAAGCATTAAAAAAAGAGCGTAGTGATGAAAATATTGAAGCGTTGAAAAAGTTAATAAAAACTGATATAATCGAAAGTATCATAGAGAATGAAAAGTTGGGTAATATAACCAAAGATGATGCAAGACGATTAAAACGTCTTACACTGCAGTTATACCATCATATCTACGACCGATATGAAGAACTGGAGGAAAGGGGTGTGTCAGAGATGGTAGAAGAGGCACTGGTATTAGATATTGATATTATTGAATATGAACATGAAAAAAAGATGGAGAGTTTAAGGAAAGAACTGGAAACGGAAATTAAAGAGAAAGAGTTGGAAATAGACAAAATTACCGAACAAAAAAACAAGGATTTAAAAGCCATGCGAATGTTGCTGGAACAAAAACCAAGAGAATATATTCTGAAAGAGACGGGTCTGTCTGATGAACAGCTAGAGGCATTAATCCAGGGGAAATAATATTCATAGATCTGCAACAGTGGGAAAGAACCTGAAAATACCGAAAAAGCTCTTGACATCTACAGTAAAAAATGTTATGTTGATTTTAGTTATACGACTGACGGAAGTGGAATTAACCACATGAAGTATAATGATAATGAGCCGACCGTCTGGGCAGAGAGCCCGGGTAGTAGGCTCTTTTTTATCAAATATTAACCATAGAGCAATTTATAAGCACGCTCTAGCATGAAAAGGAGTGTAACAGTGATGAAAGAATTCGAATTAAAGTACGGTTGTAACCCAAATCAGAAACCAGCTAAGATTTTTATGAAAGAGGGAGAACTCCCGATCAAGATTTTAAACGGCAGACCAGGGTACATAAATCTTATGGATGCTTTTAACAGCTGGCAGTTAGTAAAGGAATTAAAAGCTGCAACAGGAATGGTAGCAGCAGCTTCTTTCAAGCATGTCAGCCCGGCAGGAGCAGCCGTTGCAGAACCCCTTGATGAAACGATGAAAAAAATCTATTTTGTGGAAGGCTGTCCGTTAACAGAAGCTTCTACTGCATATATCCGTGCAAGAGGCGCAGACAGAATGTCTTCTTATGGAGATTTTGCAGCACTGTCAGATGAATGTGATGAAGCAACCGCATTATATATTAAACGAGAAGTATCCGATGGTATTATTGCACCTTCTTACTCTGAAAAAGCTTTAGAAATCCTGAAAGCGAAAAAGGGCGGAAATTATGTGGTTATCCAGATGGATCCTAACTACGTACCGGCTGTACAGGAAACAAAAGATATTTTTGGAATCACATTTGAGCAGGGAAGAAATAATATTGCGTTGAATGAAGAAATGCTTCAGAACATTCCGACTCAGGTAAAAGATATGCCGGCAGCAGCAAAAAGAGATTTATTGATATCACTGATTACTTTAAAATATACACAGTCCAATTCTGTTTGCTATGTAAAAGACGGACAGGCAATTGGCGTAGGTGCCGGACAGCAGTCCAGAGTACACTGTACCAGACTAGCAGGCAATAAAGCAGATGTATGGTATTTAAGACAGCACGCAAAAGTACTGAACCTTCCATTTAAAGAAGGTGTAAGAAGAGCTGACAGAGACAACGCTATTGATGTTTATGTATCAGACGATTACGATGATGTATTGCGTGATGGCATGTGGGAAGCAGTATTTTCTGTGAAACCGGAACCTTTGACAAAAGAAGAAAAAGTGGAATGGCTGAAGACAATGGACAATGTAGCACTGGGGTCTGATGCATTTTTCCCATTTGGTGATAATATTGAGAGAGCACATAAGAGCGGTGTTAAGTTTGTAGCGCAGGCCGGTGGTTCTGTAAGAGATGACAATGTAATTGACACCTGTGATAAATATGGCATTGCGATGGCAATGACAGGTATTCGTTTCTTCCATCACTAAGATAATAAATTTACCGTTGCTTTGGCAGATTAGTACATGCCGGAGCAGCGGTTTTTTTGCGTTTTATGTTGATTTATAAAAAAGTATTGCGATTTTTTCGTTATTCCATTAATATAATCTATATACGTTAATCATTGAGTATATATGGATAAATGAGGGAGCAAGTCAAAATCGTTGTTGAAAAGGAGGCAAAAGTATGAAGAAGAAATTGTGGAAACGGGGATGTGTTGTACTGGGAGGAGGAATTCTGGCTTTTAGTATGGCAGGATGCGGCAAGGTAACTTCAGAGACGCTTTTAAAATCCATGTCAGAGAATATGTCTAAAGAAGAAAATTATAAGCTGGATATGATAATGGATCTGCAGGCGGGCGGCAGTGTTCAGGGAATCACCCTGGATATTAAAATGAATATGGATATGGGCATGAAAGTAAATACCAATCCCCAGGTGATTTATGGTGAAGGGGCTATAACGTTAGATATGCTGGGGATGAATCAGGAAATGAATATGCAAATGTATACTGCCAAAGATGGGGATAATACCGTTTCCTACTCGAAATTAGATGAAGGTGAATGGCAGAAAGAAATCAGTGGAGATATTGATGAAATGATCAAATCTTATGATTTCGGAGAAGTTCAGAAATTAGCGGGAGATCTGGAACTGGAAGAGAATACACAAGACGTTGACGGAGTAGAATGTTATGCATTAAAAGGAACCTTAGACGGAGAAGCATTAGAAACAATGATTAAAGCAGCTCTTAGTATCATGGATGATTCCACGAAGTTAATGGGAGAAGCTGATTGGACGAAAATGGAACTTCCGGTTGAAATCTATATTTCCAAAAAAGAGAAAAAACCGGTTAAAATGAGTCTGGATATGAAATCCATGATGCTTGAGTCTATGAAAGGGTCGGATACCGGCGAAGTGGATGTAGAATTTAAATGTGATAAATGTACGTTTGATTTAAAGTTTGGATCTTTTGGAGAAGTTGAAAAAATAACAGTACCGGATGAAGTAATAAATTCAGCAGTTGAAAAAGAAGCGGATCCGGATACGGAAAAAGAAACGGATCTTGTTGCATAAGAGGATCAGAAAAATATAATACAACAAATAAAATGGACCAGGAGAAAAAGAATTGAAATCTTTCCCGGTCCATTTTGTTTTGCACAAAATGATTTGTGAACGGATGGATTTGTATGTAAATTATGCTGCGATATAAGGCTCCATGATCCGTTCTGCTAAAAAAGGATTGTTTGTATTAATAGCGAGCTTGAGAGACCGGTTGATATCCAGGCTGAATACCCCCAACAAAGATTTTGCATCAACCGTTGCCCGTCCGCAGATTAAGTCTGCATCACAGTCCAGTTGGTTGCATTTTTTTACAAATTCGTAGATGTCTTCAAAAGATTTCAGTTTAATGGTGTAGTTAACCATAGCGCCCTTCCTTTCTAAAATGTGAGTGTTTTTGTGTCTGTCAGCTGTGTTCTTTTCATTATCTTACTAAGATTCTGTCAACACAGCATGATACCTCCGTAAAGTATATGTAAAATATTTATGAAATATACCACTTTTAAGAAAAATTATGAAAAAAATAAAAATAAATTCATCTAGAGAAGAATTCTGGAAAATAATTGTAGAAAAAGTATCGTGTTGGTTTACTTTGCCACATAAAGTTAACGGCGCTTCGCTTGCTAATTGTTGTTGAAACATATACAATACGGATAACAAATGAAACGCTTTAGGTTAAGAAAGGTAAGGGAAAATTATGGTAAAGAATAATCAGGCAGCAGCGGTTTTAAAAATACAGGATTTAACGAAGATGTACGGTGATACAAAGAAAGCAGTTGACCACTTGAATCTGGAAGTAGAGGCGGGGGATATTTATGGATTTATCGGCCACAATGGAGCTGGAAAAACCACTACCATCCGTTCTGTTGTGGGAGTGATGGAGTTTAACAGCGGAGAAATATGGATAGGTGGGCATTCTGTGAAAGAGGAGCCTATACGGTGTAAAGAGATGACAGCTTATATTCCTGATAATCCGGATCTGTATGAATACCTGACAGGGATACAATATCTGAATTATATCGGTGACATGTTTCAGGTGCAGGGAGGGGATCGTGAGAAGAGAATCAGAAAATATGGAGATCTGTTAGGAATTACGAAGAATCTGGGAGATTTGATTTCTTCTTATTCTCATGGTATGAAACAGAAGCTGGCAATCATATCGGCTTTTATACATCAGCCACGATTGTTGGTGCTGGATGAGCCTTTTGTGGGTCTGGATCCTGAAGCAGCTTTTAACCTGAAGAAAATGATGCATGAATTATGCGATAACGGAGGTGCGATTTTCTTTTCTACCCATGTTCTGGAGGTGGCAGAAAAACTCTGTAATAAAATTGCAATTATTAAAGCAGGTAAACTAATTGCCAGCGGTAGGACAGAAGATGTCCGGGGCAACAGCAGCTTAGAAGAAGTATTTTTGGAGGTGGCAGCACATGACTAAATTTATGGGGCTATTGAGAGTGCAGATATTAGGAACGTTTGGAGTGAATAAGCTTCTGCATGCCAGAGATAAAAAGGAAAAAAGCAGAGCTGTCAAAGTTGTGATTGTGGCAGTTATTCTGATTTTACTGATGTTTGGATACAGTACGGGGCTGGCAATCGGATACCGGGTACTGGGGCTGACTGAGATGCTGCCGGGGATGATGCTGATGGCAGGTGCAATGGTGACAATTGTGCTTACCTTTACCGGAAGTACAGGCGTATTATTTGGCATGAAGGACTATGACATGGTGATGTCACTGCCGGTAAGCAGTGCATCTATTATATTAAGCAGGCTGCTTGGGGTATACATATTGAATCTTCTGGTAGGCTGTATTGCGCTTCTGCCTTCTATTATAGTATTTGGTGTGACAATGCACAGCAGTGTTGATGTCTGGCTAATGATGCTAATCGGTATATTTTTTGCACCGTTACTTCCAATGACACTTGCTTTGGCAGTGGGAGCACTGATTACAGCCATTGCATCCCGGTTCAAATACAAGAATATGGTAGTGATTATCCTGAGTATAGCTGCTACGATAGCTGTTATTGCCAGTTCATTCAGCCTGCAGGGAGGAACCGTCCAGTTGGTGGAGATCGGGACAATGTTATCCGATGCGATAAACCGTTTTTATCCGCCAGCCCGCATGTTTTCTAACGCACTGGTCCAGGGAAGCTGGATGGATTTTGTTCTGTTTTTAGCGCTATCGGTAATTCCGGCTGCTTTATTTGTAGCCCTGCTTGCTAAGTTTTATAAGAAAATAAATACAGCCATATTAAATCATCATACAAAAAGTAATTATAAAATAGGTGCTCTGAGTGTGCGTTCTCCATTTATGGCAGCATATAAAAGAGAACTTACAAAGTATACATCATGCAGTATTTATATCATGAATACTTCTATTACAGCAATACTGATGGTTGTAATGGGAATAACCCTGTTATTTATCAAACCGGATCAGATAGATAAAATGATGGAAATGCCGGGGTTATTTTCAAACTTACAAAAGTATGCACCTTTTGTTATGATATTAATTTCCTCACTGTGCTGTACCACATCTTCAACCATATCGCTGGAAGGAAAAAGCAGGTGGATCAACTGTACAATGCCGGTTAAAAACAGTTTAATTTACAATAGTAAAATTGCGTTAAACCTTACTGTGCTGCTACCGGCAATCATTGTAACGGGAATTTTATTTACCATAGCCTTTAAACCGGGGTTACTGAATGGGATCTTGATTTTCACAGTTCCTGCAGTGTATGCTTTTTACATTTCGGTATTAGGGCTTGCTATTAATTTAAGATATCCAAAATACGATTGGAATAATGAAGTTGAAGTTGTAAAACAGTCTATGTCAATGGGAATTACCATGGGTGTGGGAGCGTTGTCTGCATTTGTGCCCATCATAGCAGCAGTAATTTTTAACCAATATATAGAAATTGTTTTAATTGCCGCAACGATTATAACAGGAATCCTGACAATCGCACTTTATCGTAAAACGGTAAATACCGGGCTTTATGATTAACAGAGAATTTATCTGCATATTATCGGATCTTCGGAATAAAATGAAAGTGACTTAATATCCGGAGTCTGCCATGGACAAGAAACGTGAAAAACGTATTATACAAATAGAACTTATTATATTGATACTGCTAACAATTTTTGCCGTTTACAGAGGGGTACATAGTTCATTGTCGAACCACGCTGCAGCGGAAAATTTAAAGAGTACTGAAGATACGGGCGAGCAGGAAACAGGGCAAACGACCCGGGTTAGTGAGAAAGAGGAATCTTCCGCAGCAGAAACGGAAACAGAAAAGAAATTCATAAAATGGGTTGATTTTCATGTGACAAATGAGGCTATGCGGGCAGCTTACCAGCTTGATACAGAGAGTTACGGACAGGAGATACATCTGGACTGGGTAGACCTGCTGGCTTATCTGGGAACAAGATATGGTGGTGATTTCACACGATATAAAGAGAAAGATCTGCAGGAGTTAAAAGAAAAGCTGACCACTCAGGGACAGACTATGGAGGATTTGACAAAAGATCTAAAATATTATCCTTATTACCGGGAAGCATATGGAGCTGTTCTGGATGGCTGGGTTGGAGAATATGAGATTCAGGTAGAAAAAGACAATGCAGTGGTATGGGAAAAGAAATACGGATTGAAAGCATACCTGCCTATAGCGAAAGGGTATGAATATTCCGATTATGATGATTTTGGAACTTCGAGATCCTATGGATACAGCCGTCCTCATCTGGGGCATGACATGATGGGGCAGGTGGGTACACCGATTATTGCGGTAGAGTCGGGCTGCGTAGAAGCAATCGGGTGGAACCAGTATGGCGGATGGCGTCTGGGAATCCGAAGTTTTGATAAAAAGAGATATTACTATTATGCACATCTGAGAAAGAATTTCCCTTATAACAAGCAGTTGGAGGTGGGAAGTGTAGTGCAGGCAGGAGATGTAATCGGTTATCTTGGACGTACAGGGTACAGTGCTAATGAAAATGTGAATAATATTGATACCTCCCATCTTCACTGGGGACTGCAGCTGATATTTGATGAATCCCAAAAAGAAGGAAACGGAGAAATATGGGTTGACTGTTATCAGCTGACAAGGTTTCTCTATCAGAACAGGAGTCTTACGGAAAAGAATCTGGAGACAAAGGAATATCACAGAATCTATGATTTCAGGGATCCTGCAGTAGAGCAGTATCAAGAAACTTTGAAAAAAGGAGATTGACATAAGTCTGGAATACTGATATAATGAACGTTGTTCAAGATGGAGGTGAGCGTGTGAACCGTGTTGTAACTTCGAGAGAAGAGCTGATAAAAGCTGCGAAGGCAATTGTTTTTGAAGAAGGTGCCGATAAATTAAATATAAGGTATCTGGCTAAAAAATGCGGCATAGCCACGGGTTCCGTTTATAATTATTTTCCATCTAAGTCAGAACTGATATTTGCAGTAGTGGAAGAATTCTGGAAAACGGTATTTCATCAGGATGTATGTAAAATGCAGGGTGATATTTCGTTTGTAGAATTTTTTGAAACTGTTTATCTCAGGCTTTGTGCCAATCTCCAAGATTTCCGTTCGATTTTCATGAGCCAGTTTGAAGCAATGAAGAGTTCGGAAAAAGAAAAAGGCAGGATGGTGGAACAGAAGTATCTGGAACACGTACAAAACGGGTTTTTGATTGCTCTTGGGCAGGATAAAAAAATATCGGATGCTGTATGGACAGATACATTTACAAAAGAGAAATTCGTAGCATTTCTTTTTACCAATATGTTCTCTATGCTTACGGATGAAGAAAGAGACTGCAGTTATTTTAAAGAAGTCTTAAACAGGATTTTATATATTATCTGATCCACTTTTTGACACTTGAAAGAGTGGATTTTCTTAAAAGAAAAATGAACATCGTTCAGTAAAGACGTGTTCAAAATTTTTACACGAGAGGAGAAATGTACATGAAGAAAATGATAAATATTGCCTTTGGTTATGCGATTGCAGCAATGGCAGGAGGCGTCTTCTATCGGGAATTTACGAAGTTTAACGGTTTTGAGGGTCGCACATCCCTGGCATTCGTACATACCCATTTATTTTTACTTGGAATGGTAATGTTCCTGGTGACCGCATTGTTTGTGGGAAAATTAGAGGATTTATGCAGGTCCAGAAAATGGAAAGCATTTATGGTGATTTATAATATCGGCGTACCTTTAACAGCATTGATGCTTCTGATAAGAGGTGTGATACAGGTGCTTGGGATCAAAGGGTCAGCAGCACTGGATGCATCGATTTCGGGTATTGCCGGAATTGGACATATCCTGACAGGCGTGGGTATCGTTTTACTATTTTTATGTTTAAAGGAGTGTGCGGCTAAAAATGAAAAATAAATTTTTTCATATACCGAAGAAGTATCTGCTGCTGGCAGCTGGAATTGTCTGGTTTGCAGCAGGATTCAATATTATAAGAATTGGAATACTGGCTTCCGGCAGGCCCTGGAGCATTTGGGCGGTATTTTCTGCTTTACTGGTATTTGGCGTGTTTTATGGTTTTATTTTTCGACGGTTAATTGGAAAGCATACGGCGCGCATCCTTCGTTACGAAGGGGAACGGATGCATATCCTTCGATTTTTTGATTTAAAATCTTATTGTATTATGGCATTTATGATGACGTTTGGCATTCTGCTGCGGCGTGCAGATGTTTGGCCGGGACATTGTATACGGATGTTTTATACCGGCTTAGGTGCTTCTCTTGTTGCAGCGGGGATAGGGTTTTGTATTAAGTTTGGTACGGTGGAGAAATTAATGGAAGATAAATGTGAGAAAAGTCACGTATTCTAAAGTTTTATAGAGTTTGATATGAGGAATTATTCAGCTTCAGGACAGCAGTATATAAAAATACGTTTTTTTAACTGGATTCGGCGTAAACAGCGGATGACAGTCAAAAAAACGTATTTTTTATTTTAGAGTCAAAACCCAGGTCAAAAAAACGATTCTTTATGAAGATTCTGTTTATTCAAAATCCACTTTCAGAATGGTAAATTATAATTAACATGAAAGGACTGCGTATAACGGGCGGAAAAAGAGATTTCTTTTAGAAAATGATTATGATATGATGTTAATCGTGAAGGAAAGTATTGGGTATGCAGATTAGGGAACTGTCTGCGGGACGGGAGGAAGAAGACGAAATGTATCGTGTAATGGTAGCTGATGATGAACCTTTAATGAGAAAGGCCATGGTTTCTTTGACAAATTGGCATGAGTTAGGATGCGAGGTAGTATATACTGCTGAAAATGGACAACAGGTAATGGAAAATCTTAAGGAGATCAAGCCGGATATTTTAATTACAGATATTAAAATGCCTGGAAAAGACGGGATTGAAATCGCCAAATATATCTGGGAAGAAAAATTGCCTATAAAAATTATTTTACTGACCGCGTATGCTGATTTTTCCTATGCCCAGTCGGCAGTTAAATATAATGTAGTGGACTATGTGACGAAAACAGGTGCTTTTGATGGTCTGATCATGGCGATCAATAAGGCTAAAGATCTGATTAAAAAAGAGCAGACCAGCATATCCAGGGAAGATAAAGAAACGGTGTTGGAATATTTCCTGAAATCGGTATTTGACGGGTCAATTTATGATGAAGAAGAGATACGATCAAAGATGTCAGAACTAGGCATGAAACCGGAAAATTATCTGGTACTGCTCCTGCATTTCCGCCTCAATGAAGACATGACTACGGAGAAGAAAAGCAGGACGTATAAGAGCCTTTTAAACTTCTTTTCCATGGTGTTTGGGGAACAGATGTTAAGAGGGATTCCGGTTCAGCGGGATATGTATGCCATCGTAGTACAAAATGTGCCGGAAAATTATATGGATACCATATTAATGAAGGGACAGCAGATTACAGATATGATGGATAACTTTATGGGGCTGTATGTCAATATCGGAGTCAGTTCCAGGCAGCAGGAAGTTATTTATATGAAAAAAGCCTATGATCAGGCGGAGAGCGTTCTTGGAAACAGCTTTATCAGCGGAGACAGTAAGATTAGCTTTTATGAAAGGGACGGAGTGAATCCGGAAAAATATAGTGCAAAGGTGGATGAATTGATTGAACAGCTCTGCTTTCAGGTAAGCCAGGGCAATACGGAAGAGGTTCAGCTAAAATTCAAAGAAATCTTAAAAACGCAGAAATTGGAGTTGTGCGCAGCAAATACAATTAAAAATTCCGGAATTATTATACAGCAGAGATGCAGAAAAATCTTAGATTCCTTTGGTACAGATATTTATCAGATCACCGGCTATCGCGGAAGCATTACGGAGAAGATTCACCGGTGTTTTTATGCAGATGAGTATGAAAAAGTCATGCTGGAAATTCTGCAGGGTACCTCCTCTTATGTCTCAAACGCATCCAGTCATAAGAATACTATTGTTAATGAATGTGAGCGTTACATAGAAGAAAATTTCCATAAAGGAATAACGGTAACGGATATTGCCGAACACGTTGGTACCAGTATCAGTTACCTGAGCCGAATTTATAAAGAAGCAACAGGGGAAAAAATTCTGAACCGGTTAAATCAGATGCGGATAGAGAAAGCCAAGGATTATCTGAAAAATACAGACATGAAAATATATGAGATTGCAGATGCACTGGGCTTTGAAAATACCACTTATTTTTCATATTTCTTTAAAAAATATACTGGGGTTTCACCAAAAGACTTTAAATAGCGGGGAGGATCGGATGTTGAAGAAAAAAACAATGCTTTTGTTGTTTGTAGCGGCAGCATGCCTCCTGGGCGGGTGTTCAGAAAAAGAGGATGTTCAGGTTACGGATATCATTCTTATGCACGGATGGGGCGGAACACTTCCCACCCATGCCACAATGCAGGAAATCTATCAGGAATTCTCCGAACTAAATCCGGATATTAACCTGACCACCTACCCATCATCAGACAGCAGTATTGCGGTGGAAAAAGCAAATGATATGCTGGCTGTCGGAAAGATGCCGGATATTGTCAGTACGAATGGTTTGTCATATTATGTTTTTAATGCGGTAAAAAGGGGGATGGCGCTTGATTTAATGCCATTTATAGAAGAAGACCCGGAGCTGAAAGAGAGTATTCATCCCGCAGTTCTGGCTGGCTGGACCACGGAAGACGGGGCGCTGTATTCTATTCCGGATGCGCTGGAAATAGCAGGGTACTGGTATAATAAGAAATTTTTTGTGGAAGCGGGAATTGTGGATGAGTATGGAGCAGCGAAAACGCCGGACACCTGGGAGGAATTCCTGGCTGACTGTAAAATTTTAAATGCGTGGGGAAAACAGCAGAATCCTGATTTTGCCGCGGCAGCACTAGACAGTGTACAGCTGTCGGAAGATATTTTTCTGGCAAGAGTTGCGGGTGAAGGAGAAGAGGGCGTAGAGCTGGCGTCTAAACTGCCGGAGAATTTCAGCAGTAAGATAATTTTTCAATCTCTAAAGGATATCCGTAAGCTGGGTAAGGAGTCTAACTTTGTGTCCAGCATTGACAATGCAAGGCAGTATTTTCTGGATGGAAAGAGTGCGGTATACTTTAACGGAGTTTGGGATAGTGAGCTGCTTGGAAGCAGTTCCATAAAGGAAGATGTGGCATATGCCAATTACCCTACGAAAGATGGCAGAAGTGTTGCTTATATCTCACCTTCTTCCGGTTACGTGATTTATAAAAATGAGGATCCGAAAAAGCAGGAGGCCTGTATCCGATTCCTTAAATATATGCTGAGTGAAGAAGTTCAGAAAAAAATGGCAATGGAAACCGGACAGGCACCGTCTAATCCTAATGTAAGCGGAAATGAAATCAAAGAAGGCTATCCACTTTTGGGAGAAGCGTTGGAACTTGCTAATGATGCAGACATACACATTAAGGCAATCAGCCTGTCCTGGGGAAATGATGCGGTAGATGATCTGTCCCAGCGTTTATATGAGGAAGCACAAGGCAAAATAGGACCGGAGACAGTGGTCAATTATCTAAATCAATAACAGAGAATATAGGCGGAGGAAACGATGAAGGATAGAAAAACGAAACGTCATTCCCTAAGAGAGAAAATGATGGCATTAAATCTCAGCGTTACGCTGCTGTCCCTTATTTTCTGCGGGGTGGTATTCATCTGTTCGGTTTGGCTGATCGTGGGAAAGTATATAGAACATGATCTGGATTTTTTCCTGACCGAAACAAATAATAATCTCAATACGAAAACAGAATATCTGGAAAATATTATTTATGAAATCCGGGGTTCCGAAGAACTTATGGCATATCTGGATAAAGCAGGCAGGGCGGATCTGGACGATAAGGAACAGGAGAGGCTGCAAAATATTTATACCCGTACGGTAAATATCAGCAGTCAGAAAAACCTGGGCAATGGTAATGAACCGATTGTGGAAAAAGTGTATTTATTTGACAGTCAGGATGACTTTTTATTTACCGGTTACTATGCGATGGTGGAGTCAGAAGTACAAAAAAGCAGGGAAGAAGCAATCGGGGTATATAATAATTTCAGGAAACAACAGGAAAAACCGGGAGGCAGCGCAGATTACTGTTATTATCCGGGTCAGGAAGGCAGGGAGTACCTTGCATTTACCCTGTATGACCGGAATATGAAGGATCAGGGCAGTGTTATCTTTGAGATCCGCCTGGATGTTTTGGAAGGTATTATGAACCAGGTGGAGAATTATAAGGGAGCTTTCTGGATGTTATATGACCGGAGGGGCAATATAATCAGTGGTGAGAATTATAATATGGCTGGTGAGAAGTTAGGTGAGATCAATCAGTCATTTCAGACGGTACCATATGAGGACGTAATTGATAACACGGGGTTTCGCCTGTATACAGAAGATATGAGCATGTATCTGAGGGCTACCATAGGAATTCCGGAGGGACAAACTACCTACTTACTTTATGATTCCGTTAAAATTTATATTTTTATACTGGCTGTAATCTGTGTTGGAGTATTTGCCGCATTTGTAACGATTGTCTATCATCTGACAAAACCACTGAAAGAATTTACAGAAAAACTGCAGTCTGTAAAAGAAGGGGATTTTGAAACAAAACTTCCGGATTACAGTACAGAAGAATTCCATGAGATCAGCCTGGTATTCAATGAAATGACCGAATATGTAAATTATCTGATTAAACAGGTTTATGAGAAACAGCTATCGATTAAAGAAATGGAATTGAAATTTTTACAAACCCAGGTTAATCCCCATTTTATGTTTAACGTATTAAATACGATTGCACTGCAGGCAAGGATGGATCATAACGATGAGACCTATAAGATGATAACCTCATTTTCCCAGCTGATACAGGCGAAAATATATCGAAAAGATACGGAGAAGGTACAGATACGGCAGGAACTGGAGTATGTGGAATATTACCTGTATCTGCAGAGCTACCGTTATGGAGACAGACTTAATTATAATATTATTGTGGAAGATGAAGAAGTATTGGATATGTTTATTCCTAAGCTGTGTCTTCAGCTGATTGTAGAAAATGCGGTAGTACATGGGATTGAGCCTAAACTGGAACCGGGTTTTGTAGAAATCGTCATGTTTGAAAAGGACCGCAGTATCTATATTGAAATAAGTGATGACGGTGTGGGATTTGATCAGGAAGGGCAGGTAAGCCTTCCAATTAACAAAGAAGTGAAAGAAAAAGGACACAATCATGTGGGACTAAATAATGCCCATCATATCATACAGCTCACTTATGGTGAGAAATACGGAATCCATATTTTTTCTAAAAAAGGAGATGGGTCAAAGGTTACCGTACATATACCGTTTGATGAAGGAAACTGCACAGAATAATGTGCAGTTTTTTATGTGGAAAAGAACGCCTTTTATACATGGGAATGACGAAAAGGAATTAACTGGAATAATTCTAAAATTGTTATAAAAAAACAGACATTCTGTGTCGTAAACCGCGAAGTGTGTTATAATGACCTTACATGTCAGATGGCAGGATTATCCCACACTGAAAAGTGCGGGATGAAAGGATCTGAATTGGAAAAATGGCGCAGTGTAGGTGTTTTGGATTCACAGAGGAGGAATGATTATGAAGAAATGCAGAATTGGAATTATTGCAGATACCCATGGATTATTGAGACCGGAAGTTTTAGAAGTTCTGGAAATGTGTGATTATATCATACATGCAGGCGATATTAATAAGGCTGAAGTATTAGAGGAGTTAAAACGGATTGCTCCGGTATACGCAGTCCGCGGAAATAATGACAAAGCGCAGTGGGCGGAAGAATTGCCGGAGGAACTATATTTTGAAATCTCAGATATGAAATTCTATATGGTTCATAATAAAAAATCCATTCCGGAAAATCTTACGCATGTGGGCGCTGTAATAATTGGACATTCCCATAAGTATTTTTGTGAAGAAAAAGATGGAGTCCTGTGGCTCAATCCCGGCAGCTGTGGCAAACGCCGGTTTGATCAGCAGATTACCATGGCGGTTATGGAAATCCATGACGGCAGATATATGGTTGAAAAAATAGAGCTAAACCAGGAATTGCAGGAGGGGTAGGAATTTTTGACAAGTGAAATTCGAAATCCCTATCTGCGGCAAAGCCTGTATGAGACTGCCTTAAAAATAGGAAGCGGAGAACTTAGTCCGGATGAAGAAACACTGTTTCAATGGATCCGGTTCTGCACGGCTAAAAAATACCGTTATCTGTATGAATACCGTGAAATTACAAATCCATTATTGGAAAGAAAAGATGATGAAGATATCTGTTCCGGTGAAGAGCCACATGCAGTCTGCAGGATACTGGGGATTCAGACGGATCGATACCTAACCTGGGAGCGGGTAAATTTCCGGGAACAGAATTCTCAGCTGCTGCATGGGAACATGCAGGACAAGGGTAAAGAGCAGACAGCAGAAAAACGAAAAGGCAATGGGGGTATTTATGAAAATCTCATACACAGAGACTTCCGCCCCTTGACCCGGGGCGAAAAGTATAGTATTGGCATTGGCGTATACACTACGAAAATGGATGGGACCATATACCTTGCAGGCATTATAGATATGTATGATAAAAGTGCCGCCGGTGTCATGCTGGGCGGCTATCGTTCTGCAGAGCTTGCCGGAGCGGCAATGGATATGATTCTGGAATCGAAAAAATCAAATGCACCTATTCTTCATAGCAGTCAAAACCCCATTTATCGAACAAAAGATTATCATCAGGAGATAGAAGCCCGGGCGCTTACACCGTCCATGACATCTCCCGGAGAACGGGGCGGAAACGCTGTGATCAGCACTTTCTTCTCCCAGATAAAACGCAGAATGAAGGGATATCAGTTTGAGGATTGGCAGGATGCAGTGAACTGGATGGAAAATGACCTGTTATTACATAGAAAAGTTTGGATCAGGTAATATCTGTGAAAAGGAGACGATGATATGGCAGAAGACATCGATAGAAACCAAGAAGAAGAAATGGAACAAGCAGTTAAGATAGCGGTAAACAGCGGTTTTCACCACGCGGTATGGATAGACAGCAAAGAATTGATTTTCGATGCTGCCCTTCGTAAATACTGTGAAGAGAATCTCTGTGGAAATTATGGAAAGAACTATGCCTGTCCACCGGATTGCGGGACTGCGGTTGACATGGAAGAAAGAGTAAGAAAATATAAAAAGGCACTGGTTTTGCAGACGATAACCCAGGTTGAGGATATTATGGACAGCCAGGAGACAAAAGCTGTTAAAAAGCGCCACAACCAGAAGACACGGGAATTTGTTGCCAGAATGGAAGAGGACAGAAAGCAGGGACTTATTATTATGGCGGGACCCTGTTCTCTTTGCGCAAATTGTGGGATTCAGGAAGGTATGCCCTGCAGGTTCCCCAGGAAGATTGCATCCTGTTTGTCGGCTTACTGTATCAATGCACAGAAAATGGCAGAGAACTGCGGTTTGGAATACTGGTGCAAGGATAACCGGGTAGCATTTTTCAGCGTCTATCTGACGGAAGAAGCAGAAGAAATCAACGAAGGAAGTGAACTGCTATCTTTCTCAGATAAAATGCGGTGGTGAACAGGATGGAATATGAACTGATTTACAGTACCAGAAAAACCCTTGCCATTCAGCTTATGGAGGATGGCAATGTAGTGGTGCGGGCACCTAAAAGAGCCGGAAAGCATGCAATAGAGAAGTTTCTGAAAGAAAAAGAAGACTGGATACTGACAAAACAGCAGGAAATCCGGGAAGCTTCTGAAAATAGGAAAAGCAGACAGTTAACGGATGCCCAGAGGCTTAAGATGATCAATCTGGCAAAAGAAGTGTTTGGTGCAAAGACGGCGTACTTTGCCAGAATAATGGGTGTTTCATATGGAAGAATTACTATTCGGGAACAGAAGACCAGATGGGGAAGCTGCAGCTCAGCAGGGAATCTGAATTTTAACTGGAAACTTTTGCTGGCGCCGGAAGAAGTAGTGGATTATGTGGTGATACACGAACTTGCCCACCGGAGAGAGATGAATCATTCAGCACGGTTTTATGCGGTGGTAGCAGAGATCATGCCGGATTATAAAGTGTGGCAGCGGTGGTTGAAAGTGAATGGAAAGCGGTTATAGAATTTCATGAAGTTATCCGTAAAGAGCAGGTTTTGTCTAAATATATGACGTGGAGGTAATCGAAGTGGCGGTGACCGAAGCGACGGCAATTAGAGTGACGGCGATCGAAGTAACGGCGATCGAAATGGCGGCAATCGAAGTAACGGTGACCGAAGTAACGGCGATCGAAGTAACGGCGATCGAAGTAACGGAAATCGAAGTAACGGCGATCGAAATGGCAGAAACCAAAGTAACGGTGATCGAAATGGCAGCAACCAAAGTAACGGCGACAGAAGTAACAGCAATCGAAGTGACAGCAATCAAGATTAGGGTTAATGAGATCAGAAAGGGAGTTTTATATGAGAAGTGAGCAGGAGATGTACGAACTGATAGTAGGAGTTGCGAAAAATGATGACAGAATTCTGGGGGTTTATTTAAATGGGTCCAGAGCGAAATCTGATGCGCCAAGGGACTTATTTCAGGATTATGACATTGTGTATGTGGTAACAGAAACCGCATCTTTTTTAGAAGACAGGGAGTGGATTAAGGTATTCGGAGAACTCCGTATGGTACAGGAACCGGATAAGCTGGATAAAATGCTGGGGAGGCAGGTGGATTTTACCAGCTCATATGGATATCTTATGCTGTTTCAGGATGGAAACCGCATCGATTTGCATATACAGATTCTGGAAGCCGTTGAAACGGAAGAGTATTTTAAGGATTCTACAGTGATTCTCTGGGAGAAGGATGGCTGTTTAAGTAAAATCAATGATATCAAAAGGTACAGCTATCTGGTAAAATGCCCCCAGGAAGGGGATTATACTGCATGCTGCAACGATTTCTGGTGGTGTATGGCAAATGCTGCAAAGGGAATCTGGAGAGATGAATTACCCTATGCAAAAAACATGCTGGAGACAGTAATCCGGCCGAAGTTGGATCTCATGGTCGGCTGGTGGATCGGATGTCAAAATAATTTTGAGGTATCATCCGGGAAGATGGGGAAATATTTTAAACGCTATCTTACCGAAGAATACTGGAGACTCTACAGGCAGACCTATACGGATGCAGTTTATGAAAATATTTGGCTGGGAATATGGGCAGCCTGCAGCCTTTTTCGGGAACTGGCAAAAAGTGTTGGAGCACAATTGGGCTTTTTGTATCCAATGCAGGATGATGAAAATATGACGGAATATCTGGAAGCCGTAGAATCGCTTCCAGCGGATGCTGTGGATCTTCCGTTATAAAAATGAAACTACGAAGCAAAGGAATAGAGAATGAAACTAAAATATCTGGAATATTTTATCGTTATTGCAGAACAGAAGAGTTTGCATAAAGCGGCTGAGGTCTTGTTTAACTCTCAGCCTAATCTGACCAGGGCAATGCACAGCCTGGAAGAAGAAGTAGGGGCGGAATTGCTGATAAGATCTAATCAGGGGGTAGAATTGACACCTATAGGTGAAAGTTTATATTATTATGCCAAGTCTATCCTAACCCAGTTAGATGCTGTATCAGGTTTAAAGATGCTGAGTCAGGAAACGGTGCAGAGTAAATTAAATGTTGCCGTTGCCAGGATTATTTTTGCGGATGATTTAATGCTGCGCTTCTACGAGACGGTAAAGTCAAACCATACAACGATTAATTTATTTGAAACCACAGTAGAAGAGGTGATTAACAGTGTGGCTACAATACAGTCAGAAATAGGCATTGTTGCAATCAATACCTTCCAGTTTCCTATCTTTCGCAGATCGCTGGAATTAAAAGAAATGGAATACGAAGTTCTGGACAGGGGTCCAATCTATATACAGGTGAGCGAAGAAAGTCCACTGTTAAAACAGGAAAAAATATATGCAAGGGATTTGCTGGATTATAGTTACATTCACCTTCCATATGATTATTATGCTAATATAAATTTTGGATTAGATATGGGAGGTGTCCGTTTTTCAGATTTTAGGAAAACGATAACCATGAATAATTATCATGCGATCATACGAATGTTAAAGCACGCAGACGCCTTTATTTTCGGGAACAAATGGCAGATGGAAGAACTTGCAAAAGGCAGAATTGTCAGCAGGGAAATAGAAGATGTTACCGGTGAGATGCTGCTTATCTGGATAAAACGAAAAAAAGAAGTGATCTCAGGGAATGGTCGAAAATTCCTGCAACTATTCCGGGAATACTATGGGGATAAATCAGATACCCGCGATACC
Organism: Robinsoniella sp. RHS; assembly: GCF_001029355.1. Lineage (NCBI taxonomy): Bacteria > Bacillati > Bacillota > Clostridia > Lachnospirales > Lachnospiraceae > Robinsoniella > Robinsoniella sp. RHS. Next base: position 38,381 of record NZ_JNGB01000030.1, read on the forward strand.
TAAAAAGCATCACAAGGTTATCCGGATTAAGTATTGGCATGATTTTGGATATGGCGGTATAATCTAGGCAGATAGTAAGAAATATCCAAGTCAGAGAGCCATAGCAGCATTAAATAAAGACATAGGAGTGGCAAATATGGCGGAAGAGAAGAAATTACCTAACGAAGAGGAACAATTATCAACCGAAGCGGCCAAGAGAGCGGCGGGCGAGACAGCTGCAAAGTCGGCGGGAAAAGCAGCCGGAAAGACAGCAGAAGAACTGGCGAAAGCACTTATCAGGCAAAAGATTATTATCGGAAGCCTGGCAGGCGTAATTGCTCTGGGCGGTGCAGGAGCAGCAATTGGTTATAATATGGGATGGTTTGGTAACAAACCAGCTTCCTCTCAGATGACAGAGTCGATAGCAGATGTATCTACAGAAAAGCAGCAGCCGGCATCTGCAGATGTTGATCCAAATGCAGGAGAGTGGGACGGGACAGTACCCCAGGCACCTAAAGGTGATCCAAATGCAGATTCCATAGCGATCCCGGGATATCCTCAGATCTATTTACCGGCTGGTAAGACTGAAGTAGATGTGGCATTTTCAAATCCGGAAGGAAACCCCTGTTATTTTACCTTTGAACTTGTATTAAAAGATACGGATGAAGTACTGTATACTTCAAAACAGGTTCCGCCGGGTGAGGCAATTACTCATATTACTTTAAACCGTGCGCTGGATGCGGGAGAATATCCGGCAGTATTAAAAATATCCACATTCCATATCGTAACCCAGTCCGGTATGAATGGTGCAAATGTGGAGACAACGCTGGAAGTGAAGTAAGGAGGCGTATAGGAGGGTGGTATTTAGACACAGATCCTGGAAGAAAGGTTTTCCTCTAATTCTGATCGCAGCCCTGATAACACAAACGTTTCCCATGAAAGTGGTTAGAGCCGAAGAGGCAGGCAGTTGTATCTGTTCCTGTGAACAGTGCAGCTGCGATAATGAGGAAAAAGAAGAAATAATAAGTGACGATCTTACAGAGGGTAATGAAATATGTGCTTGTAATGAAGCGGAATTAAATCAAGGTTGTGTCCGGTGTGGAGAAGGATGCACCTGCTGTCTCATGAATGTCGGGACAGAAAATTCGGTATGCAGCCATCAACACGATGGAACTTGCGGGTATGCAGAAGCGTTATCTGAGGTTCCCTGTGATATGGATTGCAAAGATACAGATGGTGATGGCATGATTAAACATTGCCAGGGATGTTCTTATATGCCTGCAGTTGAAGGAAAACCATGTATGCATGTACATGATGAATATTGTGGGTTTTATATGGAAGAAACAGTAATCCAGCCGGAAGAAATGACAGAAGAAGATACAGAAAATATGTCGGAACTTTCGACAGAGCAGGTTCTTAATGATGTGGAAGAGGTGACTGAGGATGAGAGGAAAACCATAGAAGAGACCAACGGGAATTCCAATACGGATTCAGAAGAGGAAACAGAAGCTGAAAAGTGTTTAGAGACCGAAAAATGTACGGAAAGTGACGTGCAGGAAGCTGGTAGTACAAAAGAAAAAAGTAAAGTGCCTGAAAAAGACAGCACCCAACAGGAGACAGAAGTACGGAATGAAGCAAAAGCTTTAAAGCCCAAAACAGACAAAGTCATAACGCAGGAATCAGATAGCGAAACAGAAAAGGAAAAGGGCGATGGCTCGTATGATATTCTATCGCCATACTATGCTATTAAAATTCCTTCGGAAGTGATGATCAATGAAAGCACGGACTTTAAGATTGGGACTTCTTTTATAAAAGATGTGGGAGATAAAAAAGCATATCTTGAGATAGATGGGGACTGGGCAGATGATGGAACAGATTGTTTTGTTCTGATGCGGGACGGCGATGAAGATACATCCTGTAAATATCAATTATATATAGAAGGAAAGTTGATACGTAAGGGAGATAATCGCATAGAATTGGATCAGACAAAGGATAGCCAGAAGGCTAGGATTGTATCAATGGATGATAAAGAGATCGTGCCGGCTGGGAAGTATAGTGGTGGTTTGAGATTTAATGTAGTCTATGAATAAATAATTGTAAAATATAGGAGGAATTTATCATGATGAAAAAAAGATTAGTGGCATTTGGGTTAGCTGGGGTTATGTTGATGGGGATGAGTATGAATGTGTTTGCGGAAAATACTAATGTGACTGAAAAAGATAATCAAAGTAAAGAATTAAATGTAAATTATGAGGTACCTGTTTCATATACAGTTTCAATACCAACAACATTAAAATTTAATAGCACAGCAGAGGATAATGATTTAATATTTAGCCCAAGTGTATTAATTTTAAATGATCAAGGGAAAGTTACAATAAAAAGTGATAAAACAGAGGTGGATTTATTATTAACAGATAATAATGCTGTCAAGTATACAGTTAGTTTAAAAAAGGATAATGGAACAGATAGTGTTGATCAAAGTGAAATTGCTTCTTTTACAAATACCAAGAAAGATTCCACAACGGTAAAAGTTAAGGGTAGTGATACAGCAGCAACTGTAGCTGGAGAGTATACAGGAAGTGTTAGTTTTACAATATCTTATAATAATGGTAAAACAGAATCATAATTATAAGAAATTTAATTAGTGTTTAGTGGAGCGTTGCAAAGTATATGAGTAATCATATATGGAGTTTCGCTCTAATTTTGTGTAGAAATTGACTTTATTTTTGACAAGTAATGGTGTTTTTTTTAAGTTCATATAACCTGATTTAATGTTTTCGTACATACCACTTCTAATGAAAGCCCTGTATTTGCTGTAAAAAAGTTACAACATTAAATGTTATTTGGCTGAAGATTATTATGGCAAACTCATCTAAGACATGAAATAAGTTTTTACAATTATGGATCATCAGGAATGCAGTGGCTATAACTAATATAGGACTTTGCTAAAATAACTAGAATTTTCATCAAAAAAATTCCCAAAAAACAACGTTACATATCCCCCAAAGTATGCTATACTATCATCGAAGATTCTACTCGGGTCAATGACCTGCTGGAAAGAAAAAATATAGCAGAGGTGCAAAGATGAAGAGAGTATTACTGAAACTCAGCGGCGAAGCGTTAGCCGGAAGTAAGAAGACAGGGTTTGATGAGCCTACCGTAACGGAAGTGGCGAATCAGGTAAAGCAATTAGTAGATGATGGTATTGAAGTTGGAATCGTAATTGGCGGTGGTAATTTCTGGAGGGGACGTTCCAGTGAGACGATTGACCGCACGAAGGCAGACCAGATTGGAATGCTGGCAACTGTTATGAATTGTATTTATGTTTCAGAAATTTTCCGTTCCGTTGGAATAATGACACAGATTTTAACGCCATTTGCATGTGGCTCTTTCACAAAACTGTTCTCGAAGGACCGTGTGAATAAATATTTTGAAAAAGGAGTTGTTTCTTTCTTTGCGGGAGGAACCGGACATCCTTATTTCTCAACCGATACTTCTACTGTACTCCGTGCCGTTGAAATTGAAGCAGATATGATTCTGCTTGCAAAGGCTGTTGACGGGGTTTATGACAGCGATCCAAAGGACAACCCGGATGCTAAGAAATACGACGAGATTTCTATCCAGGAAGTAATTGATCAGAAACTGGCTGTTGTGGACATGACGGCATCCATACTCTGTATGGAGAATAAAATGCCGATGCTGGTATTTGGCTTAAACGAAAAGGACAGCATTGTCAATGCCGCAAAAGGTAAGATTAACGGTACAAAAGTAACCGTATAATTTCAACTATAAAAATCAGGAGGAATGAAAAATGGATGAAAGAATTAAGTTATACGACACAAAAATGACAAAATCTTATGATAACCTGTTATCAGAGTTTGGAGCGATCAGAGCCGGACGTGCGAATCCACATGTATTGGATAAGATTAAGGTAGATTATTACGGAACCCCGACACCCCTTCAGCAGGTTGGTAATATTACCGTTCCGGAAGCCAGAATGATTCAGATTCAGCCTTGGGATGCAACTCTCGTTAAGGCGATTGAAAAAGCAATCATGACTTCTGATCTTGGAATTAACCCGAATAACGATGGTAAGATTATTCGCCTTGTATTTCCGGAATTAACAGAGGAACGCAGAAAAGAACTGGTTAAAGATGTGAAGAAAAAAGGCGAGGCTGCTAAGGTTGCAATCCGTAACATTCGTCGTGATGCAAACGATGCTTTTAAGAAAATGGCAAAAGAAGATGTATCTGAGGATGAGATCAAAGAATTAGAAGATAAGACTCAGAAAATGACGGACAAATACATCAAGGAAGTGGACAAGGCAGTAGAAGAAAAGTCCAAAGAAATCTTAACGGTTTAAGAAATTATTATAATTTTATAAATAATAGAAGGGGGCTTCTTGACAGTCCCCTTTTTTGTGATATGATGGAAAAAGGTCTATGAAATGGCAGTGTTTTGGCTGTCCTGTGAGATAGGCGCAGGAGGGAGAATAAAGATGGCAATACCACAGCATGTGGCAATTATACTGGATGGAAATGGAAGATGGGCGAAGAGTAAAGGAATGCCCAGAAATTACGGGCATGTCAGAGGAGCAAAAAATCTGGAGATTATTTGTGAAGATGCTTATAATATGGGAATCAAATATTTGACGGTGTACTTGTTCTCAACAGAGAACTGGAACCGTCCAAGCGAAGAGGTGGCATCACTTATGAAGCTGTTTCGTAGCTATACGAAGACCTGTATTAAGACGGCTCAGAAGAATAATATGAAGGTGCGTATGTTGGGAGATCCCTCGGCATTGGATCCGGATTTACAGGCTAGTATGCGGTCTTTGCAGGAGACATCGAAGAATAATACGGGACTGAATTTTCAGATTGCCATTAATTATGGAAGCCGTGATGAAATCGTGCGTGCTATCCGCAATCTGGCACAGGACTGTAAGGATGGAAAAGTAATGGTATCGGATATTACGGAGGATGTTTTTTCCGATTATCTGGATACGAAAGGGATACCGGATCCGGATCTTCTGATTCGAACCAGCGGGGAACTTCGGCTTTCCAATTATTTGATGTGGCAGCTGGCATATACGGAATTTTATTTCACAGATGTGCCGTGGCCGGCATTTAATAAGAATGAACTGATGAAAGCGATTGATAAATTCAATGGCAGAGATCGGCGTTTCGGGGGCGTGAAGGAGGATTAACCATGTTTGTGACGAGGCTCATAAGTGGTATTGTGTTGGTACTGATTGCGCTGTTGACGATTATTTCAGGGGGCTATGTATTATTTGCTACCTTGCTTCTGATATCGTTGATCGGCTTGAACGAACTTTACAGAGCAATGAAAGTAGAATCCGAGCAGAACCATGGACTGGCAATAGTAGGTTATATTGGAACTGTTGGTTACTATTTCATGTTACTTTTTGGATTTGAAGCATATAGTATGATAGGGCTGATTTTTCTGCTGGTAGCATTTATGTTTGTCTATGTGTTTACATTCCCGAAGTATCGGGCAGAACAGGTGATGGCAGGATTTTTTGGCGTTGCCTATGTATCTGTGATGCTGTCCTATATTTTCCAGACGAGAAATCTACAGGACGGTGCATTTATCGTGTGGCTGATTTTCCTGTGTTCCTGGGGATGCGATACCTGTGCGTACTGTGTGGGTGTATTAATTGGGAAACATAAAATGTCTCCGAAGTTAAGTCCGAAAAAATCCATAGAAGGGGCAGTTGGCGGAGTGGTCGGCGCTGCACTTCTGGGAGCAATTTATGCTGCTGTAATTGGAAAATATCTGGAGGCACAGAATCAGATTGCAGTCTATGCGGTTATTTGCGGAATTGGTGCATTGATTTCCATGGTAGGCGACCTGGCAGCTTCTGCAATTAAGAGAAATCACGAAATTAAGGATTACGGCAAGCTGATACCGGGGCATGGCGGGATACTGGACCGTTTTGACAGTGTTATATTTACAGCTCCGGTTATTTACTTTTTAGCAACACTTTTTAATTAAGAATCAGAGTGTGTTTGAAAAAGTGCCTGGCTAATGGTGCGGGCAGATTGCTGCAATGATATTTTAAGTACACTCCAAGAAAGAACAAGAGAGGATTTTTTATGAAGACGATAGCAGTGTTAGGATCAACAGGTTCTATCGGAACCCAGACATTAGAAGTAGTAAGGGAAAATAATGACTTACAGGTAGCGGCATTGGCGGCAGGCAGTAATATCGTGCTTTTGGAAAAACAAATTCGGGAATTTGCGCCAAAGGCAGTTGCGGTCTGGGATGAGAAATCTGCTTCGGAATTAAAAGAATCCGTTAAAGATCTGGATGTAAAAGTTGTAAGCGGCATGGAGGGATTAATTGAGATCTCCACGCTGCCGGAGGTGGAGATTCTGGTCACTGCTATTGTGGGGATGATTGGAATTCTGCCTACAATTGAAGCAATCAAGGCGAAAAAGGATATTGCGCTGGCAAATAAGGAAACACTGGTTACGGCAGGACATATTATTATGCCATTAGCTAAAGAATGCGGTGTCCGTATTTTGCCTGTGGACAGTGAACACAGCGCGATTTTCCAGTCCTTAAACGGAGAGAATCCAAAAAGAATTGGTAAAATACTTTTGACGGCATCAGGCGGTCCATTCAGAGGAAAAACCAAATCATTTTTGGAAAAAGTCAGGTTGGAAGATGCTTTGAAGCATCCAAACTGGGCAATGGGACAGAAAATTACCATAGACTCGGCAACATTGGTAAATAAAGGTTTGGAAGTTATGGAAGCCAAGTGGTTGTTTGGAGTAGATTTGGATAAAATACAAGTAGTGATACAGCCGCAAAGTATTATCCATTCTATGGTGGAATATGTAGATGGAGCGATTATGGCAGAACTGGGAACACCGGATATGAAGCTGCCGATACAATATGCGCTTTATTATCCGGATCGTAAGTACCTGGGCGGAGAACGGCTGGATTTTTGGAAATTGTCACAGATTACCTTTGAAAAACCGGATATGGATACTTTCCTCGGACTGCCGCTGGCATTTCAGGCATCGAAGGCAGGCGGATCTATGCCGACGGTATTCAATGCAGCCAATGAGCGTGCAGTCAGTAAATTTTTACATAAGGAAATCCGTTTCCTGGATATTTATGATATCATTATGTACTGTATGGAGGAACATAAGACCATCCAGAATCCAACTGTGGAAGAGATACTGGCTACGGAACAGGCAACTTATGAATTGATTGAAAGCAGGTGGTAGATTGAAAATCGTTATTGCTATATTAATATTTAGTATTATCATTATTATTCATGAGCTGGGACATTTTATCCTGGCGAAATTAAATGGAATTACCGTTACAGAGTTTTCAGTGGGTATGGGTCCAAGACTGGTAAGCACTACAAAAGGTGAGACCAGGTATTCGTTGAAACTGCTTCCGTTCGGCGGTTCCTGTATGATGCTTGGTGAAGATGAAGCAGCCGGTGACGATGGTTCCTTTGGCAGTAAATCCGTTTGGGCAAGAATTTCTGTTATTGCCGCAGGTCCGATATTTAACTTTATTTTAGCATTTGTTCTGGCATTGTTTATTATTGGTAGCATTGGCCATGATTCACCTGTAGTAGGAGCCGTTACCAAAGGTTATCCTGCGGCAGAAGCAGGTCTAAAAGAAGGCGATGTTATTACGAAGATGAATAATAAGAAGATACGTGTTTCCAGAGAAATCAATAATTATGTTACATTTAATCAGGGGAAACCGGTTACGCTTGATTTTGAACGGGATGGGGAAAGCCATACTATTCAGATGACACCTGAGAAGACGGACAGCGGCAGATATGTATTCGGCATTGCTCCTGCTGGTACCAGAGTGAAAGGCAATCCTATAAGTACTCTTAAGTATAGCGCCTATGAGGTGAAATATTGGATCGATACCACGATTGGAAGCCTGAAGATGCTTGTCAGAGGTCAGGTGGGTATCAATGATATGTCGGGTCCGGTTGGTGTTGTAACGATTATTGGAGATGCATACGAAGAGAGTGCCAGAGAGGGAGGCGGTTTCCTGGTTTGGCTGAATATGCTGAACATTTCCATATTATTAACTGCCAATCTTGGGGTTATGAATCTGCTCCCGCTTCCGGCTTTAGATGGCGGCAGGCTGGTATTTTTAATTCTGGAAGCTATACGGGGTAAGAGGATCAGTCCGGAAAAAGAAGGAATGGTACATTTTGTTGGGCTAATGGCACTTATGGTTCTGATGGTAGTCGTTATGTTTAATGATGTTATGAAGATTCTGTAAATGTGATCAGGCTGGTACACCGTTTATAAAAATATAGGATCATTATAGCAGAGTATTTTGTTTATTTTAGAAGTGTAAAAGTCAGAGCTGCGAAATAAAGGAAGATTAACTTTATTTCGCAGCTTTTTTTATTAAAGAAGTGAAGGAACTATTTTAGAAGAATTTTTAAGAGACAGTTCAAAAACGCGGTTTTTTGTCAGGAAATGCTCTCATTGCAGACAGATAACGAATATCGTATACACATGTTAAATTTCTGCATATACTATAGATGACAGGATATTTGCGAGGTCAGGCATGTCAAATAATACAATCAAAGCCATGCAGCAGGACACCCCGGATCGGGGGCGTTTACAGATACGTGTACTGTCGAACCAGCGTGCTATGCCGGTTGCAGACGCGACGATAGATATCTCCTATTCAGGGGACCCGGAAAGTACAGTAGAAGAAATCAAAACAGACAGCACAGGACAGACGGCAGCTATAGAATTGGCAACGCCGCCTCTGGAATACAGTCTTGCTCCATCAGAGACACAGCCTTATTCGGAGTATACACTTCGGATTACTGCTGAAGGATTTGAGACAATCACGATTAGTGGTACAGAGATTCTGGCGGATCAGACAGCTTTGCAGGAAGTGCGGCTGCGCCCCCTTGTTGATAATGAAGGGATTGATGTAATCGTAATTCCGGCACATACGCTCTATGGGGTTTATCCGCCGAAGATCGCGGAAGCGGAAATTAAGCCTGTTAATCAGATCGGGGAAATTGTTCTGAGCCGTGTCGTTATCCCTGAATTTATCGTGGTACACGATGGTTCTCCAAGGGACACAACAGCGACAGACTACTACATTCGTTACAAGGATTATATCAAAAATGTAGCGTCAAGCGAGATCTATGCGACCTGGCCAAGAGCTACAATTGAAGCGAATGTACTGGCTATTATGTCATTTACTTTGAACAGGGTTTATACGGAATGGTACCGGAATAAAGGATTTGATTTTACGATCACCTCATCTACAGCATTTGACCATAAATGGATCTATGGCCGCAATATATTTGAAAGCATTTCGGAAGTAGTAGATGATTTGTTCAGTAATTATCTGTCCAGGCCGAATGTTAAACAGCCTATTCTGACACAGTATTGTGATGGACAGAGAGTCCAGTGTCCAAACTGGATGACGCAGTGGGGATCAAAGACACTGGGGGATCAGGGGTACACACCGATTGAGATTCTGCGTAATTATTATGGTCAGAGTATGTATATTAATAGTGCAGAGGAAATTGCGGGCATTCCTTCATCCTGGCCGGGTTACAGTCTGGATATTGGTTCCAGCGGGGATAAAGTCAGACAGATTCAGGAACAGTTAAATGCAATTTCCAATGCATATCCGCTGATACCTAAAATTGCAGTGGATGGGATTTATGGAGAGGGTACGCAGAATGCAGTCCGGGTATTCCAGGATGTGTTTGGGCTGCCGGAGACGGGGATAGTAGATTATAGAACCTGGTATAAGATTCAGGAGATTTATGTGGGTGTTACCAGGATAGCAGAATTAAATCCGTGATTTGGTTAATGAAGTGCAAATTGAATCGCATGATTTATGAGATGATTTAGAGGATCATTATAAAAGCTCTAATTAGTGAAAGCGTGTTTGAAAAAAGGGAAGGATATCTTTCAGACACGCTTTTATTTTTTGTTTTCCGGCTAAGCTGTGCTGTCCAGGGCTTTGTGACATAATTTGCCGGAATTTTCATGCATAGGGGATGCGTTTATTGAATCAGGCATATTAGTACTAGAGCGTGTCAGGAGGCTGATCCGCCATGCAGAATAGCAGTCAGCTGTGTAAGCAGGCCACTGCTGCCATTAACAGAAATATTGCCCACGTTCTCGCAGATTTTTTCCAGATACTCAAGTTCTTTGAGTTTATATAGTGTAGTATTTTCATCCATAAGCCGGGCGGTATTAAGCAGTGACCGTGTAGAAGCGACTTCTTCCCGGCGGGTAATCACGTTTGCCTGGGCGCGTTTTTCGGCAATTAGTACGGTATTCATAATATCCCGGATTTCGCCGGGGAGTATGATGTCTTTTACGCCTGCATCAGTAATTTCTACGTAGAGTTCACTTGATTTTTCTTTTAGCTTTTCGAAGACATAGGCAGAAATCTGCTCTTTATTTTCAAGAATCTCATCAATGCGGTATTTACTGATATAATCCCGAAGTGCAAATTGGGCCGCAACATGCATTTGTTCCTCATAATTATCTATTTCTGTAAATATTTTGACGTAGTCTGTGATCCTATAAGTACATACGAAATTGATTCGTAGTGCGACTTTATCCTGAGAGAGTATTTCCTGCCCGTTTATATCCATCTGGGTGAGACGGGTATCTACAATGCTGTAGTCAACCTTTGTACTGCATTTCCAGTAGTAGTAGGTTCCTGCATCAAGCAGTTTTACCAGCTTCTGGTCATAGTATAACAGTGCTTTCTGATATTCTTTCACTTCAATTTTAGAATATAGATATGATGGGATTTTACTAAAAATATACTGCGGTATATCGGTTGGTACCTCCGGTGCCTTAATAGACACTTTGGTAAATTCATGTTTATGAATAACAGACCAATATGCGTATTTGCCGCGCCTTAGTATTTCCTCAAATTTACCGTTTATAAAATGAAGTGCCAGTTCTTCATCCGCTACATCTACAGTGGCTGTCTGTCTTGCAACCTTTTCATTACGAAGCAGAACTTCCGGTGAGCAGGTCTCAGATGTAAGCGGCTGATCCAGCTGGACGATTTCCATGTTTTGAGTGCCAAAGATGAAATATCTTCCGGCTTCCAGTAATTTCACAAACTTTCCGTTTTTAAAGAGCAGGCCTCTTTGATTTTCCTGAATAATAATGCGCATATGTATACCTCCCGATTATTCTTTGATTGACAGACATCCAATGTAAAAAATGCGGCTGAGTAATTAAGTTTAACATTGTCACGGGCGTAAGCATTAGCTCTGGCCGATGATTAAGCAAAACGGTATCCTTTTCAGGCAAGGCATTTGATACACTGCAGGCAAAGGGACCTTTGCACGTAACGGTGCAGATCCAGCATTTACCTGCGGGAATGTCTGTATGTTGTAATGTTAAATTCTGTGTAATGAGCACAGCAGATTGTGCCTTTTAAGCACACCAAAACCACTTGGCCGGTGAATATTCCCGGGCAGGATTCGAACCTGCGATTGTCGGCAGCATTGCTCTGGCATACGCTTTGGCAGACCTGGCGCACCGTGGTGAGATCAGAACACACACACTGAAGCAACCCTGCAACTATATTCTAATGGAAAATTATGTATTTATCACGGAAAAAAAGTTGCGAACTCTTATTTGAGGTCACAACTTTTCTGCATTAACAGTCTTTTTTTTATCAATCCTACAAAGTGTTCCGGTTCCGTTACTTTGACGAAAGGTCCAAATGATAAAACCCGGATCAGCAATTCTGTCTCATCTTCCCGCTCATAATATATTTTTATTCTGTATTTATGTTCGGAAAGGCGTTCGGCTTCTTTTTTAAAGTGAGCAAAATGAAGCATAATACGCTCCAAGGCATTTCTTTCGTCTAAAAGTTCCATTATCAGAAATTCTGAAGTGACGTTCCTGATTTTCTTGCCGGCTGTCCCTTCTGCCTCTGTTATTTCACATTCTTTGATGCGGCCCACATTGAGCATATCGGCGTACCGGCACCCTAAAATACGAATACGGAATTTATCATCCTTTTCTGAATATTCGAACTGATAAGGTGTACAGATGATGGCCCTGTAGTTGTTTTTCTGACTGTTATACCGGATGATTACCTTTTTACGGGCATGCATGGCGCTGCGGAGTTTATGAAAAATCTTAATATAATTTTCGTCTTCATATTCATCTCCGTCATTATATTTGTCGAACACAACATAATCTGCGGGTGTAAACAGTGGTTCCACATCCTTTAAAAACGTAAAATCAATCTCAAATAGTTTGATTCTGGGATCAAGGGTGATTGCCTTTAACCAGCGTTTTTGCAGGGTTGTAAGCCCTATGGAAGGTTCGTGGGTCAGCGGTGTATGTAATGAGTCATCCATTAATTGCCATTCTTCATTTTTCAATGCAGGTATAATGGTTAAATGACTTTCACCAAAGGCTGTTTCATTTATGATCTTTTCCATTTCCGTATTAGTCAGGTTTCCTTTTACTGATGCTGATAAAATATTTGCTACTGCATGATAGTAACAACTGTAGATTTCATGAAAAAGCACTACGTATCCCCTCCTGATTCTTCTAATTGATATAAATCATACATATCCCTGATATCCTGTTTGAACTGGTTTTCGATTGTTCTGTTAGAAAAGCTCATGGAAGTAATCCGGCATATAAAGGTACATATCCAGGGAATCATCTCGCCGGTATCATATACATCAGCAATAAAGCGGCAGGTATTAGCATCAATCCGCTGTATTGTCCCACATCGTTTTTCACGTTCCAGCCGATGAAAAATGTGTTCTTCACCGTTACCAATATATATGGTAAATTCTACATGTTCCAATGCGTTCCGCCGGTTACATGAAATGCCCCACATGTATTTTTGCATATTTGCCAGTTTGTCCCGCAGCTGATCAAAATTTTCTGAGATATCCCCAGGTTTTACACCGGTAATATAATCAAGACGGTAGGAATTGATCCTGTGATATTTGGTGCTATAGCCCATCAGATAGCGTCTTCCATTTTGGACACTTACGAATATCCTGAGAGGGATCAGGTCCCATGTGTTTGTATTTTCTGATCTGTTTGTATAGTTCGTGATAGTTACGAAACGCTTTTGGGAAATCCCATACAGAAGCTGGCAAAGTACTTCGCTTTCAAGAGCATGTGCTATGTAGTGATGCTTGAAAGAATAAAATTCAGATTCGTAACCGGTCTGATCCAGTAAAAAGCTGCCAATTATCCCGCAAAGCCCTGCTTCAGAAAAGAAATTTAATGCATCGGACCAGGATGACAGGTCTTCAGCGCCGGTTCTGCTGTACACAATCTGTCTTCCTTGTTTTTTACCTTTTACTAAGCCTGATTCGATGTACTCTTTTAGTTTTTTCCGAACAGTAGATTCATCAAAAAGCATAGGGGATTGGAAAAAAGAAAGGTACGATGCATCAATTTTATCTGTTATTTCTTTTAAAGTATAAGAAATACCCGGATTATACAAGATATCGAATAATATAAAATGCAGAGTGATATCGCCGTTTGTAAAGCTCTTTGCTTTTAATGCCTTATAGAGAGGATTGTGCACACATGTTCTGCTGTCAATGGAAAGAAAGACATTCTTTCCGCCGGGAGTCTGGCGAAAGCCCATGTAATCACCAAGATAGCTTTCGATTCTGCGGCGTTCATTATCGTATGAGCGGCTGCTTTTCTTTTCGAACTCCTCTCTGCACTTAAAACCATAGACGTAGAATTCTCTCATATAATCCCGTATGCGCTCAAAATTTTTAATCAGTTCCGTATATGCCATTCATTCACCTCATTCCAATATCTACTCAAATCTTTTCCCGACACGATATTTGGAAGGCGCCACCCCATAATGCTTTTTAAATAATTTACTAAAGTGGTATACATCATCATATCCAACACAGGCGGCAACATTCTGCACGCTGATCGCTTCATCTGTTTCAATTAATTCCCGGGCTTTTTCCATCCTCAGGTTAATGAGATAGTTAATCGGAGATTCTCCGGTTTCACTTTTAAAAATACGGGAAATATAGAAAGTGCTCAGATACATATTCTGGGCGATCTGATCCAGGGATATTTTATCGGAATAGTGCTGGCTAAAATATTGAATAATTTTTTTGACGACATATTTACGGTTCGTAGATTCAAAGATACAGCCATCCGGAATCTTTTGAGAATCCTGCTGTTCCCGTATGATTAAAAGAATAATCTGTATCAGATAAGATTTTAACATAAAGTATCGTCCCGGTTTCCAGGTCTGGTATTCTTTTTCCATTGCAGAACAGATTTTGAAGATTTCCTGCTTAATAATTGCATCCATGGCAATAATGTTTTCTCCGTTGATCAAGGGCATTTGTCCTTTTGGAAGATTCTGAAAATGTACATCGGAAAAGGACAGGAAACACTCCAGGGCCTGGTTATCCGAAGAGGTAACCAGGCTTCGGTGATAGGTACCGGGATTGTAAATGACGAAATCCCCTTCTTTTACAGGATAAATCTCGCCATCAATCACGTGTGCACCTTCTCCTTTCAGAATGATGGAGAACTCGATAAAGTCGTGGCAGTGGTAATTGGTCTCTTCCTCATTTCGCTTCAGAGTACAGAAGTATAAAAATGTAGGATTTAAATCTTCGTATGTAATATCATAGTTTTGATTGCACATGTATCATCACTCCGGGTCTTTTATAATTTTATTATACACGGTTTTGGATGGGATGCAAGGCAGAATGCAAAATACTACATGAACTGTACAAGAAATTACATTCTATTTTTTTGACGAAATACTATAATAGACCGTGTTTCATTAAAATAATGAAGGGGGAAAGCAACTATGACAAAAAATATGACATCCGGACAACCGGCGAAATTAATCCTGTTTTTTACAATTCCGCTGCTGATTGGAAATATATTTCAGCAGTTCTACAGCATGGCGGATACCTTAATTGTAGGCAGGACAATTGGAGTCCATGCGCTTGCAGCAGTGGGGTGTACGGGAAGTATTACCTTTTTGATACTGGGATTTGCAATGGGGCTTACCGCCGGGTTGTCTATCGTAACGGCGCAGCGGTTTGGAGCTTCTGATGAGAATGGAGTTCGCCGCAGTATTGCAGTTGGGGCATTAATCAGCCTGGCAGTTACAATATTGCTGACCGTGATTGCGGTTCCTCTGACCAGACCAATCCTGGAGTGGATGCAGACACCGGCAGAGATTATTGATGATGCCTGGAGTTATCTGGTAATTATATTTACAGGAACTGCGGCATGTATGCTGTTTAATATGTTATCGAATATTATCAGGGCGGTTGGCGACAGTAAGACGCCTCTGCTGTTTTTGATCATTGCATGTATACTGAATATTATTCTGGACTTTGTTTTGATTCTGGTATTTAAGATGGGTGTGGCAGGAGCTGCATGGGCAACGATTCTGGCACAGCTGGTATCCGGATTATTATGTCTGTGGTATATGAAGAAGCGGCTTACTTTCCTGATTCCCAAAAAAGATGACTGGAAGGTGACATCCTGGGAGGTTACCCTGCATCTGAAATTAGCCCTTCCTATGGCATTTCAGATGTCCATTATAGCAATTGGTGCAGTAATACTGCAATATGCTCTGAATGGACTGGGAGCTGTGTCTGTTGCGGCATATACGGCGGCACAGAAGATTGACAGTATTGCCACACAGCCGATGAATTCCTTTGGAACTACCATGGGTACATATGCAGCGCAGAATATGGGTGCAGGAAGAATAGACCGTATCCGTAAGGGGGTATTCCAATGTGCTTTGATTTCTGTAGGATTTAGTATCGTGATGGGACTTGTAAATATCTTTGCCGGTTATCAGCTTGCGGGAATATTTGTAGGCCCCGGACAACCGGAGGTACTTAACCTGGCACAGGTATATCTGGGCATAAACGGAAGCCTGTATTTTGTATTAGCACTGCTGTTTGTTTTCCGGTTTACGTTACAGGGGCTTGGAAAAAGCTTTATGCCGACACTTGCAGGTGTAATGGAATTGGTTATGCGCTGTTTTGCTGCAATTTGTTTGTCAGGAATTATGGGGTTTGCCGGAGCGTGCTGGTCAAATCCGCTTGCCTGGATAGGAGCTGCAATACCACTGGGAATAGCGTATTTTATGACAATGAAAAAAATGAAAACGATTTATCCGGATGGAAAACCGAAAGAAAGTGTAAGCTAGTACTCCATCCGGCTAGAAACCCTACTGACAGCACTCTATTTTGCCATCTGCCGCGTTGTCGTCAGTCAGCGGAGGAACCACTCCGCTTCCATCCTCCGCCTTGCAGACTGACAAAATAATCAGCACTGTCAGTAGGGTTTCTGGCTGGATGGAGTACTGGATTTTAGAATTATTATTGAAACAGAAGCTTTATGAACTACTGGTTCCGGTAATAGCAGAGGTGCTATTAACCGGAACTTTTTATTGTTTTACTGCATACCATTATTAAAAATATTTTCTACATAGCTGCGCATCGCATCATGGCTGTTAATGTTTCTTGCACCGTTAATAATCTTTTCCTGTTCTTGTTTGGGGAGTCCTGCAAAACGATTTAAAACTTCGGAATGCATGGCCATTTCCATAGTAAATCCGATAGGAAGTTCTTCATTGTTAATCATGTTAGTTCACCATATCATAAAATGATTCTGCCGATTCACAGGTTGAGTAGCTTTGGCAGTTCCCTTCTTATTATATTTTTCAACCTGTTTCTTTGTTTTCTATTTAGTTTTTGCATTCTGAGAAAAAATATCCCTGAAATGTACATATTTTTTGTAAAATTTTGCTAAGTTAAGAATACATCGACTTGTAATCAAAAATCGACCATGGTATGATATCAATATGAAATTTATCAGAGTGTGTGAAAAAATGCTTGTGCCTGTCTGATTGTAACGGTGTGTGGGATGTAACCGTGTAATTTCAGGAGCGTAGCGGTGCTGCATTCCTGAAATTGCACGATTGCAGCATACGCAGCGGAGTGGTTAGACGGGTATAATCATTTTAGGACATGTTCCAAGGTGGAGGGCGGATATGAAAAGTTCTGAGATGGTAAAGGAAATTCGTAAGCGTGCCGGGCTTAGCCAGACTCAGCTTGCAAAAGTACTGGGCGTCAGCTTTGCCACGGTGAATCGCTGGGAAAATGGACATTGTGAGCCGACAGCAGTGGCGATTAACAGCCTTCGTATGATTTGCCGGGATAATCTTATTGATTTTGATGAACTGCAAAAGGATGCAGTGGTGATTACTTCGGAAAAAAGCCTGATGTTATATCATGGTTCAAAAAGAGGGATTCAGGGAGCCGTACGCCCAATCAGCAGTGAGTTTTGTGATTTCGGCAAAGGTTTTTATATGGGGACAAATCAGAGTCAGCCAATGTCACTCATCTGCAATTTTCCGGAGGCAAGGATGTATACCGTAAAAGTAGATCTTACGGGGTTAAAGATATTGAATTTAGAGGTAAGTATTGACTGGGCCATGCTGATTGCTTTAAACAGAGGAAGAATGGAGGACATGAAGGGAACTCCTTATTATGAAAAGTTTAAAAATATTGCAAAAGATTGTGATATGATAAGCGGATACGTTGTGAGTGACAGAATGTTTGTTGTTCTGGAACGTTTTTTCTCCTGCGAGATTACAGATGTGGCATTGATGAACAGTCTGAGTGCGCTTAAGGCAGATAAGCAGTATGCAGCCGTCAGCGAACGCGCCTGTAAGCAGATTCGGATCATTGAAAATCTTCCTATTGGTGAAAAGGAAAGAGCTTATTCCAGGAAAATGTGCGAAGCAAACCGTGCCGGCGAAATCACCAGGGCGGAGGAAATCTGCAGAAAATATCGCAGGGAAGGCCGCTATTTTGATGAAATACTGAATGGGGGCAGCCGTATATGAGGAGAAAGTTAAGTTTGATGGAACACCAGATCTGTAATGTACAAGGGCGATTATTTGAACTTTCTTTAAAAATGGGATATGACAGCCCTGATTTTATAAAAGTTTTTATGAATAGCAGTGCAGCGGCAGGATTAGATGAGGATTACGACAGACTGCAGTGGGCGGGAGAAGCTTACCTGTTGGAACTGCTGGCACAGGAAGCCCGGGGACTGAAAGGGGCTGGCAATAAATATACCAATGAAGTGATGTATTGGAGCGGTTATCTGTACCGGTGCTGGCATTTTATGACCGGAGAGAAGAGCCGTGATATCTTTGAGCAGGCGGATGCACAGATAATGAATGAAATTTATTTTGGTTTTCATATATTGGATATGGGAATGGCAATAGAAGACCTAAAAGAATTATACAGGCAGAGACAACATTTATGAAAGAATTATTTACAATTGGAGAAGTTGCAAAATTATTTGATGTTAATATACGTACCTTGCGGTATTACGATGGGATTGGACTTTTAAAACCGGAGCTGACAGATTCAGCTACCGGATATCGGTACTATTCTACCAGACAGTTTGAACGGCTGAATACCATAAAGTATCTCAGGGCACTCAATATGCCGATCGGGAAAATCGCAGATTTTTTTGGAAATAAGGATATTGACCAGATGGTTTATATCTTAAAAGTGCAGCAGGATGAAATTGCATCCAGAAAACGCGAATTGGATCTGGTGGAGAAAAAGCTGAAGAGAAGGCTGACTCAGATTCAGGATGCAGTGGAAACAGTGTATGACCGGATAATGGAAAAGCGAATACCGTTAAGAAAAGCAGCATATCTCAGAAAAGAGATCCCGGTAG
The DNA here is from genome assembly GCF_001029355.1 of Robinsoniella sp. RHS. Lineage (NCBI taxonomy): Bacteria > Bacillati > Bacillota > Clostridia > Lachnospirales > Lachnospiraceae > Robinsoniella > Robinsoniella sp. RHS. The sequence continues at coordinate 57,148 of NZ_JNGB01000030.1, forward strand.
GTGAGGATCTGGAATATCCAATCCGTGAACTGGAGCGTAACAATAAATTAAATGCGGTAATGTTTCTTGGAAAGGTAGGAGTTTCTGTATCCCGGGAAGATTTGCTGAAACGCAGATTTGATAAGTTTTCCGGGATTTTTGTGTTGCTGGAACAAGAGGATGAATACCGGGGCGACACCGTGTTTTTAAAAGAAGCGGATTATCTGTCTATCCGTTTTCAGGGAACCCATCAGGCAGCGGAGAGATATTATCTTGAATTACTGTCTTATATGGAGCAGCAGGGGTATGAACCGGATGGAGATTCCGTTGAAATAACCCTGATTGATGCGGGGATGACAAATGATTCCTCCAGATTTGTAACTGAATTGCAGATTCCATACAAAATTACTTGACCCTCTATCTACTGGAGGGTTTATATTTGAGTCTGTATGAGGAGGATAAATTTGTTATGATTGGAACGATTGTAAATACAGGAACGATTCTGGCTGGAAGTCTGATTGGGAGTCTGGTTAAGAAGGGAATTAAAGTAGAATATCAGGGGGCACTTTTTAACGCAATGGGTCTGGCTGCAGCAGGACTTGGCATCAATGCAATCGTACAGAACATGCCTAAAAGCCAGTTCCCGGTATTGTTTATTTTCAGTCTGGCAATTGGCAGCCTGCTTGGCACGATGCTCGGCATAGACAGACGGTTTGCGCTGTTAACCAGTAAATTTTCAAGCAGTAATCTGGGGCAGGGGCTGGCTACCGGAATTTTATTATTCTGCATTGGTACGTTGTCAATTTTGGGACCTATGGAAAGTGCACTTCATGGGGACAATACTTATTTATTTACAAATGCTGCATTAGATTTTGTGACCTCTATGGTTCTTGCTTCCACTTATGGAATCGGGATGGCGATAACAGCAGGGGTATTGTTTGTATGGCAGGGAAGTATTTATCTGGGGGCAGGACTTTTAAGCGGTTTTTTAACACCGGAACTTTTGACGGAGATTTCTATTGTTGGAGGTTTTCTGATTGCCAGTTCAGGACTTTCTATTCTAAAAATAAAAGACTGTAAAACATTGAACATGCTCCCGGCGCTGCTTGTACCGCCTGTCTGGTTTTTGATAAAAGGGTTACTTTTAGGATAATGAAATTTATTAGAAGATTTTAACCATCTGAAGATAGGTACTGCCATCGGACATGGTGATTTCCTGATAAGACTTGAATCCATTGCTTTCGTAGAGGGCGGCTACTTTAGAATTCTCTTTTTTACAATCGAGAAAGATAAAGCGGCCGCCTATGTTTTTGTGGCTTGGGAGGATGATAGTTTGAGCAGCATTTAATATTTCGTTTATAGATATAAACGTCAGATATTGTGAATATTTAAAATTTTTGGAGATTTGCCCAATGAGATATGCAGATAAATCTTTTGAATTTGAGAACATATCAGATCTTTTACTTTGACAAAAAGTTTCGTAAAAATTCCCAGCCTTCTTCAGATTTTTGAATTAGATTTGAAGTTGGAATTGCTGTAACCGGATTTGCAGCCGATTCCTCCAAAGCCTTTATCAAAGCCTCTGCTTCCTGATCATTACGTATTACACGTGGTGTTGTAAAAGATACTGTTGCCATAATCGACACTCCTTTCTACTTTGTTATGTTTTAAATCTACAGTTATAGTTTAACGCAGATCCCCCTCATTAATCAAGTGAAATTTTTATAAATTCATAAGCGGAAATCATACCAATCTTGTATAAAAAGCGGTATAGCTTCAGGCTAAAACAGAGATACGAATGATTTCAAAAAAATAATTCCAAAAATTTCTCAAAAAAAAGGTTGAAATGTGTCGTAAGATATGGTAGAATCTTAACAATTTGAGAACCTATAGTGTGGTGATACAAAGAAGCCTGAATTTGGATTCAGACTTCAAAGTTTGACTCGAGGGGGAGCGCATGGCAAAATTTTGCGGCTATAGGAGCCTGAGATTTTAGTGGCGTTCTCTTTTTTTTTGCGCGAAGATAGGAACTTAAGTATTTTTTCAAGGTTTTCTTGAACAGATTGCTTTGGAAATAAGGGTTATGGTTCGTACAAAATGGTTACTATAAATAAAAGAAAAAGAAAGGGCAAGGTGGCATATGAAAGCTTTTCTAATACTAGAAGATGGCACTGTATTTACCGGAACCAGTATCGGAGCCGAGAAGGAGATTATCAGTGAGATCGTATTTAATACATCCATGACAGGATATCTGGAGGTTCTGACAGATCCTTCTTATGCAGGACAGGCAGTGGTAATGACCTATCCGCTGATTGGTAATTATGGTATCTGCCATGAGGATATGGAATCTGCAAGGCCATGGCCGGACGGTTACATCGTGCGTGAGTTATCCAGAATCCCAAGTAACTTCAGAAGTGAAGGTACGATTCAGGAATTTCTGAAAAAGCATGATATACCCGGTATTGCAGGAATTGATACCAGAGCGCTCACGAAGATCCTTCGTGAAAAGGGTACCATGAACGGGATGATAACCACAAACGAGCATTATATGATAGAAGAAATTATTCCGAAACTAAAAGCATATACCACTGGAAAAGTAGTGGAAAAGGTTTCCTGTAAGGAAAAATATGTACTGGAAGGGAATGGCCCGAAAGTTGCCCTGTTAGATTTAGGAGCTAAAAGAAATATTGCACGTTCTTTGAATCAGCTGGGATGTGAAGTGACGGTTTATCCGGCGCTGACTACTGCTGAGGAAATTATCGCATCCAATCCGGATGGCATCATGCTTTCCAATGGACCTGGAGATCCCAAAGAGTGTACTTCTATTATCGAAGAAATCAAGAAGTTATATGACTCTGAGATTCCGATTTTCGCAATCTGTCTTGGACATCAGTTAATGGCACTGGCTACAGGTGCAGATACTCATAAAATGAAATATGGACATCGTGGAGGCAATCATCCGGTTAAAGACCTGTCTACAGGAAGAGTTTACATCTCTTCACAGAATCATGGTTATGTAGTAGATACGGACAATCTGGATCCGGCTGTTGCTACACCTGCTTTTGTAAATGTAAATGATGAAACAAATGAAGGGCTGGCATATACAGGTAAGAATATTTTTACCGTACAGTTCCATCCGGAAGCTTGTCCGGGACCGTTAGATTCCGGATACTTATTTGACCGGTTTATGAAAATGATGGAGGTGACAAAATAATGCCAAAAAATCCTGAGATAAAAAAAGTATTAGTAATTGGTTCCGGTCCGATTATCATTGGACAGGCAGCAGAATTTGACTATGCAGGTACACAGGCCTGCCGCTCTCTGAAGGAAGAAGGCTTAGAAGTTGTATTGCTGAATTCTAATCCGGCTACGATTATGACAGATAAGCAGATTGCGGATAAAGTATATATTGAACCACTGACAACAGAAGTTGTAAAGCAGCTGATTTTAAAAGAAAGACCGGACAGCGTGCTTCCTACCCTTGGCGGACAGGCGGGACTGAATCTGGCGATGGAGCTGGATGAAGAGGGCTTCTTTGAAAAGAACAATGTAAAATTAATTGGTACCACTTCCATGACCATTAAGAAAGCAGAAGACCGTCTGGAATTTAAGAGTACCATGGAAAAAATAGGAGAGCCGGTTGCAGCTTCCAAGGTTGTAGAAAATATTGAAGACGGTATCGCATTTACGAATACTATTGGATATCCAATCGTATTAAGACCTGCATATACCCTGGGCGGCAGCGGCGGCGGCATTGCCCACAACGAAGAAGAACTGGTTGAAATCCTTGGTAACGGACTTCGTTTAAGCCGTGTGGGACAGGTTCTGGTAGAACGCTGTATCTCCGGATGGAAAGAAATCGAATACGAAGTAATGCGTGACAGCGCAGGAAACGTAATTACAGTTTGTAATATGGAAAATCTTGATCCCGTAGGCGTTCACACCGGAGACAGTATTGTAGTGGCACCGTCACAGACGCTGGGAGATAAAGAATATCAGATGCTTCGTACCTCTGCACTGAATATCATCAGTGAGCTTAAAATCACCGGAGGCTGCAACGTTCAGTATGCACTGCATCCAACCAGTTTTGAATATTGTGTTATCGAAGTAAACCCACGAGTAAGCCGTTCATCTGCTTTGGCATCCAAAGCAACCGGTTACCCAATTGCAAAGGTTGCTGCTAAAATCGCAGTTGGCTATACGCTGGATGAAATTAAAAATGCCATAACCGGAAAGACATATGCAAGCTTTGAGCCGATGCTGGACTATTGTGTTGTAAAAATACCCAGACTTCCATTTGATAAATTCATCAGTGCAAAGAGAACACTTACTACACAGATGAAAGCAACCGGAGAAGTAATGAGCATCTGCAATAATTTTGAAGGTGCACTTATGAAAGCGATCCGCTCACTGGAACAGCATGTGGACAGTTTAATGTCTTATGATTTCTCAAATCTACATGGGGATGACCTGTTAAAGCAGCTTGGGAAAATTGATGACAGAAGAATCTGGGTTATCGCAGAAGCAATCCGCCAGGGCGTATCTTATGAAGTGATTCATGATATAACCAAGATCGATATATGGTTTATTGATAAACTTGCAATTTTAGTGGAAATGGAACAGGCGCTTAAGGGACAGGAATTAACAAAAGAATTACTGGAAGAAGCGAAGCGCATTGAATTCCCGGATAATGTAATTGCAGCACTTACCGGAAAAACAGAGAAAGAAATCCGCGATATGCGTTATGATAACGGAATTGTTGCAGCATACAAGATGGTAGATACCTGTGCAGCAGAATTCGCGGCAACCACACCTTATTATTACTCTGTATTCGGAAGTGAAAATGAAGCAATCGAAACCAAAGACCGTAAAAAGGTACTGGTATTAGGTTCCGGTCCTATTCGAATTGGACAGGGGATTGAATTTGACTTCTGTTCCGTACATTGTACCTGGGCATTTTCAAATGAAGGTTATGAGACTATTATTGTAAATAATAATCCGGAAACGGTAAGTACCGATTTTGATATTGCAGATAAACTGTATTTTGAACCGCTTACACCGGAAGATGTGGAAAATATTGTTCGCTTTGAAAAACCGGACGGAGCAGTGGTGCAGTTTGGCGGTCAGACTGCGATTAAGCTCACGGAAGCGCTGATGAAGATGGGTGTTCCGATTTTAGGAACTTCCGCAGAAAATGTAGATGCGGCAGAAGACAGGGAACTGTTTGACAAGATTCTGGAGGAATGCCAGATTCCAAGGCCGGCAGGACATACCGTATTTACGGCAGAAGAAGCGAAGAAAGTAGCAAATGAACTGGGTTATCCCGTACTGGTAAGACCTTCTTACGTATTGGGCGGACAGGGAATGCAGATAGCAATTAATGATGAAGATGTAGATGAGTTTATCGGAATTATCAACCGAATTGCACAGGAACATCCGATTCTGGTAGATAAATATCTGGTTGGTAAAGAAATCGAAGTAGATGCGGTATGTGATGGAGACGACATCTTAATCCCTGGAATCATGGAGCATATTGAAAGAGCAGGCATTCATTCCGGTGACAGTATTTCTGTATATCCGGCACAGAGCCTGGATGCAAAGGTAAAGGCTAAGATCGAAGATTATACCAAAAAGCTGGCGCAGTCACTTCATGTAATCGGATTAATTAATATCCAGTTCATCGTATGCCAGGAAGATGTGTATGTAATTGAAGTAAATCCCCGTTCCAGCCGTACCGTTCCTTATATCAGCAAGGTTACCGGAATTCCAATTGTGACCCTTGCTACGAAAGTAATTTTAGGTTCTAAAATAAAAGATCTGGGTTATACACCCGGAGTACAGCCGGAAGCGGACTATATTGCAATTAAGATGCCGGTATTTTCATTTGAAAAAATCCGCGGTGCCGATATCAGCCTTGGTCCGGAAATGAAATCCACAGGTGAATGTCTGGGTATTGCGAAAACTTTCGATGAAGCCCTTTACAAAGCTTTCCTTGGCGCAGGCATAAATCTTCCGAAATATAAGAATATGATTATGACAGTGAAGGATGCAGATAAAGAAGATGCGGTAGAGATTGGAAGAAGATTTGAAGCAATCGGTTATAAAATATACGCAACCAGAAGTACTGCCAAAAAATTAAATGAAAATGGCGTACATGCAATTCGAATTAATAAGATTGAACAGGAATCGCCAAACTTATTGGATTTGATTCTGGGACATGAAATCGACCTGGTTATTGATACTCCATCACCAGGGGTGGAACGTGCGAAGGATGGTTTCCTGATTCGACGTAATGCCATTGAAACCGGCGTAAATGTCCTGACTTCTCTGGATACGGCAGAGGCTTTGATAACCAGTCTTGAAAATACTGATATAGAAAAGCTTACATTAATTGATATAGCGACTGTTTAAAATTTGATAAAGAAAAGTCTGGATATGAAAAACGGGTGTTTCCTGAAAATAGTATCCAGACTTTTTTAAATTTGTTAGAAATATTTACTAATGAAAAATATGGTACTGTTAATAACATCCAAATTAAAATGAAAAAGCATGCATGATTTATCTAATTGTTTTTATGAATATTTTTTGCTTGTTGATAATGCATAAGAATAATCTAACAAGATTGTTAAAATGTGTTATGCTTTTCACTAAATTTTCACTTGCTTTTTTACTTTGAAAAGGCTACAATGAGAAAGGTAGCAAAAAAGGTTAAGCAAAAGCCAGGAGGCCAATCCATTGAGAAAAAAATCTCATATCTCAGTTGCGAGATATATTGTTAATAATCTGAACACCCAGGAGCTTGATAACCATAAGAAAGCATTTTATTTGGGAAGTATACTTCCAGATTGTAAGCCTTCTTTTTTGACTAAGAAACATGAGTTTTTTGGAACTTTTGATCAGGTACGTGAGGATATCCGTAATTTAACAGAAGATTGTGATATATTTGGAAGAAACGAGCGTGTATACTGGAGACGTCTTGGAGAAGTAATCCATTACGTTGCTGACTATTTTACTTTTCCCCATAATGATACTTATGATGGGAATTTGAAAGATCACTGCATTTACGAAAAACATTTGAAAAAACATTTAAAAGAATATATCAAAAGTGGAGAAGCGTTAAGACAGCAGAAAGAAATGAAAACTTTCAAAACAGTAGAAGCTTTATTCCATTTTATTGAAACTTCACATCAGGAATATCTGAAATTTAAGCGTTCCGTAGAAGAGGATGTGAAATACATTATATCTCTTTGCCAGCAGGTTGTGGTATCGATTGTACAGTTGTTGAATATAAGAGTCGGTCAATTAGCACGTAATTATGCAATCGCATAAAAATAGGAAAAGTAAAGACTTCAGTGTCTTTGCTTTTTTTGCATTTTATGACATTTCTACAAGAAATCCCTATCTTAAAATCGACAAATTCAGACATAATAAAAATGATGACTAAATTAAAGTTATCATGAAAATCTGAAAGGAGAATGAAGTTATGGAATGTTCTTGCAATCAGGATGGGAAATCTGCTTGTTTTTCACAAAGCTGTACCTGCATTTTGGCAATGGCTACCGTACCCAGGCAGACATTTGGAGCAGTATACGAACCACAGGAGGCTCTGAAGCGTGGAACTATATTCCGTGATCTGGATCTGCCTTTTTATGTAGGAGGTGGAAACGATGGAAGATAGGAATGCATTGTTAAATGAATTGGATGCGGTCAGTTTTTGTGTCAATGATTTAACATTATATCTGGATACTCATCCGACAGATGTCCAGGCATTAGACCTGTTTGGTGAATATCTTGGGAAAAGAAAAGCCCTGATGGAAGCGTTTGAATCTAAATTTGAGCCCCTGACCATTGACTGCGTTAAGGCAGAAGGAATTCATGAGGCAAAATCAGAGTGTTCTTATGATGGACAACGTCATTTTACCTGGGTAGATGGAAGAACACCATGGGAAGGGGGTCTAGAGTAATGTGGACTTATGAAAAAAGATTACAGTATCCGGTAAAAATAACCCAGACGTGCCCCAAAACAGCACAATTGATCATCAGCCAGTTTGGCGGTCCGGACGGAGAACTGGCAGCATCTATGCGGTATCTGTCCCAGCGTTACACGATGCCATGCAAAGAAGTTGCCGGATTATTAACCGATATTGGAACGGAAGAACTGGCACATCTGGAAATTATATGTGCTATGATTTACCAGTTAACAAAAAATCTTACCATAGATGAAGCGAAAACATCGGGGTTTGATGCTTATTATATTGACCATACCACCGCTCTCTGGCCACAGGCAGCCGGCGGAATTCCTTTTAACGCATGTGAGTTTCAATCAAAAGGAGATGCGATTACCGATCTATTCGAAGATCTGGCAGCAGAACAAAAAGCCAGAACAACTTATGACAATATTCTGAGACTGGTACAAAATCCGGAGATCCGAGAACCGATCCAGTTTCTCAGAGCAAGGGAAGTAGTGCATTTCCAGAGATTTGGAGAGGCACTGGAGAAGACAAAAGAAAAAATGGATTCCAATAATTATTATTTTACGAATCCGGAGTTTGATAAATTTCCTGTTCATTAAATAGGGGAGGGAGAAAGGACAAAGGGGTGCTTTGTCCTTTTTTTCCGGGATACAGTAAATTCAACCCATAAAAAATCCAACCCATAAAAATCCAATATTACTTGACATAACATCAAATCATACATACAATTAAAATATAAATAGATACCAATCGTGCAGTTTCAAATTTTACAAATTCTTTACCTGAACCTACAGACAGATTTTCCAATTGCTGCTTATAATATTTGGAGAAGAACATGTAAACTTGTTTGTAATTTTCTGGAGGGATGAAGATGAAGAAGAAAATCGTAATAATGGGTTTCTTGTTAATGGTATTGTGCAATGTCACAGCCTGTACACAACTAAAGACGGCTAAAGAGATGGAACCGGTAACGGAAATGGAAGCGGAAGTAAATATTGTGATGCAGAATGCGAAAATACAAAGATAACGAAATATGAAGAACAGATACAGACCGAATACAAATCATGAAAGAAACTGGCGGCTGGTAGAAAAAGAGACTGATTTTTTATCAGCCTCTTTTTTAAAATTAGTATTTAATTATCGTCTAAATCGCCCTCTGTGGAGTATACCTGACGTTTTCTGGCCATTTCATCACTTGCAAGATATTCGTCGTAAGTAGTGATCTTATCGATCAGTGCACCACCCGGCATGATCTCCATGATACGGTTAGCAGTGGTCTGTACGATCTGATGGTCATGGGATGCGAACATAATTGCTCCTGGGAATTTAATCAAACCGTTATTTAATGCTGTGATAGATTCCATATCCAAATGGTTGGTTGGTTCGTCCAGGATTAATACGTTAGCACCTGAGATCATCATCTTGGATAACAGGCAGCGAACCTTTTCACCACCGGATAATACCTTTACTTTTTTCACGCCGTCATCGCCGGCAAAAAGCATACGTCCAAGGAATCCACGCACATAAGTAGCATCTTTGATTTCGGAATACTGTGTTAACCAGTCTACGATTATATAGTCATTATCAAATTCTTTGGTGCTGTCCTTTGGAAAATATGCCTGGGAAGTAGTGATACCCCATTTATAAGATCCGGAATCCGGCTCCATTTCACCAACTAAAATTTTGAAAAGAACAGTTTTTGCCAGTTCGTTTCCGCCTACCAGCGCAACTTTATCATCGTGATTTAATGTAAAGGACAAGTTGTCCAGAATTTTCACACCTTCAATTGTCTTTGAAAGACCCTCGACAGTCAGAACTTCATTTCCGATATCACGGCTTGGACGGAAATCAATATATGGATATTTACGGCTGGAAGGACGGATCGTATCCAGCTCGATTTTTTCCAAAGCACGTTTTCTGGAAGTTGCCTGTTTGGATTTTGAAGCATTAGCACTGAATCGGGAGATAAAATCCTGTAACTCTTTGATCTTGTCCTCTTTCTTCTTGTTTGCTTCTTTCATCTGTTTGATCAGCAGCTGGCTGGATTCGTACCAGAAATCATAATTTCCGGCGTAAAGCTGAATCTTACCATAGTCAATATCAGCAGTATGGGTACATACCTTATTCAGGAAATAACGGTCATGGGATACAACGATAACTGTATTATCAAAGTTGATCAGGAATTCTTCCAGCCACTCAATTGCATCCAGATCCAAATGGTTGGTAGGCTCATCCAGTAGAAGGATGTCAGGATTACCGAATAACGCCTGGGCGAGAAGTACCTTAACTTTTTCACTACCTTTTAAATCTTTCATAATAGAATAGTGAAGATCTGTTTCAATGCCAAGTCCGTTTAATAACTGGGCAGCATCGGATTCTGATTCCCATCCATTCATTTCAGCAAACTCACCTTCCAGTTCACTTGCCCGGATACCATCTTCTTCGGTGAAATCTTCCTTTGCGTAGATGGCTTCTTTTTCTTTCATAATTTCATACAGTCTCTTATTTCCCATAATGACAGTATCCAAAACGGTATACTCATCATATTTAAAATGATCCTGTTGTAAGAATGAGAGACGCTGACCCGGTGTAATGACGATATCACCCTTTGTTGTGTCTAACTGTCCGGAAAGAATTTTTAAGAATGTAGATTTACCTGCACCATTGGCACCGATTAAACCATAGCAGTTTCCCTCTGTAAATTTAATGTTTACATCTTCAAACAACGCTTTTTTTACCAATTCGAAGTGTTACATTATTTGCACTTATCATGTTCTAGAACCTCTTTTTATCTTTCTATATAAAAATCATATTGCATAGTCCCTTCTATTGTAACCGAAAATTGGAAAAATGCAAGGGGAAATATGTTTAAAAAAATCATTCAACTTTTTTCGGGGGATCATGACTTATTCTGCACTATTTCTTTAAGCAATTATGCGTAAAAATCTATAAATCCAGACAAAGCGACAAATTCAGACAGTATAGAAAAAAAGTGGAATAATTCAAGCTATTTATTGAGTTGTATTTGTTGATAAAATGTTCTATAATGAAAAAAATGATTTGGAAAATATGCCATTGACAGGAGGAGATCAGATATGCGGAATAATGGGGAGGAGGACGTCATAGAAATTGACAATCTCCCATGTGGTTTCTGCAAAATTAGAAATGATGATGATCTGACAATTGTGAGTGCAAATGCCCTCTTTTATAAGAGTTTTGGATACGTACCGCAGGAAGCAGAATCTGCAGGCTTCACGACAATTAGTAATATCATATATCCGGCTGACTGGCCGAAGGCAAAAGAGAAAGTAGACAGATGTAAGAAAGAGAAATTAGATTATATAGATATAGAAGTAAAAGCAATACATAGATCCGGAAGCGTACTCTGGAGTCTGATAAAGTGTACGGCTGATCCTCACGAAGCAGACTGCTTCAATTGTGTCGTACTGGATATCAGTAAACGGATGGAGGCTATTGAAGTCCTTAAAATGGGAGAAAAAGAGAAAATGCTGCTGCTTGGACATGCCAAACGGTTCGCGTTTCGATTTTATCCCATGACACGAGCTGCTGTGTTGTCAGAAGATACGGCGCTGGAACTTGGGCTGCCGGTCAAAGTGGAAAATCTGCCGGAGAGTATTGCGGATACGTATCCCGCAAAAGAGAGCAGAACAGAATTTATAAATTTTTATGACCGAATGCTGGAAGGCCAGCCTAAGGGAACTGCAATCCTGCATTTTAGAAACAAGACCGGGGATTATACCTGGTATGAATGTTCCTTTTCTATGGTATATAACCGTGACGGAATGCCATTGCATGCTGTAGTTTCTTTTGAAGATATCAGTGAACAGCGGGAAAAAGAAATTGCATATGAGAAATGGAGCCAGTTTAATCAGTCACAGCAGGAAAAAGCTGTAGCTTATTATGAGTGTGATATAACGAAAAATATTCTGGAAAGTGTCAGGACCGATATCAATAATATACTGCCGGAAGATGCAGTAGTGTCCTATGATAAAACATTAGAATATGTTGTGGACAACCTGATCGTGCCGGAGGACAGGCAGGGTTATGTAGAGTTATTCTGCAGGAGTGAAATGATCCGCCAGTTCCATAACGGGAAGCGGGAAATGAAAATGGAATGCCAGCGATATGCAAAGGATGGGAATGTATACTGGGTTATGGCATCCCTCCAGATGTTGCCCGATCCCTATTCGGATCACATAAAAGCATTTATACTGATAACAGATATTGACAAAGAAAAACGCAAAGCCCTGGAACTTCATGAACGGTCAAGGCGTGATCCGCTGACCGGGGTTCTTAACAGGCGGGCGATCATTGACCAGGTTACGGATGTATTGGATAAAAGCCAGCCAAACAGCAAACACATCTTTATCATGGTAGATATTGATCATTTTAAAGAATTAAACGACAACAAGGGACATCAGTTTGGAGACTGGGTGCTGTCGGTGATAACCAGTAAATTAAAAGAATCCCTGCGGGCAGATGACATACTGGGGCGTCTGGGAGGCGATGAGTTTATAGCTTTCTTAAAAGATGTACCGGATGAACATGTTATACAGGAACGCCTGGATACGCTTCTGCAAAAACTGGCGTTTTCCACGGGCAGCGCCTATAATATTACCGGGAGCCTTGGAATTGCCGTCTATCCAAAGGATGGAAAAGATTTTGACGGATTATACAAAAAGGCAGATCTGGCATTATATGAAGCAAAACGCCGGGGCAGAAACCAATATGTATTCTATAAGCCCGGCATGATACAATGATAAATTTTTATCAAATCTTTGGATTTGGGATTGCGTGGTATTGTGTGGAGTGAAGAAAACCCTGTCCCCAAAATCTGCTAATTCCTCTGAAACCCTGTATTTTACAGGGTTTTTTTTGTCTTAAAAATTATTGAGAAAGATGTTGATTTTTAGTGGCATTCGTGTTAAAATAAATTAAACCAAAAATAAAACAACACAAACAAACATGTAAGGAGGATTTTTTTCATGGCTAATGAATATGAAATCAAAAAACAAATTTGTGAGATCGGTAAGAGAATTTACGACAGGAATATGGTTGCTGCAAACGACGGTAACATTTCAGTAAAAATAAGCGATAACGAGTTCTTATGTACACCAACAGGTGTTTCTAAAGGATTCATGACACCAGAATTTATCTGTAAAGTAGATGGAAAAGGAAATGTTCTTCAGGCAAACGGAAACTTCAGACCTTCATCTGAAATCAAAATGCATATGAGAGTTTACGAAAAAAGACCGGATGTTGGAGCAGTAGTACATGCTCATCCTACATTTGCAACAAGCTTTGCAATCGCAGGTATTCCTTTAACACAGCCAATCATGCCGGAAGCAGTTATCGCTTTAGGATGCGTTCCGATCGCTGAATACGGTACACCTTCTACAGTTGAAATTCCAGACAATGTAGAAAAATACTTACCATATTATGATGCAGTATTACTGGAAAGCCACGGAGCTTTAACATGGAGCACAGACCTGTTAGCTGCTTACCACAAAATGGAATCTGTTGAATTCTACGCAGAGTTATTATACAAATCCAAAATGCTTGGAGGACCAAAGGAATTTGACAAAGAGCAGATCGCTAAATTATATGAAATCAGAAGACAGATGGGTCTTCCAGGAAAACATCCTGCAAATATCTGCGCTGAATTAGGCGGAAAATGCGGCGGCGGATGCCACTCAGCAGAAGGCTGCAACTGTGGATCAGCAAAAGCTGACGAACCTAGCGTTGAAGCAATCGTTGCAGAAGTGACAAAGAAAATCCTTGCTCAGATGAAATAAGGGGGTACCACAAAATGGCTATTAACGAACAAGAAATTCAAGATATTGTTCGAAGCGTGTTAAAAGGCATGGGTACGACGGCGGATAAACCGGCAGGATCTTCTAAAAAATTACTGGGTGTATTTGATGATATCAATGATGCGATAGCAGCAGCCAAAGAAGCCCAGAAAGAAATTCAGCCAATGCCATTAGAGTTTCGTGAAAAGATCATCTCCAATATCCGTAAGAAAACACTGGAAAATGCAAAAATGTTTGCTGAACTCGGTGTAGAAGAAACCGGAATGGGAAATGTAGGACATAAAATTTTGAAACACCAGCTGGTTGCAGAGAAGACTCCGGGTACGGAAGATCTGTCTACAGTGGCATGGTCAGGAGACAGAGGACTTACTCTGGTAGAAATGGGACCGTTCGGAGTTATCGGTGCAGTTTGTCCGTCTACGAACCCTACGGAAACCGTAGTATGTAATTCTATCGGAATGATCGCAGCAGGAAACACAGTTGTATTTGCACCACATCCATCTGCTAAAAACGTTTCAAATCTGGCAATTGATATGATTAACAGAGCCAGTGTTGAAGTGGGCGGACCGGAAAATATAGCCGTTGCTGTAAAAGAACCGACTATGGAAGTCAGCAAAGTGATTTTCTCACATAAAGATATCTCATTATTAGTAGCAACAGGAGGCCCGGGTGTAGTTACCACCGTTCTTTCTTCCGGTAAGAGAGCAATGGGAGCGGGCGCAGGAAATCCACCTGTTTTAGTTGATGAAACAGCTAATATCCCGAAAGCTGCAGAAGATATCATCAATGGATGTACATTTGACAATAACCTGCCTTGTATTGCTGAAAAGGAAGTTGTTGCAGTTGATATGATAGCGGACGAGCTGATCTACCATATGGAACAGGTTGGATGTTATCATGCAAACGCAGAAGAAGTTCAGAAATTGATCCAGACTGTTTTTATTGAAAACAATGGTAAGAGAACCCTGAACAGACAGTGCGTTGGACGCAGTGCAAAAGTTCTTCTTGGCAAAATCGGAGTTACGGTTGGCGATGAAATCCGTTGTATCATATTCGAAGGTGAAAAAACAAATCCTATGATCTGGGAAGAGCTTATGATGCCGATTCTGGGTATCGTAAGAGTAAAGAATGTAGAAGAAGGTATGGGCATTGCTCTTGAATTAGAACATGGCAACAGACATTCCGCACATATGCATTCAACAAATGTAAATAACCTTACAAAGTTTGGTAAAATGATCGACACCGCGATCTTTGTTAAAAATGCCCCATCTTATGCAGCACTTGGTTTTGGAGGAGAAGGATATCCTACTTTCACAATCTGCAGCCGTACAGGTGAAGGATTAACCTCCGCTAAAAACTTTACTAAGAGCAGAAGATGCGTAATGGGCGATGCACTTTGCATCAGATAAGGAGTGATAGACGTGGAAATGAATATAGAAGAAATTGTAAAACAGGTGCTTTCTGAAATGCAGGGCAATACCAGCAGCGCAGCACCGGCAGCAGCTCCTTGCAAAGCTTCCGGAACAATTCCGGCAACTTCAAAAGTAGCTATGCTGACAGCATTAGAGCATTATGATATTAAAGAGTTCCCGATTCCTGAAATCGGAGATGACGACATCCTGGTTAAGGTTGAAGGATGCGGCGTTTGTGGTACAGATGCACACGAATTCAAAAGAGATCCATTTGGTTTAATTCCTGTTGTACTTGGACATGAAGGAACCGGTGAAATTGTTAAAATCGGTAAAAACGTGAAAAAAGACAGCGCAGGCAAATCTCTTGGACTTGGTGACAAAGTTGTTACCTGTATGATTTTCAAAGACGATCCGGACATTACAATGTTCGATTTAAATAAGCAGAACGTAGGCGGAGCTGATGTATACGGCTTACTTCCGGATGATGATGTTCATCTGAACGGATGGTTTGCAGACTACCTGGTAATCCGTAAAGGTTCTACCGTATTTAATGTAAGTGAACTGGATTTAGAGTCCAGAATCTTAATTGAGCCATGTGCAGTATTAATCCATGCTGTAGAAAGAGCTAAAACAACCGGAATCTTAAGATTCAACAGCAGAGTTGTTGTTCAGGGATGCGGACCGATCGGTTTGATCTGTATCTCAATCTTAAAGACTATGGGAATTCAGAATATCGTCGCAGTAGACGGCGAGCAGAAGAGACTTGATTTCGCAAAAGAAATGGGCGCATCTCAAACTGTAAACTTCAAAGACCACAAAGGAATTGAAGCTCTTGCAGAAGGCGTGAAAGCAGCATTTGGCGGATACCTTGCAGACTTTGCATTCCAGTGTACCGGATCTCCGATCGCTCATGCAAATATCTACAAATTCATCCGTAACGGCGGCGGACTTTGTGAACTTGGATTCTTCATCAATGGTGGAGATGCAACAATCAATCCTCACTTTGATATCTGCTCCAAAGAAATCACAATCGTTGGTTCCTGGGTATATACACTCAGAGATTACGCAACTACATTTGAATTCTTAAAGGGCGCTCAGGCTATCGGACTTCCAATGAAGAAACTGATCACACATAAGTTCCCGTTAAGTGAAATTAATGAAGCTCATGTAACAAACCTGAAGATGGAAGGTCTTAAGATCGCTATCATCAATGAGTAAGTGAAAGGGGTGTGTTAGGCCATGCGTGAAGCAGCAGGAATTTTAGAAGTGTTTGGATGCGTAGCAGCATTTGTGGCAGCGGATGCAGCAGCAAAAGCGGCAAATGTCCGGATCGAATCCATCGACAAGAACAAACCTGCAAATGCAGATGCGTTACCGGTACCGCTTATTACTTGCTTAAAAATCAGAGGCAGTGTTGCAGATGTTAATGCTGCAATGGATGCGGCAGAAGAAGCAGCAAACAGTATTACAGGTGTTGTAACGAGATATGTTATCCCAGCTCCATCAGAGGATACTGAAAAGATGTTGAGATTAAGTGCAATATAGTGTAGAATAAATGTTTAGAGTAGATAAAATGAAGAATATCTGATGTTGGAAAACAACAACAAGGTTAATTAAGGAGGATTTTTATAATGACACAGGAAGCTTTAGGAATGGTAGAAACAAGAGGTTTAGTAGCAGCAATTGAAGCATCTGACGCTATGGTGAAAGCAGCAGACGTTCAGTTAGTAGGAACAGAAAAAATCGGATCAGGTCTTGTAACAGTTTTAGTTCGTGGAGATGTTGGAGCTGTTAAAGCAGCTACAGAAGTAGGCGCAGCAGCAGCAGGAAAACTTGGCGAGTTAGTAGCAGTACACGTTATCCCAAGACCTCACACAGACGTAGAAAAAATATTACCAAGCATCTAAAACGTGCTCCAATATCCTGAAAACAGAAGGAAAGATATATGAAATCAATTGGATTAATTGAATTACCTAATATTACGGATGCGATTCAGGCTCTTGATGTCATGCTGAAAACAGCAGATATCAGGTTCCTGACTTGGGAAAAGAAGTTAGGCGGACGACTGGTAACCATAATCGTTCAAGGCAATGTTTCTGCGGTGACGGAAGCAATAGAGTCTGCAAAGAGAAGTGCAGTAGGCAATATTGTGGCATCTGCAGTAATAGCAAATCCACATGAAGAAACGATGAACCTTGTAGAAATCAGTAGAAAGAAATATAAATTTCTACAGGAAGATTAAAATCTGTTATAAACAGATTCTAAGACTTCAGGATAAATCGAGGTAAAAGATATGGCCGATGAAAAAAATGTAAAAACTGCAGCTGCGAAAGCTCCTGCAAAAAGAAAACCAAGAACAACCCGCAAAAATGCGAATGCTGCCGCACCGGCAGCAAAACCAGTAATTAAGGAGGATATCAGAATGGAACTTCAGGCATTAGGAATGATAGAAACAAGAGGACTTATTGCTTCAATCGAAGCAGCAGATGCTATGTTAAAAGCAGCTAATGTAGTTTTAGTTGGAACAGAGAAAATCGGTTCCGGTCTTGTAAGTGTTATGGTTCGTGGCGATGTTGGAGCAGTGAAAGCAGCTGTTGAAGCTGGAAGCGCTTCTGCTGGAAGATTAGGCGAAGTTATCGCTGTTCATGTAATCCCAAGACCTCATACAGATGTAGAAAAGATCCTTCCACAGTTTTAATAAACAAATGACATTGCATGCTTTTTTCGCGGACAGATAATTGCCCGGGAAGAGGCATGCAGTTGACTTTATATGTCAGGAAGTGATTTTTTGAAATCCAACATAATGGATATGGTAGCTGTGTCCAGGATGCTCTATGAATTGAATAACCCCATGAAGAGAGGGACCGAAAAAATGCAGGAACAACAATTAGTAGATGAGATTGCAAGGTTAGTAGCTGAGCAATTAAAAAATAGTGTTGATGTATATAACCCGGCAGATGAGATTCCTATTGGAATTTCTGCAAGACATGTGCATCTTAGCAGAGAAGATGTAGAAACCTTATTTGGTAAGGGCTATCAGTTAAATAAGAAAAAAGAACTTATGGGCGGACAGTTCGCAGCCCAGGAGTGTGTAACCATCGTTGGAACAAAATTAAGAGCAATTGAAAATGTCAGAGTTTTGGGACCGGAGAGAATCCAGTCTCAGGTTGAAGTTGCCAAGACAGATGCGATACGTCTGGGATTAAACCCGCCGGTTCGTCAGTCAGGGGATCTTGCAGGCTCCGCACCAATTGCTATGGTTGGTCCAAAGGGTGTTGTATATTTGAAAGAAGGATGTATTGTTGCCAAAAGACATATTCATATGGCACCGGCAGATGCAGCCAGATATGGCGTAAAAGATAAGCAGGTTGTTAAAGTACGTTTTGACAGCGGCCGCGGCGGTGTTTTTGAAGATGTTGTAATCAGAGTAGATAATACATTTACATTAGAGATGCATATAGATACCGATGAAGCAAATGGCTTGGGTATCGGTAAAGATAAGGGAATTTTAATTAAATAATTCGATGAAACCCGATCGGCATTCGTATAAATCCATATAATTATGGATGACTGCATGAGGAAAAAGTATGAATTAGCGGATATTCCCGATAAAGTAATGTCGCAGCAGATGCAGCAAATGACGCAGTGAGTGCGGTAAATGACGCAGCAAATGCGGCAAATGTTGCGGTAGTGTGACGAATGACGCAGCAAATGCGACATAGGAGGAAAACATGATTATAGGCAAAGTAGTAGGAACGGTAATTTGTACAAGAAAGAATAATGATCTTGTTGGAAGCAAATTCCTGATCGTAGATCCAATGGAAAAGATGAAAACTGAAAATAGTAATCGTCTTGTTGCTGTGGATAACGTAGGAGCTGGTATCGGTGATATCGTGCTGGTGACAACAGGTAGTTCTGCGCGGCTTGGCTGTGGTGATCCGGATTCTCCGATTGATGCATGTATTGTAGGTATTGTAGATGACCCGCAAAAAATAGTCATAGTAGAATAGGTTGGAGTGGACGCAATGAATATGGTAGATATGAAAAAGGCTTTATTCGATGGCGGTGTTGTAGGAGCAGGCGGAGCAGGTTTCCCGACTCATGCAAAACTTTCAGACCAGGCAGAGACAATCATTTTGAACTGTGCAGAGTGTGAACCTTTGATCAAGGTTGACAGACAGCTCATGAGTGATTACATAAACGAAATACTTTCGGGCATGCAGATGCTTGCTGATACGTTAGGTGCCAACGAAGGAATCATCGCTGTGAAAAAGTCTTATACTGCTTCCATAGAGGCAGTAAACAGTTGCATTGGTAATTATAATAAACTTCGCCTTCATATTTTACCGGACATCTATCCGGCGGGAGATGAAGTCGTATTAATTTATGAAACCACGGGAAAAATCGTACCCCAGGGTAAGATTCCGATCCTGGTTGGATGTGTTGTTGTTAACGTGGAGACAGTATTGAACCTGTATCGCAAGGTAACAAGCGATACCAATGTTGTTACGAAGTTTGTAACGGTAGCAGGTTTGGTAAACGATCCGCTTACGGTAGAAGTGCCGATTGGTATTACGGTTAAAGAATTAGTAGACATGGCAGGTGGATTCTCTGCGGAAGATCATGTGATAATCATGGGTGGTCCTATGACGGGACGCATTTGTTCCGCGAGAGATATTGTAACGAAGACTACAAAAGCAATTTTAGTATTGCCTCCTACCTGTCCGCCAGTCGTTAAGAGACAGAGAAGCAATAAGTTAGACCTTAGAAATGCAATGTCTGTCTGTTCACAATGCTCCATGTGTACAAGTTTATGTCCTAGGAATTTACTTGGACAGTCAATTAAACCTCATGAATTTATGAGAGCGATCGCAAATGGAACTACTTATAATGTAGAGCCGTTCCTGAACTCTTTCTTCTGTTGTTCATGTGGATTATGTGAACTGTATTCTTGTCATCAGGATTTATCTCCAAGAAGATTACTGGATGCATATAAAACGGGTCTGAGAAGCAAAGGCGTGAAGATACCGGATAAAGCAGGGAAAGGCGTGGCAAGCAGTATGCGTGAGGAACGTAAAGTTCCGGAACACCGTCTGATGCTCAGGCTTGGTCTGGCTAAATTTGATATTCCGGCACCGATGAAAGGCTGTCCGATTGAAATTAACGAAGTAAAATTAATGCTTCGTCAGAATATTGGCGCACCTTGTGTACCATCTGTAAAGGTGGGAGATGAGGTGACTGTCGGACAACAAATCGCTGCACCGCCGGAAGGCGCTTTAGGAACCTGTTTACATGCAAGTATTGCCGGAAAAGTTACGGCAGTTACTGATAACTTTATCAGCATTAAATCATAATGGAGATGAGAACAATGAGAGCAATTGGAATGGTGGAATATAAAACTGTTTCCACAGGTATTAAGGCGGCAGACCTTATTGTGAAAACAGCTGATGTTGAGCTGATTCAGGCTCAAACAGTTTGCCCGGGTAAATTCATTATCTTATTTACCGGCGATCTAAGTGCAATCAGAGTTTCCGTAGATGCTGCTAAAAAAGAGTATCCGGAAAGCATGATTGACAGCTTCGTGCTGGGTAACCCGCACGAATCCGTATTTAAAGCACTTAACTGCACAGCAGATATCGAAGATGTTCAAGCTTTAGGTGTAATTGAAACCTTTACCGGAGCATCGGCTATTGTAGCTGCTGATCACGCAGCAAAAACCGCAGAAGTAGACCTTTTTGAAATCAGAATTGCAAGAGGTATGTGCGGTAAATCATATGTGTTATTAACAGGAACAGTATCTGCAGTTACAGAATCTGTAACCTCTGCTGTTGCTTTAATAAAAGAAGAGGGTCTTGTACTGGATTATGCAGTCATTCCTAGTCCTTCTAAAGAGTTTGTAAAAACCTTAATTTAAACCTTGTCGGAAAAAAGCCTGGTGTTTATCACCGGGCTTTTTTTCGCATTATATGGATATGGTTTTCCGATGCATTTTATTGATACAAGGCTGATTTTCACAGTATGGTGGAATACGGGGATTAATCCACTTTCTATGAACTGGGGGATTGAATATTTAGCATATTCTGATTATAATGATAAGTAGTTTTTAAAGATCAGACGGCTGATAGAACAAGAAAAATCACAAAAAGAAAAAAGACGACCAGAAAAGGAGTGTACATCATGGCAATTGAGAAAGTTAGGGCTTATTTAAAAGTATTTAATATGGATGATCAAGTATTGGAATTCGATACTTCCAGTGCGACCGTGGAACTGGCTGCCCAGGCAGCGGGAGTAGAGCCGGCGAGAATAGCAAAGACACTTTCTTTTAAGAGTAAGTCCGGAGATCATGCAGTTTTAATTGTTGCGGCGGGAGATACGAAAATAGATAACAGCAAATTCAAGGGCTTTTTTGGCATGAAAGCGAAGATGTTGGCACCGGAAGAAGTGGAAGATCTGGTGGGTCATGCTATAGGAGGGGTATGTCCTTTTGCAGTGCCAGAGTCGGCAGAAATATATCTGGACGAATCATTAAAAAGGTTTGATACTGTCTTTCCGGCGTGTGGCAGCAGCAATAGCGCTATAGAACTGACCTGTTCCCAGTTAGAGCTATATGCAAAGGCAAAGGAATGGGTCGACGTATGTAAAGGCTGGGAATAAGAAGTTTTTGAAAGAGGCATGGCTGTTGTTAACTTTATTAAAAGTAAGGTTGACAATAGGTATGCCTTCGTTTATAATGTGATTGTCAACAAAATATACATATTAGTTTACAATGAAAGGGATCTTATGAATAAGAAAAATAATATAAAAACGCAGTCTATAGTTCTCGTGGGAATGTTTGCCGCTATCCTGGCAGTACTATCCCAGATTTCAATTCCGATGCCGTCAGGGGTGCCTGTAACAATGCAAACCTTTGCAGTAGCTTTAACCGGGTGTGTACTGGGGTGGAAAAAAGGAACTATGGCAACGGTAATCTATATTGTTCTGGGTGGAGTTGGTGTTCCTGTATTTTCCGGCTTAGCGGGGGGATTAGGGATTTTATTTGGCAAAACAGGAGGATTCATATTTGGATTTATTTTCCTTTCCCTTCTGTGCGGACTGGCCGTCAGTATAAAAAATAGGGTGATTGGCGGAGTATTTGCCGTATGCGGTCTGCTGATCTGCCATATACTTGGTATCCTGCAGTTTATGCTGTTGATGAATATGTCATTCTGGTCATCAGCCGTGTTGGTTTCTGTTCCGTATCTGATTAAAGACATTATTTCTATAGTACTTGCTTTTGTAGTAGGAGCCGTATTGCGAAAATCATTGAATGCTGCCAATATTTTAACCTATGCAAAAACATTCTAAGAAAATGTCCGGTGTTATATTTTGGTAATATTACGTACGGATTTTCGTTCGATAAAATTGGTGTCGATCATTTTTACCACGGGGAAATTGGTCTCACATCCATTGATGCGTTTGAGCAGTAGTTTTGCTGCCTGTTTCCCCATTTCCTGCAAGTTTTGTACGATAGCTGTAATGGGCGGCTCAAAGGCAGAGAAGATTTCATCGTCGTCAAATGTCAGGATAGACAGGTCTTGGGGAATAGATATACCAAGGGTATTGAGTTCCATAATGACACCCAGTGTCGTGATATAGCCCAGAATTAAAACTGCAGTAGGGCGAGGGGTCAGCTCTAACATACGGCGCAGCTGTACAGCTCCGGAATGGGGGGGATTCAACAAGGATGACCATAACTGGAAGAACCCGGACGATATTATCCGGCTTCTGCTGAAAGTAACCAGCAGGGGAGGCAATTACCTTCTGAATATCGGTCCGGATGCAACCGGACATGTACCGGACAGAAGCATCGCTATTTTGGACGAGGTGGGAAAATATGTTCAGGATAATGCGGACAGTATCTTTGGAACCAGAAGAGTAGACCTCTATGCTTATGAATTAGAGTGGGCTCAATTTACACAGAAAGATTATAAGTTATTTGTACATGTCTTAGCTCCGAGGCGCCGTATTGAATTGCTTAATGTAGGCAATAAAGTAAAAAGTGCATATTTAGTAAGCAATGGACAGGAACTGGAATACGAGTGTTCCGTTACCTGTGAGGGAGCAGGTGTGATTGAAGTAGAAGTCCCGGAAGAATTATGGGATGAAAAAAATTACTGTGTCTGCCTTGAGACAGAGGAAAAAGATCCGGTATTTGAACCGATAAGAGGATAGTATAGAGCGTGTCTTAGAATAATTGCACCTGTCTGACGCTTGTGTGAAGCGGACAGTACAGACTCAAATATTTTAAGATACGCTCTTTTGGCAGTGCATCCCTAATTTTTTGTGTATTGTGAAAAGTACAAAAAAAATGTTAAATTAAGTACCAGGCAAATGGACAAGTATCCCGAAATGTGCTATGATTAGTTCATATGAGGAAAATCATAAATCCATATGTACAAATGAATCCTTTCGGGGATTCTAAATAATAAGGAGGAAAAACACAAATGGCTAGAAAAATGAAGACCATGGATGGTAATCATGCTGCAGCTCATGCTTCGTATGCGTTTACAGACGTAGCAGCAATCTATCCGATCACACCATCATCTGTTATGGCTGAAGCAACTGATGAATGGGCAACCCAGGGAAGAAAAAATATCTTCGGACAGGAAGTTCAGGTAACTGAAATGCAGTCTGAGGCAGGTGCTGCCGGTACCGTTCACGGATCCCTTGCAGCAGGTGCTTTAACAACTACTTATACAGCATCTCAGGGACTTTTACTTATGATCCCTAACTTATACAAAATTGCAGGCGAGCAGTTACCAGGTGTATTCAATGTTTCCGCACGTGCTCTTGCAAGCCATGCATTATCTATATTCGGTGACCATTCTGACGTTTATGCATGTCGTCAGACAGGATGCGCTATGCTTTGTGAATCCAGCGTACAGGAAGTAATGGACTTAACAGCTGTTGCTCACCTCGCTTCCATCAAAGGACGTATTCCATTTATCAACTTCTTCGACGGATTCCGTACATCTCATGAAATCCAGAAGATCGAAACATGGGATTATGAAGATTTAAAAGATATGGTAGATATGGATGCAGTTGATGCTTTCCGTAAACATGCTTTAAATCCAAATCATCCATGCCACAGAGGTTCTGCACAGAATCCTGATATCTTCTTCCAGGCTAGAGAAGCTTGTAACGAGAGCTACGATGCTTTACCGGCTATCGTTCAGGACTACATGGACAAAGTAAATGAAAAAATCGGTACAGATTATAAATTATTCAACTACTACGGAGCAGCAGATGCTACACACGTAATCATCGCTATGGGTTCCGTATGTGACACAATCGAAGAAACAATTGACTACTTAACAGCAGCAGGCGAAAAAGTCGGTGTTGTAAAAGTTCGTCTTTACAGACCATTCAGCGCAGAAGCTTTGATTAATGCTATTCCGGAAACTGTAAAACAGATCTCCGTATTAGACAGAACA
This sequence comes from Robinsoniella sp. RHS, assembly GCF_001029355.1. Lineage (NCBI taxonomy): Bacteria > Bacillati > Bacillota > Clostridia > Lachnospirales > Lachnospiraceae > Robinsoniella > Robinsoniella sp. RHS. The sequence continues at coordinate 81,819 of NZ_JNGB01000030.1, forward strand.
AAAGAACCAGGCGCACTTGGCGAACCATTATACTTAGATGTAGTTGCAGCATTAAAAGAAACTAAATTTGATGCAGTTCCGGTATACTCTGGACGTTACGGATTAGGTTCTAAAGATACAACACCTACTCAGATCGTTGCTGTATACAAAAATGCAGAAAAGAAGAAATTCACAATCGGTATCGTGGATGATGTAACAAATCTGTCTCTTGAATTAGGAACACCGCTTGTTACTACACCAGAAGGAACAATCAACTGTAAATTCTGGGGACTTGGTGCTGACGGTACTGTTGGTGCTAATAAGAACTCCATTAAGATTATCGGTGATAACACAGATATGTACGCTCAGGCTTACTTTGATTATGATTCAAAGAAATCCGGCGGTGTTACCATGTCCCATTTACGTTTTGGTAAGAGCCCGATCAAATCTACTTACTTAATCCGTCAGGCTAACTTTGTTGCTTGTCACAACCCATCTTATGTTAATAAATATAACATGGTTCAGGAATTAGTAGACGGCGGCAAATTCTTATTAAACTGCCCATGGGATATGGAAGGTCTTGAGAAACATTTACCAGGACAGGTTAAGAGCTTTATCGCTAACCACGGTATTAAATTATATGTAATCGACGGTATCAAGATTGGTAAAGAAATCGGACTTGGCGGACGTATCAATACTGTTCTTCAGTCAGCATTCTTCAAACTTGCAAACATCATTCCGGAAGAACAGGCTATTGACCTGATGAAAGCAGCTGCAAAAGCTACTTACGGAAGAAAAGGCGATAAGATTGTACAGATGAACTATGATGCAATTGATGCCGGTGCGAAACAGGTTGTTGAAATCACTGTACCGGACAGCTGGAAAGATTCTGCTGACGAAGGACTTGCAATGTCTCACGCTGAAGGCGGAAGAAAAGACGTTGTTGATTTCGTTAACAATATCCAGAGCAAAGTAAATGCACAGGAAGGTAACTCCTTACCAGTATCTGCATTCAAAGAATATGTAGACGGATCTACACCATCCGGTTCTTCTGCATATGAAAAACGTGGTATCGCAGTAGATATCCCTGTTTGGAAACCAGAAAACTGTATCCAGTGTAACAGATGTGCTTATGTATGTCCTCATGCAGTTATCCGTCCGGTTCCTATGACAGATGAAGAAGTTGCTGCAGCACCGGAAGGAATGACAACCATTCCAATGACAGGTATGCCAAATTATAAATTTGCAATAACCGTTTCTGCTTATGACTGTACAGGATGTGGATCTTGTGCGAACGTATGTCCAGGTAAGAAGGGTGAAAAAGCACTTGTTCTTGAAAATATGGAAGCAAATGCTGGCTGCCAGAAATACTTTGACTACGCTGTAGAATTACCTGCAAAAGCAGATGTTGTTGAAAAATTCAAAGAAAATACCGTAAAGGGAAGCCAGTTCAAACAGCCATTACTTGAGTTCTCAGGAGCTTGTGCAGGTTGTGGTGAAACACCTTACGCTAAATTAATCACTCAGTTATTTGGTGACAGAATGTACATTGCAAATGCTACAGGATGTTCTTCTATCTGGGGTAACTCTTCACCATCCACACCTTATACTGTAAATGCAAAAGGACAGGGACCAGCATGGTGTAACTCCTTATTCGAAGATAATGCAGAATTTGGTTATGGTATGTTATTAGCTCAGAAAGCCCTGAGAAACGGCTTAAAAGCAAAAGTTGAAGAAATCATTGCAAATACAGAAGACTCTGATGTAAAAGCTGCTTGCCAGGATTGGATCGATACCTTTAATTCTGGCGCTACAAATGGTTCTGCAACTGACAGAATGGTAGCTGCTTTAGAAGGCAAAGACTGCGATACATGCAAAGAAGTTGTAAATAACAAAGACTTCTTAGCTAAGAAATCCCAGTGGATCTTCGGTGGTGACGGATGGGCTTATGACATCGGTTTCGGCGGTGTTGACCATGTATTAGCAAGCGGACAGGATATCAACATCATGGTATTCGATACAGAAGTTTACTCTAATACAGGCGGACAGTCTTCCAAATCTACACCTACAGGAGCTGTAGCACAGTTCGCTGCCGGTGGTAAAGAAGCGAAGAAAAAAGACCTTGCAAGTATCGCTATGAGCTATGGTTATGTATATGTAGCACAGATCGCTATGGGTGCTGATTACAATCAGACTGTAAAAGCAATTGCGGAAGCAGAAGCTTATCCAGGACCATCCTTAATTATCGCTTATGCTCCATGTATCAACCACGGAATCAAGATCGGTATGAGCAAAGCTCAGACAGAAGAAGATAACGCAGTAAAAGCTGGTTACTGGCATTGCTTCCGCTTCAACCCAACATTGGCTGAAGAAGGAAAAGCTGCATTCAGCTTAGACAGCAAAGCTCCAACAGGAGATTACCAGGCATTCTTAGACGGAGAAGTTCGTTACAATTCACTGAAACGTTCTAATCCTGAAAAAGCTGCTGTACTCTTCGCTAAATCTGAAGAATACGCAAAAGAAAGATATGCTTACCTGCAGAAATTAATTACACTGTATGGTGGAGAACAATAAGATAGAAATATTTTAAAGAAAATAAAGACCGGATGGCGATTGGCTGTCCGGTCTTTTCTTAAGGGTGTGAGGGAAAAGGTATGAGGGAAGAAGGGAAGTTATGAGTTTGATGATAAAATAGTATGGAGCGATTTATTTTTATGCTATACTATTTATGGGAGATGATTTTATGATATATATTGCAGTTTGTGATGTAGATAACAAGATATGTTCGTTTATGGAACATATTATTCGAAAGTATGCCCGGGAAAATGCTATTAATGTGGAAATAGACATTTATTATAGTGGTGAAGCTCTGTGCAAGTCTTTAGAAAATTCTAATTATTATGATCTGATCTGTTTAGATATTCAATTACAGAAAATGAGTGGGATAGATGTGGGACTCTATTTGAGGGAGAAGCTGGGAAATGATGCAACACATCTCATTTATATTTCCGAGAGTACCAATCACGCTATGAAATTATTTCAGATAAGGCCGCTAAATTTTTTGATTAAGCCTGTTTATGATTCAGCCATGTGGAAAAATCTGCATAAGGCTGTACAATTAATTGAAAAACAAAACCTTTGCTATCAATATAAAAATGGCAGGACTTATCATAGAATATTATATAGTAGTATTCTTTATTTTAAAAGTGAAGGTAAAAAAGTATATATTATTTTAGATGATCATAGCAAAGAATTCTATGGGAAAATTGATCTGATTATGTCTGAGGTTCCTCTGCAAAAATTTATAAGAATCCACAAATCGTATATTATTAATTTAAATTATATAAAAGAATATTGTTTTGAATCTGTGAAAATGAGTAATGGTGAGGTTTTGGCTATCAGTAAGACATATCGAAAAGATATAAGAGAAAGGATATTAAGCCATATGGGTGTTGTTGGTGATGTATAGACAAAACATTGATCTACTTACAGTCTATTTTTACCAAAAAAATATGCATTTTTTACCACATAAAAGAAATATCGGGTAAAATGTGTTATAAATATAAAGAAAGACGTCTTTTTTACATATTACAATTTAATTTATGGTGGTAGAAAAGCAATACCATCAGATAAGACTGGAAAGGAGAAACAAAATGAAACTGAAAAAACTACTAGTAATACCCAGCATTATGGCTTTAGCTTTGAGTATGGGGTCAGTAGCATTTGCCGGTACGATAGCGTTTGATGTTACGGTTGGTGTAAACTCAAACCCAGATCCATATTCTTATCGTGAGGCAAAAGATGACAACGCTCAGACATATTATGTAACAACATCAGGTTTTAACATAAGAACCGGAAGCATTCTTGTCAAATCTGTTCCAGCGAATGGCGGAGTTGATTCTTACGAGACAAAATGTACTGCACATCTTTCTTCTGCGGGTGAAAGGCGTTATTCTAACTCTTATAAAAATGGAACGGCTAAACGGCATCAGCTTTTTTACATGAGTTCACGCCGTGGCTCTTCAGAAGCTATGACAGTCAATGCCTGGGGAAAATATTGTCCATAATTTTTAATTATTCCGACCTTGTTTTTAAAAATAGCTTTAGATACTTATGAAAAGCCAGACTCGTATCTTGCGGACTATGACAGTTAAATTTTTAAAAAATAGTGAAGTATTCTGTTTTTAAATTTTTAACTGTTTACTCCGTGAAAATATTAAAATCAATAAACTGAAAAAACAAAAAGAAATGGATTACATATGTTAAATAAAAAATCAATTTTAGTATGGGGCATCTTAATAATAAGCTCATTATTATACACTGGATGCCAGGAAAGTGATATGCCCGTAGTGAACTCTTCTGAAGAAACTGATATAGCGGAAGATACATCCCCTTCAGACAATGACGGAATCATCTTTCCCAAAAAGTATGAAAAGGAAACGGGAAACATTACATTTAACACCAAGGTTGAGCTGAATAAGGATTTTAACCCTAATGAAATCTACGCTTATACAGCTACCCAACAGCACCCGGACCCCTCTAATACCCTGAATACACTTTTTTCCGGAATTGATTACCAGGAAGAGATCACGACAAACGACTCTGGTCAGACAGACTATTACTATGCAGGGCAGAATGGGGAAACATTGTTGATATATCCTGAATCAGTTCATTTATACAAATCTTTTGCTGACCATTTGCCAAGAGTACTCAGTCTATCCTACAAATATAATTATAATGGGAACAAATATTCACAGTCGGAGGAATTTTCTTTCGCTACACGGGAAACAGCGCTGACAGATATATTGGACATACTTTCAAAAATGGGCATAATGATTGGGAATGATTATAGTTATAGTGGGTATTCTCTGGACTATCAAACGATGAAAAATGAAGAGACAGTATTAGGGATGCAAGGAGAGGCGGATACCTCACAATACAAGGAGAACTGGTCTCCTGACGATGACTGTTATTATTTTGCCCTGCGCCAGACATGCCAATCGTTGCCGATTTATTATATCTATAGCGATATTTATAAAGAGGCCTCCGATGCATTTGCGCAAGTACAGGCTGCCTATTCAAAAGATGGTTTGTTTTATCTTTTGATGGACAAGACCTTTAAATTTCAAAAAGAGGATACAAAGCTAAAATTAAAGCACTTTGAGGAAATTGCAGGCACTGTGGAGTACAAGTATGCAAATATTATATCAGATGATAATTATATTGTTACCAAGGCCCAGTTAATGATGATGGCACGGCAGGAGAAGAATGAGAGTTATCTGTTAACCCCTGTATGGGTATTCGACGTTACCGAGAATTTGAAGCTGCAGTCTGGGGAAGGTTCTGCTGAGGAGCACTCGGTATTGAACCAGGTCATCGTAAATGCGGTTACGGGAGAGGAGATCATCCAATGATAAAGACCTGTGAGAAATTATTCAGATATCTGCGGATGGACATAAGCAGAGGAATTTGTTCCAGAGAATTTCTTCTGGGCATCGCGGGTGTCTTCTTTACCCTGATGTTTGGTACGTTGGATGATATTACCCTGGATACAACGGTTTTCTTTGTTTTTGATCAGATACAGTTTGGTATGCCTGTTATGATCGTAATGCTGTTTTGTGCCTATCCCTATGCAAACAGTTTCTGTCAGGATATGGAGAATCGTTATGCGTATCTTATGGTTCAGAAGGGATCTGTCTTCCTGTATACTTTATCCAGGTCTATCACGATATTTCTAACTGCCCTGTTGACTTATTCCTTTGGAACAATGCTGTTTGTCCTGTATCTGCGGTGCAGAATGCCCTGGGAGGATGTTAATTTTACCTCGATATCTTTACTTCAGGAAGTAGGAGGATTGCGGTATTTTCTTACCCCTGGCAGGTACCCGGTATATTTTTTCCTATTCACGGTGCAAAAGGGAATCCTTGCTGCTTCTTTATCCCTTCTGGCAGCGTATGCGTCTTTGTATATTGTTAATTCTCTTCTGGTATTGTCAATTCCCGTTATGGGATACTATTTTTTACTGTATTTAGGAAATTCCATATGGGGCCATGATTCTATATTTAATATTTCTATTATTTTTGATGCCAGATATAATGTATGGGAAAATGACCTTATATCCTTTTTTTGGCCAATTCTTTTCGGAGGTATTTTTTCTGGCTGTCTGATGGGTCTTATATACAAAAAAATCAGGGGGAGGATCCGGAGTGCATAATATTTTATCTATTCTAAACTTAACATATTGCGAAACCCGGCATAAGATATGCTCTAAACGCAGCGTTACTTTTCTAATACTATTAGCTTTTCTGATTTTCGTATATATATCGCCGCTGAAGGCTGTATCCAAGGACACTGGATATAAAATATCGCCCTGGGTCTTTCCACATTTGATGTCACACCTGTACTTTTTATTTACATTTATTTTGGGAATTATATATTTTTACTCAAATGCACCGTTCTTAAATCATGCAGGTATGTACCAAATGATTCGCAGCGGACGTTATCGCTGGTGTATTTCCCAGATCATAAGCATTATTTTTAGCGGATTCACTCTTGCAGCGGCAGCGTTATTTCTCTCAGTCATCATACTTGCGCCAAGGGTTTTTCTTACCAGTGAATGGGGGAAGCTGCTGCATACTCTTTCCCTTACGGACCTGGGTGTAGGATACAATTTGTCTTTTGCCATTTCTTATAATTTAATAAATAAAATACAGCCAATTCCCGCCATGCTGCTGGCATGGGGCGTTTGCGGACTTACCATTTCTTTTACGGGAATTTTTATGTTCTTTTTCAGTGTTTTCCTAAATCGTACTGTTGCAATCAGCATAACTATGGTTCTGTTAACTGGGGTTGTGATAGTTGAAAACTTTCATCCGAAAATTCAGGAAGGGTTATACTATTTTTTGCCCCTGGCATGGATGCAGATTACAAGAATTGGGGAGACTCGATTTGGCTATGGAACTATCCCGCCATTGCATTACAGCATTCCGGCACTTTGCATCTTGATTATACTAATGTCGGTTCTCATACTAATCAGATTTAAGTACATTGAGTTAAAATGGAACAAGGAAGAATAAATAAGGAGTAGAAATGAATGTTAACAGAAAGCATTATTAAAATTGTGGATGGTTCAAAAAGCTTTAAAAATCAAAAAGTTTTACAAAATATTTCATTAGAGTGCAGACCGGGTAAAATATATGGCATTATTGGGAGAAACGGATCAGGTAAAACGGTATTGTTCAAATGCATCTGCGGATTTTTGAAACTGGATGAAGGGGAGATACGGGTTGAAGGCAAAAAGATGGGACAGGATCTTGATCTTTTAACCAACAGCGGAATTATTATTGAAGAACCTGCTTTTCTAAAAAATGAAAATGGATATAAAAATTTGGAATACCTCTACATGATTAACAACAAAAAGAACAGAGACCACCTTATTCGTATTCTTAACAAGGTAGGCTTGGATGCCCTTTCTAAAAAAAAGGTGGGGAATTATTCCATGGGGATGCGGCAACGGCTGGCCATAGCTCAGGCGATCATGGAGGACAAGGAAATCTTAATCCTGGATGAACCCATGAACGGACTGGACAACCAGGGAGTCCTTGAAATGAGAGAGTTATTCCTGGAACTGAAGGCGTGTGGCAAAACGATTCTGCTGGCAAGTCACAACAAAGAGGATATCAATGTGTTATGCGATGAAGTATATGAAATAGACAGGGGAATCATGAAGAGATTCTAAAATTTACCGTTGGGACGAAAATTATTTCGGTAGTATCAGATTCTTGCAGTTGCTTAACGTAATTCCCGTTTATTTAATGATATCAAAAAAAACAAAAATAGAGCACTGTATATCTATTCTCTGGTTCTTACTTAACTTTGGATATTCAATGGACTCCTAATTTTGCATAATGCATTCTGGCATAAGAAAATCAGAATTGCCAATTGATACAAAATATACAAACATGAGAAAGAACCCTATTCTCTTGATATACAGTGCTATATAGCATAATTTACTTTATCTACAATCTGAAACCGGCTGCTGCAGCCGGTTTTTTATATGAAGAAATAATAATTCTGGATCAGGGAGCACTGTCATAATAAGCGTCCATATAAACCTTCTGCACATCTACCAGTGCAGCCTCTTTCGGATTTTCAGGCATTCCTGTATCCTCCAGAGCATGTAAAGACAAAGTCACCACATCAGAAGGCCGAAATGATGTTGTGTTCAATTTAGGAATTCCGATCCGTTGTGATAGTTCGCGGATGTGGCAGATAGCTGCGGCTGCCCCCTGATCTGCCGTCATCCGGGAAGTGTCAATACCAAGTGCCTGACCAATCCGGGAATACCGTTCTTTACATACAGATGTATTGTATTTCATAACATAGGGCAGCAGGATAGCATTTGCAACACCATGAGGGGTATTATAAAAACCGCCCAGCTGGTGAGCCATAGCGTGTACCATTCCAAGACCCGAATTAGAAAATGCAAGACCAGCCATATATTCTGCCCAGCACATGTCGGTACGGGCTTCTATATTTCTGCCTTCAAATACGGCCTTTTCCAGGGACATACCAATTAAATGAATTGCTTCAAGTGCGATTCCATCGGTAAAAGGAAAATGAGATTTGGCAGTATAAGCCTCAATGGCATGTGTCAGAGCATCCATTCCGGTAGATGCCGTCAAAAAGGCAGGCATATCCAGCATCAGCATGGGATCATTAATTGCCAGATAAGAGAGGCAGTTGGCATCAACCATCAGCATTTTTACTTTATTAATTTCATCCGTAACCACATAAGCCCGGGTTACTTCTGAGCCGGTCCCTGCAGTTGTATTAATGGCAATAAGCGGAATACCGGGGTTTTTTGATTTATTCAATCCGTTATAAGCGGCAATATCCCCGCCATTATTAGCAAGTATACTGACAGCCTTGGAAACATCCAGGGAAGAGCCGCCTCCAATCCCGATCATGTAGTCACAGTGTTCCCGGTCAAAAAGTGATTTAGCCTCATTTACGATAGAAACAGTCGGATTCGGTTTAACTCCGTCATAAATCGTATAGTCTTTACCGGCACTATCCAGCACATCAGTGACCTTCTTTACAGTTCCAATATCTACAAGCGGCTTATCAGTGACAATAAAAGCTTTCTTACCTGATATAAGATCAATGTGCCGCGGTATTTCACAAATACAGCCCTTACCAATCAACGTATGTGCCGGTTGGTACAATTCTCGATAATTCATTTAAACACCCTCCTATACATTTAATAGCATTTCATGAACAAATGATAGTGCAATAAAAACATATGTTATTAAAACTAAAATAGCATAAATTAAATGGAAAGTCAATGAGGCAAGGTTACAAAATGCCAGTAATAGGGTAATAGCAAATCTTTCTCAACAAATTACCCAGGGAGAGCTGCTTTAATGATATAAAGCTATAAAATGTTTACTGAATTTTAAGTGTAAAAATTATGAAAATCGACAAAATGCCCTGATATTATAAAAATAATTGCAATTTATATTGACAATGCACAAAACTTATAGTATTATCCATGTATACAAATGATAATCATATAGTTACATATGTTCCTATAATATGTTTGAAAGGACAAGGGAATGAAATCGTATTTTATTGGAATTGATACGGGGACTCAGGGAGTACGGGTTGGAATTGTTGATGAAGATGGTGAAATGCTGATCAGCCATGAAAAAAAGTGGGAAACTTCTTATCCTAAAGTCGGCTGGGCAGAACAAAATCCTATGGATTGGTGGGAGAGCATTCTGGAGGTGCTAAAACAGTGCTCCCGTGAAATGACGGATGAGCAGAAGAAATCCGTGAAGGCGTGCTGTGTCTGTGCTACATCTTCTACGGTACTGGCTATCGATGAACAGGGAAAGCCTCTTATGGATGCCATGATGTGGATGGATGCCAGATCCCGGGAGGAAATGAATGAGATCAATGAAACGCATGATCCGGTTCTGGATTACTGTGGGAAGGAGACATCCTTTGAATGGATGATTCCAAAAGCATTATGGATCAAAAAACACCGCAGGGATATTTACGATAAGTGTTTCCGGCTGGTAGAACAACTGGACTGGATTAATTACATGTTATGCGGAAAGCTATCCAGTTCCATCTGCAATACGACATGCAAATGGAATTACATAGAATCAAAAGGCGGTTACCAGAAAGAATACTTTGAACGGATAGGTTTTGAAGATTATAAGGAAAAAATCGTCACACAGGTAGATAAAATCGGTGAGGTTGTGGGGAAAATAAGACCCGGACTGGCAGAGCGTTTTGGATTTAATCCTGATTTAGTGGTGGTACAGGGAGGAATTGATGCCCATATGGCGATGTTTGGACTGGATGTTATTAAGCCTCATAAACTGGGTATTGTTATGGGAACCAGTTTTGTACATCTGTGTATGTCCAAAGAGAAGCCGGATCTAAAAGGCATCTGGGGGCCTTATGACAGTGCACTGGTAGACGGACTCTGGCTGCTTGAAGGAGGTCAGATATCGGCTGCCGGACTGGTAAACTGGTTTCGGAAAAATTTTCATATCGGAGAAGAAGACGGTAATCCTTATGCCAGACTGCTTCGGGCGGCAGAGGAAGTCGATCCAGGATCTGACGGGTTAACGGTTCTGGATTTTTTCCAGGGAAACCGAACACCGTATAAGGATGCAATGGCCAAAGGTGTGATCTATGGACTGAATGTCAAACATACCTGGAAACATATTTACCATGCTGTGTTGGAATCCGTATCATTTGGTACATACAACATTATACGGAATTATGAAACCCAGGGATATGAAATAAATTCGCTGACTGTCTGCGGGGGAGTTACCAAAGACCGTGGATGGATTCAGATGATATCGGATGTAACCGGTAAAAAGATTATTATCAATCGGAACAGCCAGGCAGGGGTATTGGGGTGCTGTGTGGCAGCTGCATCAAAAGGAAGACATTATCATAGTTTTCAGGATGCAGCAGATAAGATGGTAGTGCCCGAAATAGTGATCAAACCCGATATGGAAAAGCACAAATTGTATCAGGAACCATTCCGGAGATATCTGAAGCTTTACCGGAGTTTGAAGGATTTGATGCATGATACCCAGGAGATTAGCCTTATTTAGCATGGTGCTAAATAAATCTAATATATGGCAGACTGCTTCCGGGAGCCTGTTGCAGATTCAGCGATCCGCCACAATAAGCGGAATGCATAATCTTGCAGAAACAGAAAACTTTTCTGACACGCACCAGAATAGCAGCAGCCGAAAATATTCATATTCTAAGGAGGAATAAAATGAGAAGGTACAAAAAGATGTTGGGGATTTTATTAACGGTGGCAATGTCCGTTTCCATGCTGTCGGCATGTGGAGGCACAACGAAGAGTTCTGATGCGGACACCGCGGCAAAAACAGAGGCTCAGGCAGAGACAAAAGCTGCAGAGACAAAGGCAGCAGAAACAAAAGAAGCAGTAACGGAATCAGCAAAAGAAACAGCATCAGAGGCAGTCACGGAAGCAGAGAAAAAAGCGGATGCTTCCGGTAAAAGTTTTAAAGTCGGCTATGTAAATAAGACCTTAAATAACCCATATTTTGTAGCTCTGGATGCAGCCCTCAAAGAAGAAGTCGAATCAAGGGGATGGTCTTATGCCAGCCTGGATGCTTCCGAAGATATTTCCAAGGAAATGGAAAATATGGAAACGTTCGTTTCCCAGAATTATGATTGTATTATTATGAACTGTGTAGATTCCGAGGCCTGTCTTCCGGCGATTGCAAATGCAACAGCAGCAGGTATTCCGGTAATCAATGTAGATAATGCCTGCGATACATCGGCTGATAATATTACGACCGTTTGTTCCGATAACCTGAGAAACGGAAGAGCAGTAGGACTCTATGTTGGTGAGCAGTTCGGGAAAGACCCGATTGTATCCGTACTCCTATCCGGTGTAAAAGGTGCGGTGGTATCTCAGGAAAGACGTACCGGTCTTATGTGCGGAATTATTGAACAGAGAACAGGCTGTACGGAAGATGAAGCCTGGGCTGCAGCAAAAACAATGGAACAGGAGCTGATGGACAAAGGTAAAGCAGAAAATGCGGATGCAGATTTCAAGATCAACGGCCAGGGCTGGGGTAACTGGACTGCAGATGAAGGTCTTCCGGCAATGGAGGATTTACTGGTAGCAAATAAGGATATCAACCTGGTATTAGGCGAGAATGACAATATGTTATTAGGAGCTATGACTGCTATTGAAAATGCAGGCTTAACCGATAAGATTAAACTCGCGGCAGCAGCAGACGGACAGAAGGAAGCAATCAAACTAATCGCAGATAATACGGGTTATATTGCTACTGGGGATAATAATCCAAAGACGGTTGCGGCTATGGCTATGCAGGTTGCAGACGATGTTTTACTGAATGGTAAGACAGCAGACGATTATGAGGATATCACACGGACACCGCCTCTTTGTTATACCATTGAAAATGCAAAAGACTACTATGATGAAAATGCGGCATTTTAACAACGTAATGTAAGGCAGGTGTAATACACCGCCGCGGGAATAAAGGAATCAAAAATGGGGGTGTTGTGTCAGTTTATCAGAAGAAAGATAACGATGCGGCATCCCCAAAAAAGAAAAGCAGCAGAAACACAGAAAATGATGAGGAGTGTAGGCGATGGGTAGTGAATATCGGGTTGAGATGGAGCATATTGACAAAAAGTTTGGCGGCGTCTATGCACTGAAGGATGTTTCTTTGCGGGTAAAGCCAGGAGAAGTCCATGCTTTAATCGGAGAAAACGGTGCAGGAAAATCTACTTTGATGAAAATCTTATCCGGGGCGGTTTTACGGGATGGAGGGACTATTCGGATTGACGGGCAGGAGGTAAAGATCACCTCTCCAAGAGAAGGGAAAGACCTGGGGATTGCAACGATATATCAGGAGTTTATGCTGGCGCCTCATTTAACGGTTGCTGAAAATATATTTATTGACCGGTTAAATCAGGGCGGAGCGGCTATTCGGTGGAAAAAATTAAATAAAGACGCTTCCGAAATATTAAAGAAGCTGGGATTTGGAGAAATTGACCCGAAACAAAAGGTTGCGGAATTGTCGGTGGCATATCAGCAGGTTGTGGAAATCTGCAAGAATCTCAGCCGGGATGCAAAGATTCTGGTTCTGGACGAACCAACTGCAGTGCTGACATTTACAGAAATTGAAAAACTCTTTTCACTGGTGAACCTTTTGAAAAAAGACGGAGTCAGCATCATCTACATATCCCACCGGTTGGAAGAAATATTCCAGTTATGCGACACAATAACGGTATTTAAAGACGGGAAGTTTGTAAAAGAGCTTTCTACCGGAGATATCGATAAGCATGGGCTGATCAATCTTATGGTCGGTCGGGAAATGTCTACCCTGTATCCGGAGAGAAAAGTGAAGCTGGGAGAGGTGGTTCTGGATGTGAAAAACCTGAACTGCGGAAATATGGTACAAAATGTGTCTTTTTCTGTTCGGGCAGGTGAAGTGCTGGGATTCAGCGGACTGGTGGGGGCAGGAAGGACAGAGACTATGCGTGCCGTATTTGGAATAGACCGTAAAGAAAGCGGTGAAATTACGCTGGCAGGGGAAAAGGTGTCGTTTAAGGCGCCTAAGCATGCAGTGGAACGCGGGCTGGGATTCCTGCCCGAAGACAGAAAGCAGCAGGGGGTACTGCTAAATCAATCCATACGTATTAACACGACCCTTGCTTCCCTGAAACAGGTAAAATACGCCATGGACGTTATCAACGGAAAAAAAGAAAAACAGACAGTAGAAAATATCCTGGGGCAATTGTCTACGAAATATGCATCCATGGAGGATGATGTATCCAGTCTATCCGGAGGCAACCAGCAAAAAGTGGCTCTTGCAAAATGGCTGGCGGCTGACTGTAAATGTATGATACTGGATGAGCCTACCCGTGGAGTGGATGTCGGGGCAAAGGTAGAAATATATAAAGTAATTAATGATCTGGCGGGACGGGGAGTTGCAATCGTTATGATCTCTTCGGAGATGACGGAAATCATCGGAATGTGCGACCGGGTTATCATTATGAGGCAGGGCAGAGTTACCGGCGAAGTTGCCAGAGAAGAATTATTTGAAAATGTGCTGATAAAATACGCAATGGGGGTTTAAGTGTAAGCCGGCTTGAGGTTTTCATGGGTTTAGGTTTGAAAGAAAAATATGAAATCGAAAGGAAGCCACATTTTGATTCTTTCAAATTGATTTAGTTGTGGCAGTACAGCAGGCATGCCTGCTGTATGCAATGGGTGAAAAAATGAATACAAAAAATAAAGCTGCAAAATTATTTGTCAAACATAATACTTATTTTATGCTATTGCTGTTAGTGGTTATCTGTATCTGCATATCGCCGGATTTCTTTACCTTACAGAATATCATTAATATCCTGCGCCAGTATTCAGGTACCACCGTTGTCTGTATGGGGATGTTGTTTGTAATTCTGACTGGGGGAATTGATTTATCTGTTGGATCTATTCTGGCACTTGGAAGCGTAATGGTGGCATTTGCACTGACAACCCACAGTCTGGGTATGGGAGCTGCAATTCTCCTACCGGTTCTGGTTGGGTGTGTATTAGGTGCAGCTACCGGATTTCTGGTATCTTATGCCAAGATGGCAGCCTTTGTGGCTTCATTGGCAATGATGACCATTGCAAGAGGTCTGGCATTTGTTATATCCAATGGGCAGCCGGTGCAGACACCAAAGGATACCATTGGTAAATTGGGTGTAGCGATGATCGGGGGCGTGATTCCATGGCTGGCAGTCATTGCGGTAGTTGTTATTTTGATATTTGCGTTTATTCATAAGTATACTGCTTTTGGACGTATCATAGTTGCCATAGGAAGTAATGAAACGGCCGTAAAATTAGCGGGAATCCGTGTAAACCGGTATAAAATGTCCGTGTATGCTATCTCCGGAATCTGTGCTGCTATTGGTGGCATTATCGCATCTTCCAGAACGGCTATCGGAACACCGATTATAGGACAGGGATTGGAACTGGATGCTATTGCAGCCTGCGTGATTGGGGGCGCAAGCCTGTCGGGCGGAGAAGGGTCCTGTATTAAGACCGTTGTAGGTGTACTGGTGCTGGCACTGATCAGCAATATCATGAATCTGCTCGCAGTTCCTTCTTATCCCCAGGATATCATAAAAGGCATTATTATTATCATTTCTGTGCTATTACAGGGTCTTACTTCTAAAAATAAAACAGTCTAGAGTGTTATAAAATAGCTTTCTAATAGCTGTACGTCATGGTTTGACAGAGAGGAGCATTGCAATGAAAGATATTTTACTGATGGCAGTGGATTTGGGCACAAGTTTTATAAAAGTTGGAGTTTATGATACGGACAGTACGTGTATTACCCTGGAGACAGAACCGGTAAAAGATTATAGACCTGGTCCCGGCGTATTTATACAAAAGGGAGAAGAATTATTAGCATCCGTAATCACCTGTATGAAAAAAGTATGTGCTGCACTGGAGGGAAGGGCAGAATGTATTGAAGCCATTGCCTTTACCGGACAGATGTCAGGGTTCATGGGAGTGGATGAAAACTGGAATGATATCACCACCTGGTCCTGTTCTCTGGACAGCCGGTATATGCCTTATGCAGAAAAACAAATGGAAAAACTAAGAGATCCATTTTTATGTATTGGGGGAACGAACTTTCCCCAAATGGCACCAAAATATGAGTGGTTCAAAATGGAATATCCGGAACAGAGCAAAAAGATTGCAAAATATCTGATGATCAGTGGGTACGTGATTGGAAAATTAGGTGATATATCCGTGGAAGATGCGGTAATAGACAGATCCTTTACCCAGTGGACCGGACTTGCTGATGTACAAAATGACAGATGGTCACAGGAAATCTGCAGGGAGATTGGACTGGATGAGAAATATCTGCCTAGAATTGTGAATTCTAACCACATCTGTGCACGGCTAAATAAGGAAATGGCAGCAGCGACGGGATTAAAACAAGGGGTTGTTCTGGTATCCGGTGCAGGAGATAAGCCTGCGGGCTGTCTGGGGGCTGGAATTGTAAACTATGGAGATATGATATTTGAAGCTTCGTCCTATGGAGAAGTGAGCTGCTGTGTCAGTGAATATCGTCCGGATATGGATGAAAGGCGTCTGGATGTCATTCCATCAGCGGTACCGGGAGAGTTTTATGCCACTCATTTTGCAGCAGGTTCCGGGATTACTTTAGACTGGTTTATGAATACTTTCGTAAAACAGGCAGGCATCAGTACGAAAGAAATGTTTGCAGATATGGAACATAAAATGAGCAGCATTGCGCCGGGATGCAATGGTCTGATGGGAATCGGGCTGCTGGGCGGCAGCTCTATGCCGCTTGATGGTTCACTGCGGGGTATGTGGATGGGATTCGACTGGAGCCATTCCAAAGAGCATTTTTATAAAGCGCTGTTAGAAAGTTTTACCTATGATTTTACCCTGTGCATGCAGCGAATGGAAGAACTGTATCCGGAATATGAGCTTGATCATGTCCGAATCATTGGAGGGGGCGCCAAATCGCCGGTATGGACGCAGATGTGTGCCGATGTCCAGGGAAAGCGATATGAGGTTCTGAACCGGGAGGATGCTGCCATGTGGGGAGCTGCAATTCTGGCTGGAAATGCCATAGGTGTTTTTCCGGATTTAAAAGAGACCGCATTAAAGCATGTGAAAGTAGAACGGGAATTCCTACCGGATTTAACAAAAAGAGAAGCGTATATGCCTTACTTGCATTTATATAAGGATTACATGGTGGAGCTTCATGATTTCTATGAGCGGATAGGACAATTATCCAATAATATGGTATAGAAGGAGAAGGAAATATGGCTAAGACAGTAAAAACAATGAAAGCACTGGTTGTTTACGGAAAGAATGATTATCGGCTGGAGTCAGATTATCCGGTACCGGAATTAAAAAAGGGTGAGGTACTGATTAAAGTGGAGGCTTGCGGTGTGTGCGCAAGTGATATTAAAAACTGGCATGGAGCAGAAGGTTATTGGGGAGATGGTAAATCAGAGCCCTGGGTAAAAACACCGTTTATTCCCGGGCATGAATTTGTGGGAGAAGTAGTCGAGGTGGCTGAAGGTTACCAGGGATGTGCAAAGGCAGGTGACCGGATAACCGGTGAACAGATTGTACCCTGCGGGGAGTGCATGTTCTGCAGGACCGGGCATTATTGGATGTGTGACCAGGCAGATATCTTTGGATTCCGTGCCCACGTCAATGGTGCCATGGCGGAATATATGATATTGCCTGAAAAGACAAGGATTTATCAGATTCCTAAGGATCTGGAATTAGAAAAAGCCATCTTAATTGAACCGTACAGCTGTGCAAAGCACGCAGTGGACCGTGCGGATATTTCCAATACCGATGTAGTTGTAATTTCCGGAGTGGGAACATTGGGGCTGGCAATGGTTAATTATGCGAGATTGAGAAGGCCTAAAAAGCTCATTGCAATTGATATGAAGGAAGACAGGCTTGCGATTGCCAAAAGTTTTGGTGCGGATATCTGCCTCAATCCGTCAGAGTGTGACGTAGTAAAAGAGATTCAGAGCATGACAAATGGTTATGGCTGTGATATTTATATAGAAGCAACGGGACATCCTTCCAGTGTGCAGCAGGGTTTAGATGCCATACGGAAATTGGGGAGATTTATTGAGTTCAGCGTATTCGGACAAAAAGTAAGTGTGGATTGGTCTGTAATCGGTGATGGAAAGGAACTGGATATTCTGGGAGCACATTTAGGACCTTACTGTTTTGATGTGGTAACGGAATGGATTGCTGATAATACCATTTATACGGATGGTGTAGTGACTCATACATTTTCCCTGGATCAGTGGCAGCAGGCTTTTGAACAGAATGCCAAAGGAGATGGATCTCTTAAGGTTGTTATAAAACCATGATAATGGAGGAATGAAAATGATTACAGTACAGGCAGAGCAGTTAAGCAAAGAGAGTTTTGATATATTTGGCCAGTTCCATCCTATGTGCGCAGAGGAAGGCGCATGTTTTGGAGATCAGAATTTTACGTTTTACCGCGACAGTATCCGCATGGTACCGCCGGTATCAGCACTTGCATTTTCAACCCTCCAGGTAGAGAGGTCAGTCCGGTTCCTGGTTCCGGCACTGGAATATCATGATCACACGGCTGAAATCATGATGCCTATGGATGATGATACCGTATTGTGCCTTGCGCCTGCAGGGAATACCGGGAGACCGGAAACCGGAGACATACGTGCATTTTTTATACCCTGTGGTACCATGATCCATTTGAATCCCGGTACCTGGCATTACATGCCCCAACCGTTAAACAAGGAAGAAGTTCATGTCCTGATCGTACTTCCGGAACGCACCTACTGGAATGACCTGACAGCGGTAAACTTTGAAGGGGATAGCTTATTAACCGTCAAAACAGGAGGAGACTATGAAAGCATTTGTTTATAATGGGGATAAAAATTTTCGTATCGAAGACAGGGAAAAACCGTCTGCATCAAAAGATACGGCAGTGATTAAAATAGAAGCTGCATCTATCTGTGGAACGGACGTGAGAACTTATGCCAATGGAAACCCAAAGATCACTCCAGGCAGGATTATCGGGCACGAGTGCTGCGGAAGAATTGTAGAGATCGGCAGAGAAGTGCCGGGATTTGCACTTGGGGACCGGGTTCAGATCGCGCCTGCGATTGGATGCGGTGTGTGCAGGCCCTGCCAAAAAGGGAATACGAATATGTGTGACCATTTAAGGACAATCGGTTTTGAATTTGATGGAGTTTTTGCAGAATATATGGAGATACCTGCCGATGCCTTTCACCAGGGGAATGTCAATAAGGTGAACGAGCATGTGACGGCAAATGAAGCGGCGCTTGCAGAACCAATGGCATGTGCTTACAATGCACAGCAAATATGCAATATCAAAGAGGGGGATACCGTTGCTGTATTTGGTTCCGGTTTCATCGGCTGTTCCCATGCAGAACTTGCATTTGCAGCGGGGGCATCTAAGGTCATGATGATGGAAGTATCGGATTTTCGCATCCGTCAGGCACGGGAATTAATCCCGGATATTATTGTCATCAATTCTAAGACGGAAAACTGTTATGACAGAATTATGGAAGAAACAGACGGCAATGGGGCGGATGTGGTAATTACGGCATGTTCAGTTGGACAGGTACATACGGACGCACTGAAGATAGCAGCAAAGCATGGCCGGATCAGCCTGTTTGGAGGAATACCGGGAGACGGAAAGGGATTTTTAGACTCCAACGATATTCATTATAAAGAACTGGGGGTCTTTGGTGTTCATGCTTCGACCAGCAGGCAGAACAGGGAGATATTAGAAAAAATAGCCAGGAGACAGCTGCAGCCGGAAAAATATATTACGAAAGAATACCCATTAGAAGAAATCCTGGAAGCTTTTGAACATTTGAAGGCGGGCCGGATTCTAAAAGCAATTATCCACCCATAAAGATTTCAATGGAAAGTATTGCTTAAAGGAACATTTGTAAACCGTTAAATGATAAATAGCAAAGAATAAATCAGTTAATTCAGTATAAGACAATGCATATAAATTGTGTCAGGATAAGACAACGCATATAAATTGTTGACTTTAAATATGCGTTGTGTTATTATAATTTTAAAGTAACATAATTTACTATAACATGAACAAATGTAAATAGAAAGCTGTGGATAGATGATAGATAAGGAAGAATTAGAAAGAATTATCCGTGATACCATCCAAAGATATCAGAAAAAAAAAGCCCATAATTGCAGTAAACTGGAAGATGAATATGACAATAGCGGAGGGAAGGAAATTTTTAGAGGATCTAAAATATATTCCGGATGTACCACTTGTCATTTTCCCGCCCTTCACAACATTAGCAGCATTAGCAGAGGAGTTTTCCGGGCGTCATATTCTCATGGGAGCGCAGAATTTCCACGATCAGCCGAGAGGTGCCTTTACCGGAGAGATTTCTATTCCCATGCTTCGTGAGCTAGGGTGTACGTATCTGATGGCAGGTCATTCCGAACGGCGAATATACAATTATGAGTCGGATGAGGAAATTAATCGAAAAGTGTTTTCCGCTGCACAGGCATCTATGGAAATCATGCTTTGCATTGGGGAAAGTATGAAGGAACGCCAGGAGGGCATGTGGAAAGAGACGCTTCGCAGCCAGCTTCAAAAAGATCTGGCAAGACTGCCCTGTGAGGCGGTTTCAAAATTACATATCGCATATGAACCTGTCTGGGCGATCGGAACAGGTGCAAGTGCATCGATAGAAGAGATTCATGAAACACATGTATATTTAAAAGGAATTATCCGGGAGATCTTAGGTGTGGAAGTGCCAGTACTTTATGGAGGCAGTGTAAATGAAAAGAATGCGGCAGCCATTGGCAGTATTCCTTCCGTAGATGGATTTTTAATTGGAAGTGCAGGGATTCATGCCGGGAAATTAAACCACATTCAGGAGAGTGTCTGAAAGTTCAATGTGCCGTAAGATAATATATTAGGAAGAGAGGACATACATATGGAAATGGAACAGTTGGTTGCAAAAATTGCAGATGAGATTTTAAGAAAGCTGGAAAGCCAGGGAGGGCTGAAATCTTCCCCGTCCGGATCTATTGCAGGTATGATAGACCATACGCTGCTGAAACAGGATGCAAACGAAGAACAGATCAAAAAATTGTGTGAGGAAGCAAAAGATAATCATTTTTGCTCAGTGTGCGTAAATCCCGGATACGTTCCCCTTTGCTATGAAATGCTGAGAGGGACAGACGTAAAAGTATGTACCGTCATCGGATTCCCGCTGGGTGCCACTACAACGAAATCCAAAGTTTTTGAAGCGAATGAAGCCATCGAAAACGGAGCGAATGAAGTAGATATGGTGATTAATGTAGGGAAAGTGAAATCAGAAGACTGGAATTTTGTAAAAAAAGATATTTCAGATGTGGTTACTGCTGTACATGGAAGAGCAATTGTAAAAGTAATCCTGGAGACCTGCCTGCTCACGGAGGAAGAAATTGTACATGTATGCCAGATCTGTAAAGCGGCTGGTGCAGATTTTGTAAAGACATCCACCGGATTTTCCACCGGAGGGGCTACCGCAGCTCACGTGGCACTTATGAGGAAAACGGTTGGGAATGAGATGGGCGTAAAAGCATCCGGCGGTGTAAAGAGTGCAGAAACAGCCAAAGAAATGATTTCGGCGGGAGCAACAAGGCTGGGTACCAGTTCCGGTATTGCAATCATAAATGGTTTGACCGGAAGCAGTAATTATTAAAGGAGAGGAGTGAAGGAAATGGCACAAAAAATGAGGGCTGTAAGATTGTTTGCACCAAAAGATATCCGTTGTGTGGAAGTAGATGTACCCCAGATTGAAAAGGATACCCAGGTTTTGATTAAGGTAAAAAGCTGTGGGGTATGCGGATCTGATATTCCCAGAGTTATGGTAAAGGGAACCTATCATTTTCCAACTACAATAGGGCATGAGTTTGCAGGACAGATTATAGCCTGCGGTGATAAGGTGAAAAACCAGCTGGATGTGGGGGACCGGGTATCGGTTATGCCTTTAATTCCATGTGGTGAATGCCAATACTGTAAAGTAGGGCAGTCACATCTCTGCGACACATATGACTACTATGGTTCCAGAAGAGACGGTGCAATGGCAGAATATATCGTGGTAGAGTCAGAAAACTGTCTTAAACTCCCATCCGGAGTAGATTACGAAGAAGGTTCCTTTACGGATCCCGTATCGGTAGGACTGCATGCAGTGCGGAAAACAAAAATAGAAGCTGGAAAATCGGCAGCAGTATTCGGGTTGGGAGCCATAGGCTTTATTACGGTTCAGTGGCTGAAATCCCTTGGATGCACAACGGTAATTGCTGTAGATGTATCCGATGACAAGCTTCGTCTGGCTAAGCGGCTTGGTGCCACAGCCGGTGTAAACGGAAAAGACCTGGACGCAGTAAAGGCAATTAAAGAGTTGACAGGAGGGGAAGGGGTAGATATTGCAATCGAATTTGCTGGTAGTAAATATACCCATGTACAGGCAGTAGCTTCCTGTAAGAAAAATGGCGAGGTCGTATACGGCGGTATCACTTATGATGATGTAACGTTCCCCAACAGTGTCATAGCATCTATATTAAGAGGGGAACTGACCATTCACGGAAGCTGGAACTCATCCATTAACCCGCTGCCGATTAACGAATGGAAGAGTGCCCTGGAATTTATACATACCGGACAGATGAACGTAGACCCGTTAATTACCCACAGGGTGCGCCTGGAAGATTGTAAAGAAGTATTTGATATGATGTTTAACCGAACAGAGGTATTTACGAAAGTACTCTTTAAACCGGAGATGTAACGGGTGGACGGTACATTATGCAGAAAGCATTTTTAAGAAACATCAGGAGCGGGAAATTTGAGATATTTAATAAATAGAAACCAAGCAGGAGGATAAGTAAATGACACAGGAAGCGTTAGGATTAGTAGAAACAAGAGGTCTGGTAGCGGCAATTGAAGCAGCTGATTCGATGGTAAAAGCTGCAGATGTAACATTGGTGGGATCAGAGAAAATCGGATCCGGATTAGTTACGATCATGGTACGGGGAGATGTGGGAGCGGTGAAAGCTGCAACTGAAGTGGGAGCTCAGGCAGCAGGAAAGCTGGGGGAACTGGTTGCGGTACATGTGATACCAAGACCTCATGGTGATGTGGAAAAGATATTGCCCCAGGCATAAATTCCAGACAATATAAGATAAGGACAAAAGGCAGGGTCTTGAGATGGAAAGCCCTGTCTTTCTTATTGTTCATTATTGGATATAAAACAGAACTATGTTATAATACCTAAATAATATCCAAATACTGTCCTTTTATATAAAATAGGGAGATGATTGTCGGGAGGAGAATGATGATGAATGATTATAAGAAGATAGAGCTTTTGGTTCAGGTTGCTAAACTCTATTATGAAAACGACTATAGCCAGGAGATGGTGGCAAAGAAGTTAAGTTTGTCCAGACCATACATATCGAAACTTTTGAATGAAGCGAAAGAGGTGGGCATTGTTCGCGTCCAGGTGATTGACCCTATGAGCGTAGAGAGCAAGCTGGAGCAGAAATTCAGGAATAAATTCAATTTGAAGAAAGTGATTATAACGCCATCGAATGCCGATGAGAATCCGTTGTCCCGCATTGGGATGGAAATGGCAAGATATCTGAACAGTATTATAAAAAATGGTGATATTCTGGGGCTTTCCTGGGGCGATACCTTATTTGAGTGCTCTAAATCCCTGATTGGAAGAGAAGACCTGGAAAATGTAACAGCAGTGCTTCTTTGCGGCGGTATCAGTAATTTAAAGAAAAATATCTATTCTACAGAAATTGCAAATAATTTTGCTAACAAGCTAAGAGCCTCATCTTATGTATTGCCCCTTCCGGCAGTGGTGGATAATAAAAAAATGAAGGATATTATCCAGCGGGATCACAATATGGGAAAAGTACTCCAATATGGATATGATGCCAACATTGCAGTTTTCACAATGGGGGCATTTGGGTTGAAAAGCGCAATTGTACGTGCAGGCTACTTAAGTGACCGCACAATGGAAGAACTCTCACAAAAAGGTGCGGTAGGGGATATCTGTTCCCATATTATTGACATTAACGGGAATATCTGTGATATGGAATTAGACGAAAGAACGATCGCAGTGCCTCTGGATGTAATCAGGCAAAAAGAATACCGCATTGGTGTAGCACAGGGAACCAGTAAAATCGATTCCATCTGTGGAGCACTAAATGGCGGGCTGATAAATGTATTAATTACGAATGAAGAGACAGCGGAATTAGTTTGGAATAAAAATTGAGAAGATGGAATGTGATTAAGGAAGTGTTAAGCGTAGCGGCACGCGGGCATTCACCAGGAAATACTGATGCATTTCTGGTGAATGCCCCCATAAACTGTTCGTGCTACCCTACCATATCAATGGAACGCTGAAGAGCATCCGCGGATGCTTTAATTTCATCCGTTTCCACATCTGAGATGGTTTCCGGTTTTGCTTTTTTCAATAGTTTCCTTATATTTGCGATATCATTTTTCAAGAAATTCTTTTGATCTTTTGTCAATTCTTTTTTTCGTTCGGATAAAAGCTGTTCTGCTTTGATAATCATTCCCTGGGCATCATTTATTGTATCCAGTGAGCCTTTACGCCTGGAATCCTGGGATTCGTACTGCTGGGCATCCTGAATTGCTTTTTCAATATCGGCTTCTGACAGGTTGGAAGCCGCAGTAATAGTGATATCCTGAGCTTTTCCGGTTCCCAGATCTTTGGCAGAGACATGTACAATGCCGTTGGTATCTATATCAAAGGTAACTTCAATCTGTGGCCCTCCTGCCATAGCACGTTTTATACCGCTTAAACGGAATTTGCCAAGACTTTTGTTATCTCTGGCGAATTGTCGCTCTCCCTGAAGAACATGTATGTCGACAGAAGTCTGGAAGTTTCCGGCGGTGGTAAAAATTTTTGATTCCCTTCTGGGGATGGTTGCATTTTTGGGAATCAGTACGTTACATACTCCGCCCACTGTTTCTATGGACAGGGAAAGGGGCGTGACGTCAAGCAGGAGGATTTCGTTCAGGCCTGCGTCCCCAGCCAGCTTTCCACCCTGGATAGAAGCACCCAGTGCAACGCATTCGTCCGGATTTAAATTCTTGCTCAGATCGTGGCGGGTCAGCATTTTTACTTTTTCCTGTACAGCCGGAATACGTGTAGAACCGCCAACCAGAAGTACCCTGCCAAGCTCAGAGGTGGAAATTCCTGCATCATTTAAGGCAGTCTGGACAGGGAGGGCAGTACGTTCCACCAGGTCACTGGTCAGTTCCTCAAATTTTGCTCTGGTCAGGTTCATATCCAGATGTACCGGACCGGAACGGGTAGTACTGATAAAAGGAAGATTGATATTCACGGTAGTAGCTGCAGATAATTCTCTCTTGGCCTTTTCGGCTTCTTCCCGGATACGGTTCATGGCAACATTGTCTTTCGTCAGGTTGATACCTTCCTGCTTTTTGAATTCACTGATCAGGTAATCGCAGATGCGTTTATCGAAATCATCACCACCCAGCTGATTATCCCCGGCAGTTGCAAGCACTTCCACAACACCCTCACCGATCTCAATCACGGACACGTCAAAAGTTCCGCCGCCCAGATCATAGATCAGAATTTTCTGAGGTGCGAAATTGTCAAGGCCGTAAGCCAGAGCAGCTGAAGTCGGTTCATTAATGATACGCTGAACATTAAGGCCTGCTATCCTTCCGGCATCTTTGGTAGCCTGTCTCTGTGAATCGCTGAAATAGGCGGGAACCGTGATAACTGCATCGGTAACTGTTTCACCAAGGTAACTCTCAGCATCTGTTTTTAATTTTTTCAGAATCATAGCGGAGATTTCCGGTGGAGAATATTTTTTGCCATTTATTTTTACTGTATAGTCAGAACCCATGTGCCGCTTTATGGAAAAAATAGTATTATCCGGATTAGTCACAGCCTGACGCTTAGCCGGTTCGCCAATAAGGCGGTCACCATTTTTGGTAAAAGCCACAATAGATGGAGTTGTGCGAAATCCTTCTGCATTTGCAATTACGACAGGCTGGCCCCCTTCCATAACAGCCACACAGCTGTTCGTCGTACCTAAATCAATGCCAATAATTTTACTCATTTTCATATACCTCTTTCTCATCTCATCTTTTCTTTTTGATACAACCCCATTTCGACAGATGCCGACACAGCCGGGGCGTCTTTTCTACAAATAGCATATTGGATAAATGTGACACCTTTATGTATGGTTTCTAAAGAAAGTAAAAATAATTACCCTATCATTTTATGAATTGTTTATATTTACAATATTTTTAGAAGTTTAATGAAAGTTTAATGAAAAGTTAACTTTTATTTGTATAGCAAAACGACGTTATATATGATATAGTTCTTTGTGAATCAAAATAATTGATGACTATGGAAAAGTGTTATGTGTGATCACGTATCCATTATGGAAATGCGGAAAGGAGCAGAATACATGGCGTCGTTAATTCAGGTAAAGGATTTGAGTAAGATATACAATCCGGGAGAGAATGAAGTGCGTGCCCTGGATCATGTCAGCCTGGAAATCAATACAGGTGAGTTTGTAGCGATTATCGGTCAGTCAGGTTCCGGAAAATCTACGCTGATGAATATGCTGGGATGTCTGGATGTGCCCACATCCGGAGAATATTATTTAAATGGTGTGGATGTATCAACGATGAAAGATAATGAGCTGGCGGCGGTAAGAAACCGGGAGATCGGTTTTATCTTTCAGGGATTTAATCTGATTGCCAATCTGACTGCGGTGGAGAATGTGGAACTTCCACTGATATACCGGGGAGTTGACATGAGGGAAAGAAAGAAGCTGGCAATAAAATCACTAAAGATGGTGGGGCTGGAAAAGCGCATGCACCACAAACCTACTGAAATGTCGGGAGGACAGCAGCAGAGAGTAGCAATTGCCAGGGCAATCGCAGCAAAACCACCGGTTATTCTGGCGGATGAGCCTACCGGTAACCTGGATTCTGCATCCAGTAAAGAAATACTGGGAATATTGAAAAATTTACATAAAGATGGAAGAAGCGTCATATTGATTACACACGATAATGGAATCGCAGACCAGGCACGACGGGTTGTGCGGATTATGGATGGGAAGATAGAATCAGATACAATGAATGAGTGAGTCAATAGTCACGGGTAGTCAAATAAGATGGAGGAGATCATTATGAAAAAGAAACATAAAAAATTACCTTTTATTATTGCAGGCGTCGTCGTAGTGGCGGGCGTCGGTTTTTTTGCCCTCAGAGGGCAGGGAACCCAGGCGGTGAATACACAGGCCGTAGCAGTAGTACCGGTAACTACCGGAGATGTGCAGGAATATGTAGATACCAGTGGAACGGTTGAGAGCCGTACTAAGAAAACCTTTTTCTCACCAGTCAATGCAACAATAAAGAATCTGAATTTTCAGCGTGGAGATTCTGTGAAAGCAGGTGATATGCTGATTACTTTTGATTTGGAAAATCTGGAAAAGGACAATAAAAAAGCAGAATTAAATGTGTTATCCGGCAAATACGGATATCAGGATACGATAAATAAATCGAATAAAGCTGCGAACGATAAAGCAGATGCAGCCAGCCAGGTAAACAGTCTGCAGGCACAGGTGGATCAGTGGAAACAGAGAGTTACGGATTTAAACCGTGCCATCGCACAGAAGACGAAAGATGCCCAGGCTGAAGTAATCCAAAAGCAGTCGGAAGCTGCGGCACAGGCTGAATCTGAGGCTAAAGCCCAGGCAGAGGCAGCAAAAGCAGAAATCAAAGCAGAGACAGATAAATTAAAGGACAAAATCGAAAAATTAACCAAGAAGAAAGCAGAATATACCGTAAAATTAAATGCGGCGGTTCAGACTTTAACACAGCTTCAGGGACAGTTGAACGATGCAAAATTCCAACAGGGCATCCTGCAGCAGAGCTATGATGAAGCAAGCGGTTTAGGGGATGCGGCAAAGATTGAAACGGCAAGCCAGGCATTAAAAGCCCAGATGGCAGTTGTACATGAGCTGGAGGACAACAAGGTACCTGCCGCTCAGGCAAAGGCAGATGAGCTGAATGCCAAGATTGCACAGGATTTCGACAATCCGATAGCGGAATACCAGGCACAGATTCAGAAATTGTCATCTCCTGAGAGCAGCACCCAGGTGGGGACGCAGGGAGGGACCGGAGGAACAGATCTGTCCGGAAACGGCATGAGCCAGACAGGAGAGGCAGATACTACGGATCTTCAGATGGAACTTCAGGATGCCCAGTCAACGCTGGCTGAATTACAGTCGGATCTGGCATCTAAAAAGGCGATTGCAGAAGCAGATGGGGCAACTTTATCAGATGAATCCAAAGCGCAGATGGAAGTAAATAATAACCTCCAGGAACTGGAGAGTAAAACATTAGAAGAACTAATTATAAAGGGAAAACAGGGCATTACCGCAGAATTCAGCGGAGTTATTTCTGATAGTAAGGTTGCACAGGGAGGTATGGTTACACAGGGTGGTGAAATGTTTACGCTTCAGAGTACCCAGGATGTAGATGTAAACATCTCACTTTCCAAATATGATTTTGAAAAAGTCCAGAAGGGACAAAAAGCAACCGTTAAGATTGGAGCAAAAGAATACAAAGGTACTGTGAGTAAGATCAGTCATATCGCAATTCCAAATGAAAAGGGAACGCCGATCATCAGTGCGGCAGTATCCATTGACAATCCGGATGAAGATATTTTTCTGGGCGTAGAAGCAAAGGTATCGATTCAGGCGGCAGAAGCGAAACAGGTTCCGATTGTTCCTGTTGAGGTAGTCAATACCGGAAACGATGGTTCATTCTGCTATATCGTAAAAGATGGTGTAGTGGCGAAGCAGATTGTTGAGACAGGTGTGTCCTCAGACAGTTATATTGAAATCAAATCAGGACTGGAGCCCGGAGACCAGATAATTCCGGATATCGGAATGTATCAGGAAGGAAGCCCGGTTGTGCCAATGGATGAAAACAGCATGAATGCAGGAACAGGAAGTGCCGGCGGTTCGGAAGGCGGAGCAGTTCAGGCAGAATCATAAGAACAGCAGATATTTGCAAAGTTTGAAAGGAAATCGCTTTCAAACTACTGATTAAGGAATAGCACAAGCCAGCTTGCGCTATTCGGGAGTAAAAAATGAAAGGGGCACATATATGAGTAGTTTGCTTGAATATTTTAAAATGGCAATAAAAAGTATTGTTGCAAATAAAGGCCGTTCTTTCCTGACTATGCTGGGTATCATTATTGGTATTGCTTCTGTTATTGCAATTATGTCAGTGGGCGCCGGAACCACGGAGTCCATGACAGCGGAAGCAAACGATGTGGGAGGCGGACAGATCTATGTATCCTGTAGTGAAGATGCAGTAAATGCCAATCAGATGATCACAGCGGCTGATATGGAAGCTATTACTTCGAAAGTAAAAGGTGTGGAAGGTGTTACGCCGGCTTCCGGAAGCAGTGGATCTACGGTAACCGGAAAAGGTGAATTTCAGCTGAGTCTCAGTGCAGGAACACAGATGCTGCAGAGAATGAGCAACTTTACGATGAAAAGAGGAAAATATTTCACGGATGCAGATGTACAGGAAGGAAAGAACGTCTGCGTTCTGACCGACACAGATGCCAAACGGTTATTTGGATCTGACGATGTAGTGGGAATGGATATTGATGTTACCATGGATGGTATGACATATGCATACCGTATCGTGGGAATCACCGGGGCAAAGGAAAATACAGCATTTGTAAGCTATAGTTACGAAGGGCAGCCGGTTACCCTTGATATTCCGTATACTTCACTGACAAATTATGGTTATGATCCGGAGCCATTTTACAGTATTTATGTATTTGCGGATAAGACGATGGATGCAAAACAAATTACAAATTCCGTAATTCACATACTGGAATCCAGGCATCAGAGTGCGGGAGAGGACTTCTACCGGGTTCAGAACTTTCAGGATGTGCTGCAGAGTATTAACAGTATGATGGGTATGGTTACTGCATTTATCTCATTTGTAGCAGCGATTTCATTGCTGGTAGGAGGAATTGGCGTTATGAATATTATGCTGGTTTCCGTTACGGAACGTACCAGGGAAATCGGTATCCGAAAATCTCTGGGAGCCAAGACTTCTTCTATTATGGTACAATTCCTGGCTGAATCGGCAATTATTACAGCACTGGGCGGAGTGATTGGCATCATTTTAGGGGTAATAGCAGCTTTTGGTATCTGCAGTATTATGACTGTTTCCTTAGGAAGTACCATCAGTCCGGGAATTAGTGCAGGAACAATTCTGGGGGCAACGTTTTTTGCCTGTGCAGTTGGTATCTTCTTTGGAATTTATCCGGCTAGAAAAGCAGCGAAACTCAGCCCGATTGAAGCATTGAGAAGAAATTAGTATAATTAATAAATGCAATATGCAGCAGAGGAACGTAGATATTAGATATCGGTTCCTCTGCTTTTCTTTACGTGTTCCCTGCGCTTTCCATCACCTCCGGTATATTGTTTATATCTCTATAATTTCCTCCTGCCGGAGGATGTTTTGTCTTGACAAACCCCCTTTGGAATGCTATGATATAAGAAATTACACTCGAGTGCAAATAAAGGAGACGTGGGTTGTGTGTATGAGAAACCGATAACATTAAAAGATGTAGCAGAGAAGTCGAAGTTTTCCCTTCGGACGGTCAAAAAAGTTTTATCCGGTGATGAGACGGTGAGACCGGAGACAAAGGAACATATTTTACTGGTAGCCAAGGAACTGGGGTATCGCAAGAACCGGATGGCAAGTGTTCTGGCTACAAATAAGGTGCATAATATCGCTATTGTAATTGGCGATTTTAAGTACTTCTTTCCTGAGGCGAAAGCTGGTTTTGGGAAGTGTTACCGGGAATACCGGGAACTGAAGATTGGTATTGAGTTTTTTACGCCCGCCAATGAATCAGTTCTGGCTTCCAGGGAGCTTTTACAGGAGTTGCAGGATAATGACAATATTGATGCAGTGATTATGCATGCCTGCAGCATGAGCGGTCTGAACCGGGAGATCAATGCCCTGGTTAAAAAAGGAAAGCCGGTATTTACTTTTGGGGCGGATGCTCCCTCCAGTGACCGCATCTGTTACGTAGGACCCAAAGCCTATGAATCAGGCAGGATTGCGGCGCAGATCATGGTGAATTATATTGGGAAAAAGGGAAATGTTTTTATCGTTAACCAAAGTATAGAAGAGATGCAGACGGTAGAACGTAACCGGGGATTTATGGATTATATAATGGAATATTGTCCAGAGGTGAAAGTGCAGCAGATTACGGTACAGAAAAATGAAAAAGAGTATTACGACAAGGTACGCAGGCTGATAGAAACCCAGCAGGTATCGGGGATTCTGGGGGCAGATGCGGATTGCTATATTGTTGGAAATGTTCTGAGGGATCTTAAGAACCGGGATATTACTGCTATGGGTTTTGACTTGTCAGATGACACAGAACAGCTATTGAAAGAGGACTATTTTAAAGTGGTGCTCAGTCAGAATCCGGATAAACAGGCTTATAAAGTATTGCAGAAAATGTGTGATTATATTTCTTATGGGGTAAAAGTTAAGAAAAATATATATACAGATGTATCAATTATTACTAGTGAGTGTTTGCGGTATAGAGAAGAGTAACGAAGAATTTTCGGTTACTCTTTCCTTTAACAAACATAGTGCACTCGAGTGCACGAAGGAGGAAAGATGTATCAGTCAGTGGAAAGCTATCGGAACCAGCGAAATTATAACTGCAGGATCCGGGAAGTAGTGTATCAGGGGGTAAGGCAGGTTAATCTGGAAAATGAATACCTGCATATTGGGGTTCTGGCAGGGAAAGGCAGTGATATCTTTGAATTTGTTTATAAGCCGATGGATTTGGATTTTATGTGGCATTCTTTTCATGGGGTAAAGAATCCGCAGACTTTTGTAACGACCAAGAACAGCAGATATGGAAGATTTTTAGATTTATACGAAGGCGGGTGGCAGGAGTTATTTCCCAACTACGGGGCGGCAAGTACCTATATGAATGCAGAACTTGGTATCCACGGTGAGGTCTGTGTAGCACAGTGGGATTACCAGATTGAAAAAGATACCGAGGAAGAGATAACGGTGAAATTTGAGATCCGCACTGCGAAGACGCCGTTCTATCTGGAAAAATGGATGACCTTAAAAAGCGGTGACCCTACTCTTTATATACGTGAGCGTGTCACTAATGAAGGTGCGGTGCCACTGCAGTTTATGTGGGGACATCATCCTGCTCTGGGTGCACCGTTTCTGGATGGGAACTGCGAGATTATTATAAATGGTGACTGTAAGGTACATACTTTAAATATACAGAGTGCACTGCCGGCAAACAGGCAGATGGACTGGCCGGTGGTAAAAGATGTTAACGGAAATGAGTTGGATTTATCCAGAGTGCGTAATCCGGGAGAAAAGAAGTATCTGGAATATGGGATTTCCGGAATAGAAGACAGCAGGTATTGCGTTTGGAACCATGGATTGCACATTGGATTTGGAATGGAGTGGGAGAAAGATATGTTTCCGTATCTCTGGATCTGGGAGCCGAATTGTGCGGCACAGGGGTATCCCTGGTACGGAAGAAACTATACCCTGGGCTGTGAACCCTGGTCGGTGCTGGCGGAGAGCATGGAGGAAGTGGAAAGAGAAGATGCGGGAATTAAAATAGAAGCCGGAATGAGTATTGAGACTCATCTAAAAGCTTATGTGTGTCTGGAGTATCATTCAGGCGCACCCTTGTAAATCGAAAGGAATGAGGTGTGGCAGCATGTTTGTGATTGGACTGGATGTGGGGACGACTGGGACAAAGGCTCTGCTGATAGATGAAAACGGAAAGCAGCAGGGCAGAGGATATCAGGGCTACAAGACGATTCCGGGAGAGGGGGGCATCGTAGAACAAAGGGCAGAAGACTGGTGGGAGGCTTCCGTTAAGGCAGTTAAAGAAGCCTGTGCAGGGTGTGAAAAATCCCAGGTTGCTGCACTGGCGCTTTCTACTCAGGGAGCCAGTTCCCTGCTGGTGGATGCTGATTTCCACGCCATTGGAAATGCGGTTACCTGGATGGATAAAAGAGCTATGAAAGAGGTGGAGGAATTAGAAAAAAAGGCAGGCAAAGGGTATTATTATTCGAAAACAGGATGGGAATTAAGTGCCAGCCTGGATGCCTGTAAAATGCTTTGGCTGAAAAGAAATCGCAGGGAAGATGCAGAGCGGGCTTTAAAATTTATTTCCACCCTGGAATATATGAATTATCATTTGACAGGAAATGCGGTAATCGATCCTACCAATGCAGCAATCCGCCAGATGATGGATATACAGACCTGGAGGTGGGATGAAAAGATATTGGGGGATATCGGCATTTCGTCAGAGCTGCTTCCGGAAATAAAAAGGACAGGGGAATATCTGGGAACATTGACAGGGAATGCCGCTGTGGAATTAGGGCTGCCGGCTGAGGTAAAAGTATTTAACGGAGCCCATGACCAGTACTGTTGTGCACTGGGGTCAGGCAGCGTGGAAAATGGGGATCTGCTCCTTGGTACAGGCACGGCATGGGCAGTGATGAGTATAACGGATAGACCCATGCTGACAAAATCCGGAATCTCACCTGCCAGACATGTTGTGCCGGGGCTGTGGGGAGCTTTATCTTCCATTAGTGGCGGTGGTATTGTACTGGACTGGTGGAAAGACCAGATGGGGGGATTCACCTATGAAGCCTTAAATGACGGAGCTGTCCAAAAGTTAGGAAGAGAGGAAGAGCTTATGTTTTTCCCTTATCTCACGGGAGCAGGATGCCCTGTATGGGACGACAGGGCAAAAGGGACGCTGACTGGATTGGAATTAAAACACGACAAATTGGATGTGGCAGTGGCTGTGATGGAAGGAATTGTCTTTCATACGGCGATGCTCTTAGAGGATTACCGGGAAAATGGGGCACAGATTAACAGTCTGAGAGTAATGGGCGGTGCTTTAAACAGCAGAGTTTGGATGCTTATGCTGCAGGCAGTGCTGGATTGTGAGGTAATCCGGGTTACCCAGACGGATGCGGCTTGCGTAGGAGCGGCAATGATTGCCGCTGTAGAATACGGAATATATAAAGATTATCCTATGGCGGTAAGAACCATGGTTACATACGAGCGTATGCCTGATGTATCCGTGAAGTTAAAGACATTTTACCGTAAGAAATACGAAGCTTACAAAAAAAACTGGATCATAGTCAGGGAAATCTATCATAGTACCGGGAAGAAGGGAGTGGCAATATGATCAATAAATGGTTTCATAAGACAGAGCTGGATATTGAATTTTATAACGAATATTTAGAAGAAAGGCTGCCTGAAAAAATAACAGATGTGCATGTACATATGAATCTGGAAGAACATGTAAAAGGTGTAAGCAAGGAGCGGATTTCAATGGATTGGGCTTTGGAATGCGGGCTTCAGATGGAATATGAAGCGGCTCAGCATTATTATCAGACCATGTTTCCGGGTAAAGATATTTTATTGACGGCTTTCCCATTTCCCCTGGCAGAAGTGGATATACCTGCCAATAATGTATATTTATCAGGACTGGCGAAAACAGGAAAGATTGATGCCCTGATGAGTGTGAGGCCGGAGTGGACGGCACAGTACTGTGAAGAAATACTTGTGAATAATCCATTTTTGGGATTTAAGCCGTATCCTTATCTGGCGTCTGCCATAAAAGGGGCTGATATCAGCATATATGATTTTATGCCGGAGAGTCAGCTTTCTGTTCTGGACAGGCATAAGAAGGCTTTAATGCTGCATCTTCCCAGAAAAGGAAGACTGCCGGCTCCTGACAACATACGGGAACTGCGTGAAATCAGACAGAAATTCCCGGATATACATATCATTCTTGCACATTTCGGACGGAGCTTTACAACGGAAATATTTAACCAGGGAATCACGGCGCTGGGGGAAGATTTAAAAGGGTTTTATTTTGATACGGCGGCGGTGGTAAATCCAGGGGTTCATCAGATGGCTATGGAGCAGCTGGACAGCAGGCAGATCTTATTCGGAACGGATTTTCCAATTATGACCTGGCATGGGATGCGGGAGTGGCATACGGATACACCCACCAATTATTGCAGAGAAAATTTTGGATGGAACAGGCATGAAAAAGGAGCAGAGGCAGAAGCGGGATTCACTTTTATCGCTTATGTACAGCTTAAGAATATGCTGGATGCCATAGGAAATGACCATATTCGAAAAGAACAGATTTTCTACAAAAATGCGTTGGATGCGTTTCGAAAAGGAGGGAAGTGATTTTTACAGGATAAAACAATATCTAATATTGGGGTAAGGTATGATTTTCAAAAAAGGAGGATATGAAAACATGGGTGTTACAGAAACGAAAGAAGGAAGTGTAAAATCAGAGGCAGTAGAAGGAAAAGCGCATACTGCTTCGGGAGTCAGGAAAAATACGCTGTGGAAGATACTGGAGATGAGAGAGCTTTCCATTGCAATTATACTTGCAATTATGGTGGTTTTCCTGATGATCAGTACCAGTACTTTTGCAACCAGTGCCAACATCAGAGTCCTGATCCAGGGAATGAGTGTGGACATGATGATTGCCATTCCAATGGCTATCTCTCTTATTGCCGGTAATATTGATTTTTCCGTAGGGTCAACGCTGTGTCTTTCCAGCTACATCGGCTGTATGGCTATGGGAGCGGGGGCTCCTGCCTGGCTCGGTATTCTGGTGGGGCTTCTGGCCGGAGCAGTATTGGGAGTAATCAATGCAGTGATTATTAATCAGTTCAAGATTACGCCTCTGATTGCAACTCTTGGAACCTGGATGGCATATCAGGGAATTGCACTGGTGCTGGCAGGGGGGAATACCGTTTCCAATCTTCCGGCAGCATTTAAAAGCTTTGGCAGGATGGAAGCAGGGGGCGTTCCGTTTACTATCATCTATATGGTAATTATCATTGTGGCAGGTATTTTTGTATTAAAGTACGTTAATTTTTTCCATGAAGCTTACTTTATCGGCAGTAATAAAAACTCCGCGCTGCTGGCGGGGATTCATACCAAAAAATTCATTTATATCAGCTATGCCCTGACAGGAGCAGTCGCTGCATTTGCAGGTATGACGCTGGCAGCCAGGCTTGGAAGCGTATCCCAGAACTCCGGAACCGGTCTGGAATTCAGAAATGTGGTGGCACTGCTGATTGGCGGTGTCTCCATGGACGGCGGCGAGGGCAGCCTGATAGGAGTGGTTCTTGGCGTAACCATTATGCAGGTTGTCAGCAACGCACTGGTATTGCTGGATATTAATGCAAGTTATACAAAGGTGATCCAGGGTGCTATTTTGATTATTGCAGTTGCGATTGACCAGCTGAATAAGCAGCGCAAATTAAAGGCAGCAGCGTGATGGGGAAAAAACGGGTTTGACAGACCGTAATGCCGTCAGCCTGAAAAAGCAGAACAGATGGCTGGCGGCGCTTAAGGAGGAGGAAGCAGTTTGGAAAATTTAATCGAATTACAAAATATATGTAAATTTTTCCCCGGAGTTAAAGCGCTGAATGATGTGAGCCTGTCCATTAAGAAAAACAGTGTGCACTGTATTATTGGAGAAAATGGGGCGGGAAAATCTACGCTGATGAAAATTATGTCCGGTGCCTATAAGAGAGATAAAGGGCTGATGGTCATGGATGGACAGGAGCTGAATCCCTCATATCCCGGGGATGCTTTAAAAGCAGGCATTGGTATTGTATATCAGGAACTTAATAATTTTTCACATCTGGATGTGGCGAGTAATCTTTTTATCGGACGCTTTCCAAAGAGAGGAAGATGTATTGATTACAAGACAATGTACAAAGAAGCGGAGAAACTGCTGGAGCGCTTCGGCCTGGGGCATATCAGGCCAACGGACAGTATGGACCACATCAGCCTGGGGGCGCAGCAGATGGTGGAGATTGCAAAGCTTTTGTCTATGAATGTAAAACTTATGATTTTGGATGAACCCACATCTGCATTGACGGATATGGAAGTAGAACTGCTGTATAAGCTGATTGACCAGGTAAAGGCGAAAGATGTTTCCATTGTTTATATTTCCCATAAACTGGATGAGGTGCTGCATCTGGCAGATGAAATATCGGTTTTAAAAGATGGTGAACATGTGGCAACATTTCCAAACAGTCCCGGACTGACCAAGGATGATCTGGTGCGGTATATGGTTGGCAGAGATGTGGCTTACGATTATGGGGTGGGAACTTCAAAGATACAGAATGAAATTCTGCGTGCTGAAAATCTATGCAGCGGATCAAAGGTAAAAAATGTGACGTTTGCCCTTAGAAGGGGAGAAATTCTGGGATTTGCAGGGTTGGAAGGGTCTGGACGTACCGAGGTGGTGGAGACGATCTTCGGTTGGAGAAAGAAAACCGGAGGAACCATCCAAATAGGCGGGAAGCAGGTTAAGATCACCAGCCCAATTGATGCCAAGAAAAACGGAATCGCTTACATTACAAAAGAGCGTAAGACGTTAGGGCTGTTTCTGGAATTGAGCAGCGAAGACAATATGAGTGCGGCAAACGGAAGAAAGTTTGTGAAAAAAGGACTTGTGGATTATAAACATATCACAAAGAATGCAAAAGAATACCAGCAGAAGATGCAGATTAAATTATCGGATGTGAAACAGAAGGTGGGGAATCTTTCAGGAGGGAACCAGCAGAAGGTGCTTTTGTCTATGTGGATGACGGCAAATCCAGACATCATTTTAATTGATGAACCTACCAGGGGGATTGATGTAGGTGCGAAGGCCGAAATACATATGCTGCTTCGGCGTCTTGTTGGAGAAGGAAAGGCAATTATCATGATCTCGTCGGAGATGCCGGAAATTATGGCGGCCTGCGACCGGGTACTGGTATTTCATGATGGAAGGATAACCGGGGAACTCTGCGGTAAAGAAGTGACGGAGAATGGCATGATGCGCCTGGCGTCCGGAATTACCGCTTAATAAAAACTATATAAAAGGGAAAAAGGAGGATTTTACGTATGAAACAGTACAAAAAAGTGATGGGGATCTTATTGGCAGGAGTACTGGCATTATCAATGGCAGGCTGTGGGGACAGCGAGAAGACAGACGGTAAGGCAGAGACAAAAGCAGAAGAAGGAGCAGGAGTTCAGGCGGCATCAGGCGCAGATGAAGAGTATGCGGTTATCATGTCCGTAAACCAGCTGGAATTTTTTGATGCATTAAAAGCCGGTGTTAATGATGCGGCACACAGTCTGGGCGCCAAATGGTACTATGCAGGACCACAGGATCTGGCACCGGATAAAGTGGCGGAAGCA
This sequence comes from Robinsoniella sp. RHS, assembly GCF_001029355.1. NCBI lineage: Bacteria > Bacillati > Bacillota > Clostridia > Lachnospirales > Lachnospiraceae > Robinsoniella > Robinsoniella sp. RHS. The sequence continues at coordinate 119,816 of NZ_JNGB01000030.1, forward strand.
ATCGATCAGGCAGTAGCGAAAAAAGTGACCGGAATCGTGGTTCACGGACAGTTCCAGGAGACCGGGGCAGCCATTGACAATGCCATTGCAGCAGGGGTTCCCGTGATCTGCGTGAATACAGATATTGAATCTAACCGCCTCTCTTTCCTGGGATGTGACCCATATAATACCGGAGTGGAAATGGCAAAGCAGATGGCAAAAGAAATCGGTGACAAAGGAAAGATAATCATTTCAAACTTCATCAGCGGCGGACAGCCCTCTGCAATTTCGAATATGGAAGGTTGCAGGGATGAATTAGAGAAGAATCATCCGAATATTGAAATCGCTGCAGAAGTAGATGATAAGGCAGACGAGACTACAGCGGCAACGGCGGTTGGTGCGGCACTTCAGGCTAATCCGGATGTAGTGGGAATTATCGGTATGCAGGCTCCTTCTGCAGTAGGAGCTGCTACTGCAGTCAGGGAAGCCGGAATTGACGGCATTAAGATTGTAGGCAGAGACAGGGACAGCGCGACACTGGAATTGATTGAAAGCGGAGAAGTTGCGGCATCCTTCGCTCAGAATTCATATGTGGAAGGCTATATTGCCGTTAAATGGCTTCATGACTATGTAAATGGAAATCTGAAAGTTACGCAGAATTATCTGGATGCGGGAATTAATCCCCTTCCGCCTGTTGTGGATTCCGGTTCCATTATTATCACCAAAGATAACGTAGAGCAATTTAAAGAAAAATATACTTATGATAAATAAACGGGCAGAAGCGTGTCTGTAAACAACTATGGAAAAGAAACACGCAGGAGGATAACAATATGAGACGACCAAAAGCAGGGTTATTGTGTCTGTACGTAAAACTTTACGATGACACACAAGCCTGGCTCAGAAAGGATGTGGAGTGGTTCCAGGAGCAGATTGCACAGAAATTGGAGCAGGCAGGACTGGAACTGTTCCGCCATGATATCTGCAGGCAGGAGGAGGAATTTCAGTCAGCCATTGCAGAATTTGAAGAACAGGGGGCAGATGTGGTGATTACACTGCATCTGGCATATTCCCCATCTCTGGAATCGGAGCAGGTACTAAAAAATACTTCTCTTCCCATTCTGGTATTGGATACCACACCGGATTATTCCTTTGACGGTATCACAGGAGCAGGCAGGATTATGCAGAACCACGGTATTCATGGAGTGCAGGATATGTGCAGCCTGTTAAGAAGAAATAATGTGGCATATGAAGTATTTGCGGGGCACTATCTGGAATCCGACGTAATCAAAAACGTATCCGAAGCGGCAAAAGGAGCAATGATGGCTGCCCGGATGAAGCAGTGCCGGGTGGGAAGAGTTGGGGAACCATTTACAGGAATGGGAGATTTTTGCCTTCCGGATGAAGTGCTTCAGGAAAAGACCGGTATTACAATCATTGATTATGATTTTAACGAAAGTGTGGATCTGCTTGAGAGTATAACAGAAGCGGATATAAAAGCGGAATGGGAAATGGACTGTGAGCGGTTTGTCTGCAGAGATCTTACTTTTGATGTATATGCCGAATCAGCCAGAGTAAATCTGGCTATGAGAAAATGGATCGGGAAAAACAATCTGGATGCATTTACCGTAAACTTTATGGCAACAGATGAAAATCCTGCCCTGCCCAGGATGCCATTTATGGAGACCTGTAAGGCAATGGAGGCGGGAATCGGTTATGCAGGAGAAGGGGATATCCTGACGGCTTCCTTTACGGCGGCACTGATGAAGGGATTTGAAGAGACTACATTTGCGGAAATGTTTTGCCCTGACTGGAAAGGAAATACGGTATTTTTAAGCCATATGGGAGAATATAATCTGCGGATCGGTGCTGGAAAGCCTTTGCTTACAGAACTGGATTTTCCCTATACGTCGGCTGGGAATCCGGCGGCACTTTATGGCTGCATGAAAGAAGGCAGGGCGGCTTTTGTCAATTTAAATCCACTGTCTGAAGGAAGGTTTGTGCTGATTATGGCCACCGGAAATATGGTAGAAATGACGGAAACTTCACCTGATTTTGAAAAGACAGTGCGGGGATGGTTTCGCCCGGATGTTCCGGTTTCCGAATTTTTATCCAGATACAGTAAGGCCGGCGGCGGGCATCATGGTGCAATTGTCTATTATGCAGGTGAGACGGCGCTGCGGATGATGGCGGAAGTGATGGGCTGGGAGTTCTGTCTGATTGGGTAAAACAGGTGCCGCGCGGCGGATTGTATTTGAAACAGTTGAAAGCGTTTTTCGGGTGACTCCGGAAGACGCTTTTTGTATGATTGAAACAATCCCTAAATGAAAGAAACAATCATTTTGTATTGACAGAAACAGTAAAGAGGTTTAAGATCAGAATAGAATAAACAGAGGAGGTCGGAACATGAAATATATATTGACTTTTGATGTAGGAACAACCGCTATGAAGTGTACCCTTTATAATGAATTGTTTGATGTGGTATTTTTTGACTCCGGTGAATATGATCTGCTCACGCCTGAAGCTGGGATTGTGGAACTTCCTGTTCATGTATACTGGGAGGCTTTCTGTTTGAGCATAAAGAGGATGGAAAGCTCCGGTATAGACATGGAGCAGATAGCAGCAGTTACCTTTACAACCCAGGGAGAAACCCTGATACCCATTGATGCCAACGGTCAGGCGCTGTATCCCGCGATTGTCTGGATTGATTCCAGGGCAAAGGAGGAAGCCCGGTATCTGAAGGATGTCCTTGGAGAAGAAAAGATTTACCGCCATACGGGAGCCGGTGAATTTACCGGTGCGGCGCCGGCAGCTAAGCTGATGTGGCTAAAAGAACATAAGCCTGAAATATATGAAAAGGCAGAAAAATTCTTACTACTGGAGGATTATTTTATCTACCGGCTCACCGGACGGGCGGTTACGGAAATGGCGCTTTTATCCTCCACGGGATGGTTTGACATCCGGGAGGAATGTTACTGGGCAGAGATGCTAAAAGCTGCAGGACTGGATGAAGATAAGTTACCCCAAATCAGTGCGTGCGGGAAAATTGTAGGAAATGTTACATCTGCGGCGGCGGCTAAAACAGGTCTTTCCATACATACCCGGGTTACGACAGGTGCCATGGATCAGGTTGCTTCTGCGGTTGGTGCCGGAAATATCAGAGAAGGTATGGTGACAGAAACGACAGGAACAGCGCTGGTAGTGGGGGCAGCCACGGCATCACCGGACTTTGCAAATCCCCAGCGGATTACCATTTATAAAGATTACGGACAGGGCTATCTGTATATGCCGTTTTGCAATACGGCGGGAATTGTATTGAAATGGTTTCGGGATACGCTGGCTGAAGAAGTGAAAAGGGAAGCCCTTTTAAACGGACAGTCCGCTTATGACTTGATTGATGAACTGGCTAAAAAGTCTCCTGCCGGAAGTAACGGACTAATACTGCTTGCCCATTTTGCGGGGAAGCCGGCACCTTGTCCCAGTGATTTGGCGAAAGGCGTATTTTTTGGGATGACACTGGCGACTACAAAGGCTGATTTTGCCAGGGCTGTGCTGGAAGGTATTGGCTATATGCTGAAAGAAATCATAGAAACATTAGAGAAAGCGGGACTAAAAGTTCAGGAAATCCGTTCTATGGGCGGCGGAGCAGCCAGTCCGCTCTGGTGTGAAATAAAATCAGGCATCTGCCAAAAGCCTATTCGCGTGATGAACAATAAGGAAACCACATCTCTGGGTGCGGCAATTCTGGGTGCGGTGGCAGTAGGAATCTGCCCTTCGGTGGAAGCAGCGGTTGAAAAAGCTGTTCATGTGGATGAACTCGGATATTTTCAGGAAGAACAAATTTATCAGGAGGGATATCAGCTTTACCAGGCACTGTACCGGGCGCTGATCCCGGTATTTGAAAAGTTATAAAACCATAGAATACGATTTTGAGAACAATGTAAACCAGATTTTAGCATATTGACATAATTCTAAAATATTGACCGGTTTCAAGAAACTTTTTCTGGAAAACAGAGAATAGGTTTTTGTGACTGGTCAATTTTTTGTAATAATGAAGCCAGGCGTAACATTGTTTTTTAGCTGATTTTCCCCTAAAATGAATTCAGAAAGTTGATACATGAGAAATTAATCAGTGTGTCAGGCAGATTTGTGCTATGCAGGCAGTTAATCAATGAACCAATGGGAGGTAAGAACAGTGAAAAATGCGAAACAACTTAATGTAATTATGCTTCATCTGGGGGAAGCGATGTATCCTCAGGATTATCTGGCAGATGTGATTCAGAAGGTGCAGGAAGCAGTTGCAGGGATGGACTGTAATTTGCTGGGATGTTATAAAGTCATGTCAGAAAAGGATGCAGGAATGTGCAGAAAAAGTATAGAAGGCATGCCGGTGGATTTATTTATTTTAAATTTTGTCTCCTGGCATATCACACCCTATGTCATGCACATATTAAAAAACAATACCCGTATTCCACTTTTAATCTGGGGAATTGGAGGAACTACCGATGAAACCGGAAAACTGCATTCACCTGCAGCAGCAGCAGGTATTACCGGCTTTCTCCCAGTCGCCAAAGAATTTGGGTTTACTGTAAAAGTGATTCTTCAGAAACCGGACAGTGTGCCTGCAGCAGAAGAAGCTGCCCATTTTATTCACCTGGCAGCCTGTGCTAAGAAGATCAGAGAGTCCAGAATCGGTTTAATCGGGTATGCTGATATGGGGCTGTATACCTGTGCTTACGATAAGACAGCTTTATTTAAAAAATTGGGGATCGATATTGAAGATTATTCCGGATACGAGATTATGAACCGGATGGAACAATGTACCCGGGAGCAGGCGGCAGAGATCGTGGCTGATATTCGGGAGCATCTAAAGTTTGAAAACCAGATATCAGATAAGGTATTGGAAAAAGCAGCCCGACTCTATTATGCCATGAAAAGTAAAGCAGACGGGAGTGAATTAGATGCCATTTCCATTAAGTGTGTGAACGGAACCACAGACCATCTGGGGCTGAATCCCTGCCTTGCACAAAGCCTGCTGGCGGGAAAAGACCTGTCTGTTATCTGCGAATGCGATGCCTACGGCCTGGTTACCAGTATTCTGCTGGCAGCAGTTACCGGACACGCGGCAGCATTTATGGAACATTACGAAGTGTTTGAAAAAGAAGTACTGGTTGGGGTATGTGGTTTTATACCGGAAGAATTTACCGAGAATGGAGTAAAAATACGTGCTGCAAACTTAGGTGAAATCAATACAGGTATCAGCAATGTATCAAAGGTTCGTACCGGAGAAGTTACCTTTGCCCGGTTTTATCAGACAGGTGGAGCGTTTAAGCTGTTTCTTTCAAAAGGAATAGCAAAAGCAGCACCCAAATGGACAGAACTTGGATGGGAAGAACCCACACCGGACTTCCCGGCGGTACTGCTGGAACCATCTATTCCCATGGAGGAGTATCTGGACAAGGTGCCCGGACAGCATATCATTATGGTATATGGTGACTGGATGGAAGATGTGAAAACAGTCTGCAGGTTATTGGATATAGAAGTTGTACAGTAGGGGTGTTTGGAAAGGAGAAAATATGAGGCTGCTGCATAAAGAAGTGTGGTATGACCCGGACTGTCCACTGTATGATAAAAAAGTATCAGGGGAAGTTCTGGAGCGGGATTTTGAGATAAAAACAGGCGTGTGGGACTATAAAAATGGCTGGATCACAGGGAAGAATCCGGATGAATATCCAGGGATGATAATCTCCAGACAGGATTTTTATGGAGATGTGATGGTGGATTTTCTTGCAAAGGTTCTGGAGCCGTCAACACACGATATTAATGTAATGTGGAACGGCTGCTGGGATGAAAAGAAGAAGGAAAGAGGCATTGCTTATGTAGCCGGTGTTCAGGGCTGGTGGGAAGGGAAGGTGGGAATAGAGAAATCACCCGATTATCTTTTGAATGTAGGTACACCACTGTTCGAGTTCTGTCCCGGAAAGGTCTATCATATCCAGGCGGGAAGTGTAAAGGGGCATTGCTTTTTACGGATAGACGGACGGTTGATTATCGAAGTAACGGATCCTGATCCCATCGATTCCAGAAGGTTTGGAAGAATTGGCTTTGAAGCTTATGCAAGTATGATCGCTGTAAAAAATATAAAGGTTTATCAGCTTTACCATAAACAGGTACGCCAGCATTATCCGAAAGAATTTACATAATTTTCCAGAATCCACTGTGGAGTAGTAGTCCTGCTTCAGAGTGGATTGTGTTATAATTAGGGAATAATAAAAAGTCCACTGGAGAGGGGCAGGCTATGGGATTACGAAAGATAAGAAATCTGAAGTATCATTTGAAATACTCAATTATTTTCTTTTTACTGTTGTTTTTTCTGCTTCCGTTACTGATACAAAACCTGGTGAATAAATCCGTATTTGAGAATATTTTAGAGAGTAAGATTTATAAATTATCAGACCAGACGGCGGAAAGCCTTTCCTACAGTGTCAGCAATGCACTGCAGGCTCAATTTGATATTGTTAAAAGTGCGGCAAATAATACAGCAGTTCTAAATTATGTGTCCGGGGAGCAGGGGGGAACTACTCAGCAGCGTTATTCCGGGATATATTATGAAATCGTGAAAAATTCGGATGCCACAAAAAATGCATATCCTTTTCATTATATTATTGTAAACCAGAACGGAGAATTCTTCACATCAGCATTTGCACTGAAGGAAGGTCAGTCAGATGCACGGGGGGTTGGATTTAGCAATGATGAGACAGTGAAAGGGCTTTGGCACTCCTATACATTTGCCAATAAATTTTATGTTCATGATAATTACATTTTATCGAAGTCAGGCACACAGCTTTACTGTGGTGCAAATCTTCTAAAAGCAGATAAACAGCTGGGGGTTATTGCTGTGGGGATGGATGCTTCCTATTTTGCAAAGCTATTGTCCAGAAGTTTATTTGGAGAAAACGGGTCTGTTTTTCTGATTGATGAAAAAGGAGAATGTCTGATTCAGGGGGATGAAAGTAAACTGCGGTACGAAGAACTTTCAGGGAACCTAAGGGAGAAACTGCTCTCCAATATGGGAAAAGAGGGATATCAGACATTCCTCTACCGTAACCAGACGTATATATTGTTTACCCATGCTGTAAAAGTTAAAGGGTGCAATACCGGATGGCAGATGGTCAATATTTCTCCCCAGAATGATCTGACCAGTGATCTCAGGTATATTAATCTGGTGAATTATATTATGATCTTACTTTGCGTGATCTGTATAACGATTCTGCTGTTTTTCTTCAGCAGGAAGATTTTTAAGCCGCTCAAGGTTTTAAACCAGATGACGAAAGAGATTGGAAAGGGAAATCTGGATATAGAGCTGCCTGTGCAGACCTTAGGTGACAAAAATGAAATTGAGGGGCTGATGGAAGCATTTTCAGAAATGGCTGGGGATTTAAAAAACAGCATCGGTCAGATTAAAGAGCAGGAGCAGAATAAACACCAGATGGAAATGAAGATGCTGCAGGCACAGATTAAACCCCATTTTGTCCGGAATACCCTGAACAGTATCCGGTGGATGGCGAAGCTAAAAGGAGCCGAAGGAATCAGCCGGAGTATCCTTGCTTTCTCCAATATGCTGGACTACAATTTTTCGGACAGCCGGATATTTGTGACAGTAAAAGAAGAATTAAAATATGTAGAAGAATACCTTTATCTGCAGCAAATCCGGTTCCAGAACAAATTCAGTTATGAGATTGATGTGGAAAAAGAGATGATGGAGGGCATGATTTTAAAACTGCTGTTTCAGCCTGTGGTGGAAAATTCCATTAATCACGGCGTGCTGCCAAAAAGGGGAATCGGACGGATTGTGATCAAAGGGCGGAGATGGGAAGATAACTATGTCTTTGAAATAACCGATGATGGTGTTGGAATGGAACAGGCACAGGTAGATACACTTCTGGATGAAAAAGAGAACTGGGAAAAAGCCCATGAGGAAGAAAATATTGCACTTTGGAATATCAATCAGAGAATGCAGATGCATTATGGAGGAAGCGCCGTTATAGAGATTCGCAGTGAACCCGGAAAAGGATGCGCAGTAACCATGGTATTTCCGGCAATAAGCAAAGGTGGGGATGAACATGAGCATGTTAAAAGTAATGATTGTGGATGATGAAATATTAACCAGAATAGGGATGAGATCCATAATTCCCTGGGAAGAGTACGGTTTACAGGTAGTTGGGGAGGCAGAAGACGGAGAACAGGCCCTTGGGCTGGCAAAGGAAATTGTACCGGATATTGTGCTTGCGGATATTATGATGCCGAAAATGGATGGACTTATCTTTATCCGGGAATTGAAGCGGATACAGCCTGACTGTAAATTTCTGATTCTAAGCTGCGTGGACGAGGTGTCATATCTGCAGGAGGCAATTAAGCTTGGGGTCAGCGGGTATATTTTAAAAAGTGCAATTGAGCCTCAGAATATGATGGAAGAAGTCACCAGGGTAATAGAAGAGATAAAAGCAGAACGGGTATGCGATGATACGGATATGGAAGAACACCGTTATGTCAATGCCAATGCAGTTCTGGGAGAATATGCCAATCTGGTTCTCCGTGGATTTATTACGGATAAACAGGCGGTTCGGGAACGCTTTGAAAGTGCTTTTATGAATCCCTGCGATGCGTCTGTTTTTCTGGTGTGCATTGAGATTCCCAAGGTTGAAATATTGAGTGCCGTCAAAGGGGTGGAGTATTCTGTAGCAGCGATCTGCCAGAATATTATAGAAACCATGGCGGGAGGCAAGGTATTTTTAACGGACAGCACCAAGCTTTGGGCAGTGATTTCTTATCGTGAGGACGGGGTGCAGCTGCTTAAAGATATCTGTAACCGTCTGGAATTAACCATGTACCAATATCTGGACATGCATCTTTCTTTTGGAATTGTCCGGGTGGTAAAGGATGATTTTGACCTGCCGAAATATTACGAACAGGCGGATATAGCCCTCAGCCAGCGGTTTTATAAGCCGCAGTGCAGATTCTGCTTTTTTGAAGATCTTCTGATTACCAGAGAAATTCAGGATAAAATCAAAAACTCCATGGAACGCTGCCGTTTCATAGACGATATGAACACCTTTGGAGAGGATGTAAGAAATCTCTATATGCTTTTACAGGATTATCCGGTGATACCGGAAAAAGAATTAAAGGAAGCCATGAAGCAGACTATTGCGGTGCTTACTGCATTATCGGCACCGAATCAGGAGAGACAGAATAAGCTCAAAGAAATGTTCTGCAAAATCATGGAGTGCGCAAGCTGTGAAGAGTTGTTCCGGTGTATGCAGGAATGGATCATAGGCTTTGATGAACTGGCGGTATGTGCAAACAGCGGAGACACCCTGATCGGGGAGGTCATCCGGTACATAAAGAACAATATAGGAGAGAAGCTGACACTGGGTGGCATTGCAAAACAGGTATATCTCAATCCGGATTATCTTTGTAAGCTTTTCAAGAAAAAGACCGGTGAAAATCTGATTGCATATATTCTGAAATATAAAATTTCGCTATCAAAAGAATACCTTAAAGAAGGGATGAGGATTACCCAGATCAGCGAATGTCTGGGCTTCTCTTCCGAGGGACATTTTATAACAACCTTCAAAAAGCTTTGCGGAATCACACCGGGCGCATATATGAAGAAGATCCATAAATAAGCGGGTATAGCAGTAAAGTAATTGTTTGCTAAGCAGGAACGTGTCAGATAATTCCAAGATGTTGTTCTGATTACAAAATATGGCGGTATAAATCAGCACAAAAAGAAAAAAAACCCTGCAAATCCCATGCCGCAGGTCAAGATCCTGTAGGAACGCATCAATCTGTTTCATTGTCTTTTTTCAAGTAAAATCTTACAATAATAGTACAACAGGAACAAGCCGGATGAAACTTAAAACCAGTAAAGGGGGATTTTCATGAAGAAGAGAAGAAACAGATTTATGGCACTTGGAATGGCAGCGGCTCTGGGGCTGACGATGGCGGGATGCCAGAGTACACAGGAGTCGTCAAAACAGACGGATGCATCAGCACCTGTCAGTGAAAGCAAGAGGCAGGAGGAAGAACAGGTAAAAACGGAAGAAAAGAAAACGGAGCAAACCGGGGAAACCGAGAAAACGGAGAAAGAAGCAAAAACAGAGGAAACAGTTTTGAGTATCTGGCTGGCGACTTATATTTCAGATGAAGATAAGAAAAAGCCTCAGGAAGAGTGGCCGATTACAGAGATTTGCAATGAGTTCGAAAAGCAAAATCCGGGTGTCAGGGTAGAGATTACACTGCTTCCAGACCAGGGGGCGGCACATCAGTCTTATAAAGCCGCAGCATTGGCAAAAAGCGGTCCGGATATCATTAACCTGTGGTCGGGACAGCCGATCTTTGCTTTAAAAGATGTGGTGCTGGATATTTCCGATATGATTCCACCGGAAGATAAGGAAAATCTGATGGGGTGGGATGTGGTTACGGAAGATTTTAAAGAAGGCGGAAAGATACTGGGCTATCCCGCAGCAGGATCGGAAATATGCGGATTTATCTATAATACGGATATTATGAAACAGGCAGGTGTGGATCTGGAAGGCAATCCGCCAAAAACAGTAGATGAATTTCTTACAATGCTGCAGAAAGTAAAAGATACCGGAATCCTTCCGATAATTGCAGATTCGGCAGGGGTAAACTCCTTGTTTACCATGGATATGGCAACCTGGTGGGTGCAAAAGACCAGTAATGAAGATATTGCGGCAGAGAGCAAGGGAGAAAAGAAATTCTCCGATGACGAAAACTTTAAAAATGCTTTCCGAGTTACCCAGGATATGTTCCAGAAAGGATATGTCAACGAGGATTATGCCAGTTCGCAGGATGCTTTATCCAGATTCCTGAAAGGAGATGCTGCGATGCTTGGGGGTGTGACTACCGGTATCCTTCAGGTAGTGCGGGAATCCCTTGGAAATGATAAGGCTGGATTTTATACACTGCCGGATTATGACGGTAATGTCCTGAAAAGCAATACGGCAATTGGCGGCTCCGGACAGGTACTGGCAGTTGCAAATTACTGTCCCAATCCCGAATTGGCAGTAAAATTCTGTTCTTTCTTAAGCAACAAACAAAACCATCTGAAGCTGCTGCAAAATTATCCGATGCTTCCGCTGAGAAAGGATATTACGTTAAAAGAGCTTGGCTGGGAAGGGGACAGTGTGATGGAAAAACTTTATGATATAGCCCAGAATTATTCCTACTGGACAGATAACAGTATGGTGCCGGACATTGCAAATGAATGTTTCTCTCTGGGCACGCTTGCGGTTACAGGTAAAATGACGCCGGATGAACTGGCGCAGAAGCTGGATGAAAAAGTGCAGGAGCTCCAGTAAACGGAGGCTCCGGCATGTGAACGGGGAGGAGCCGGGACATGAAGAAAAGAAGATTCTGTCATAGAGAAGCACTTCAGGGATGGCTTTCCATATTGCCGGTGTTAATTATTTTAGTTGCTGTCAGGGGAATACCCGTGGCAGCAGCTGTTATAAAAAGTTTTACAAATTGGGACGGAATGTTTAAATCTGATTTTGTGGGACTGAAAAATTATATCCAGATTTTGGGACACGGGGAATTTTGGGGGCTTTTCAGGAACAATCTGGTGCTTTTGATATACATACCAATCCAGATCTTTATCGGGGTTGTGGTTGCTGTTTTACTATATGAAGAAGTGAAGGGATGGAAGATATTCCGTACAATTTACTATATCCCGCAGGTAGTATCTTCCTTGATTGTTGGATTTTTGTTTGCTATCTTTTTTGGATTTAACGGACCGATCAATACCTTATTCCGGGCGGTTGGGATGGACGGACTGGCAATCGAATGGCTGGGACAGGCTTCCAGCGGGTTGGGTGTCATTATTTTTTGCCTGGTATGGATTAATATCGGATGGCAGGGAATGCTGGTGCTGGGCGGTCTGGCATCTGTTTCACCGGATATTTATGAAGCGGCGAGACTGGATGGTGCAGGCTACTGGCAGAAATTATTCCTGGTCACCCTGCCGCTTCTGCGCAGAACCATAGAATATTCCATTATGGTATCGGTAATCTGGTCTTTTACCAGCTTGTTTCCGCTGATCTATTCCCTTACCAGGGGAGGTCCGGGAACCGAGACCATGACAATTGATTATATGATTTACCAGAAATCTTTTGTAAGCGGAAGCCAAATGGGATATTCCTGTGCAATGTCCGTCATCCTATTAATCATTATTTTGATCTTTACGGCGGTTCAACAGGGAATTTCACAGAAAAAAGAAAGGGAGGAGGGAGCTTAGTGAAAAAAATAAAGTGGTCTAAAATATTGGTATTTACCGCACTCTGCCTGATGTCCCTTACCTTTTTATATCCCCTGATTTTTATGACAATGACTGCCATGAAGTCAGGAGCCGAGTATCTGGCTGACCCTTTTGCGCTGCCAAAGTCAATAAACCTGGATAATTTTGAGGCGCTGATTTCCAGATTCAAGATTATGAAGAATTTTCTGAATACCTTTATCGTCGTGGGTGCCAGCGTTGTTCTGATTACCATCTTTTCCGTATTTGCCAGCTATGCGTTTACCAAACTCCGGTTCCGGGGAAGAAACGTGATATTTTTAATTATTATCGCTACCATGTTTATTCCCGCACAGGTTACCATGATTCCAATGTATGTTATATTTGCAAAGTTTAAATTAGTAGATACCTATACTGGAGTTGTATTATCCTATCTGGCGATGGGGCTTCCCAGTACGATTATGCTGATGACTACCTGCTTTCGGGGGATCGATAAGGAAGTCATGGAAGCTGCTAAAATTGACGGTGCCGGTTATTTTGGATTAGTGGCGAATGTAATTGTCCCTATGGGAATTGCCGGGGTTGCCATGTCTGTCATTACAAACTTCATCGGCTATTGGAATGATCTGTTTACTCCGATGATCTTGTTAAAATCTATGGATAAAAGAACAGTTATGGTTGCACTGTCATCCCTGATGGCTGACCGGACTTCGGTTGACCCCACTTTTCAGATGACGGGGCTTTTAATCAGTGTAATACCCACACTGATCATTTATCTGCTCTTCCAGAAGTATATGACAAAAGGACTGACGGCAGGTGCTATTAAATAAAAAAGATGAGCCGGCCTATGCGGGCAGCAGGCTATGAATTCAGGAGGATAAGAAATGAGTGTGAAAATCAGTTTAATCGGCGCAGGTTCCGGAATTTTTTCTATAAATTTGATTAAGGATTTGTGCCTTAATAAAAATCTATCAGACAGTTGGATCTGCCTGATGGATATAAATGAGGGCAGGCTGGATGACATTTACCGGATGTGTGTACGGTATGCAGCGGAAGCAGGCACTGCACTTAAGATTACCAGAACAACGAATCGTTTAGAGTGCCTTAAGGATGCGGACTTTGTGGTTAATACAGCACTGGCAGGAGGTTACGAAAGGCTGAAAGAGGGGTGGAAGCTTGCTAAGAAATGGGGCTACCGGTTTGGAGGAAGTTTTCACATCGTACATGATGAGTCCTTCTGGGTAAACTTTTATCAGTTGAGGCTGATGGAAGATATTTATCAGGATATGCAGAAGGTGTGTCCGGATTCATGGTACATTATGGTTTCCAATCCGGTGATGGGAGGAGTGACCTATCTGACCCGGAAATACAAAGGAATAAAACTGGCAGGTATGTGCCATGGCTACGGGGGTGTATACCGGCTTTGCGAACTGCTGGGGCTGGAACGGGAAAATGTTACCTTTCAAGTTCCGGGCATTAACCATTTTGTGTGGCTGAACAGCTTCTGCTATAAAGGCCGGGATGCCTATCCGCTTCTGGATCAGTGGATTGAAGAAAAATCAGAGGATTATTTTAAAACTTGCAGATACAGTGATGATTTTGGGCCGAAAGCGATTGATCTGTATAAGAAATATGGAATCATGCCTATTGGGGATACCTGTACTCCGGGCGGAGGCAGTTGGGGATACTGGTATCATACCGACGGGGAAGTACAGGAGGCCTGGAAAGAAGATCCCGATCTTTTTTATGATGAATATTTTAAGACTTCCCAAAAGCATGTGGATGACATACACAGGGCAGCCTGCGACGAGTCCATTCGTATGATGGAATTTTTTTCCAAAGTACCTTCGGATGAGCCAATGATACCCTTAATGGAAGCATTGGCGTGCGATGTTGAGCGGGTGGTCATTGTGAATATACCAAATGACTTTACCTATGTGGAGGGAGTGCCGGAAGATTTTGAAGTGGAAATACCGGCATTGGTATCCGGGAGAGGGATTCAGGGTATCCACACGCTGCCACTTCCCAAAATGGTACAAAGTCATATGAAAAGAGACCGCATTGCGTCCGTAGAGATGGAGCTGGAGGCTTATGATAAAGGGAGCAGGGAGCTGCTGGTAGAATTGATTATGATGGATCCTTTCACAAAGTCCAGAAATCAGGCGGAAGGATTTTTAAATGAATTATTGGAGCTTCCATTTTTAGAGGAAATGAAACAGTATTATAAATGAAAAAAAGCAGACAAGCCGGAGTTTTAAAATAATCGAAATCCAAAGCTTGCCTGCTTTTTACCTGCTTTTTTCAGGCAGTACAGATATCAATACCCTTCAGTCGCACCGTCTCCAAAAATTCCGGATCCGCTGTCCTTCCAGTGATAATGCAGTCAGCCTGGTCTAAGGATGCATAGCTTAAAAAGGAACGCTTTCCAAGCTTCCCGGCATCGGTCATGACAATTGTCTGTTCGGAGCGGGAGATTGCCAGTTCTGCCATAAGTGCCGTATCGGAGTCGGTAGCCATCAGGCCCTCTTCCAGAGAAATGCCGTCAGCGCCGATAAAGCATTTGGTGAAATTAAAATGACTGATAAATTTATTGCTGGCATAGCCAGCAAAGTCCATGCGTTTCTGGCGGTATTCTCCTCCGATCAGAATCACGCGGCAAACCGGGGATAGAATCTGAAGGTTAGCCAGGGAATTAGTAAAAACCGTCAGATCCTTGATTTCTCCGGCTTCCAGCTTCTGGGCAAGTGCCTGGCACAGATAATACAGGGTGGTGCCGGAATCGAAAAAAAGGATATCAGAATCCTGAATATAGCGGAGTCCGCATACGGCAATGGCCTCTTTTTCCTCCTGATGGCTTTCGATCAGGCGGTCGAAAGAATATTCGCCGGGGGTTTTATTGGCAAGCTGTATTCCGCCATATCTGCGAATCACTTTTTGTTCCTGCTCCAGTTCGCTAAACAGCCTCCTCACGGTAGATTCGGATACATCTAAAAGTTCCATAGCTTCTATGGTGGTCAGGCGCTGCCTGATTTTCAGTATATTTAAAATGGTTTCAGTTCGTTGTGTCTGTTTGCTCATAAGAAACCTCCTTTTCATTTTTGTCTGAAGCAAGTAGAGCGTCAGGCTAGTACGTCAGGCTAGAACCTGTTTCCGTACTGCCTGTTAGCTCTGGAATTTCTTATCTTTAGTTATAGTATAAAAAGAATGATCTGTCAATGAATATCCCGAATAATTGAACGAAAAAACAATAAAATGAAAGAAACAATCAAAAATAGTTGACAAAATGAAAGAAACGTTATATTATGAAGTGGAAGAAAGGGATGTACAAACCACATATAATGTAAAGGAGGATTTTATTATGAGAAATGATTTAGCTATGTCTCTGGGGGATCTGTTGGGGGAGGAATATGTGAATGCGGTTGCTGCTGCAGCAGTTTCGCTGCTGGGGGTAGAGGAAGAAAAGGCGGAGTCTGCCAAGACAGAAAAGGTAGAATTTTTCCCGGAGTCCTATGTGGAAAAGCTGGATTCCATGATTGACAGAATCGGTCAAATTGTGACGGTGCCTTTTACGGGTAAAATGGAAGGAGCACCGACACAGGCTTTTGCCAAGGCGGCAAATCATGATGCAAGTCCTATTTCCGGATTCGGATACTACCGGGTAGGGCAGGATGGAAAGCTGTATGTCATTGCCAAGAGTGAGCATTACCACACGCCGCTGGGACATTTCTTTCCGGGATATAAACTGATCGATAATGCCAGAACACTTGGGATTTCCAACGCAACACACAATAATACCAGAGGCTACATAACGAGATTGTGTGAACAGGAATTAGTGAGAATTGCCAATGGGCTGGGGAAAGACCAGAAGCAGGAGCTGGAGGATATATTAAAAAGTGATAAACCCCATGTACTAAACCGCGTGATCAATCTGGAGACCGGTTCTCTTGCATGTGAAGCGGGAATTAAGATGATGCTCGCCAGATTTTATAAACTGGACAAAACATTCCCTGCACCAAAATACAGCGGACGAATTCCTGTTTTCTTTGTGATGGGCGACTATGAAGGCGGACGTATGGCAAACTACCATGGCACAACCGTTATTGCCCAGACTTTCCGGGATATGTGGCCGGAATTTTATAAAAAGAATGAAGAAAATGATATCTATAAAGTGGTTCCGGTTGCGATTAATGACCTGGAGGATTTCCGGAAAAAATATGAAATGTATAATCAGGGCAAATATAAAGCAGCTGGCTTTACCCATGAAATTATTCTGATGAATTATGGGGGCATCCGGTTGGAGGAAGATTATCTGAGAGCAGTATATAAAATCTGCCATGAAGGTGATACGCCTATCATGTGCGACGAGATTCAATCCTGTATGTGGTATGATGGTATGTTCTTATTCCGGCAATATGGTCTGAATCCGGATTTCTCAGTGGTAGGAAAAGGCTTTCCGGGCGGGCAGTACCCGGCTTCCAGAATTATTACCACCGCCGAAATGGACAACCTAAACCAGTTCGGTGCACTGGTTACCAACGGACAGGAAGAACTGGCATCGTTGTCTTACCTGATTACAATGGCATTTGTGGAACAAAACGGCAGTGCTGTTTCCGAAACAGGCAGGTATTATGAAGCACGTGTGAAAACGTTGAAAGATAAGTTTCCGGAAGTAATTGACTATGTGGAAGGGGAACAGATGTTAAGTGCCATCACCTTTAAAAATGTGGACGATACGGTTACTTTTGTGAAGAAGATGACGGGACGATATTTTGATATCAGTGCTCAGGTATACAAGGCATTCTGCCCGCCGGCTGCGTTATTGAAGCTGCCATTAATCGCGACACACAAACTGATTGACTGCCTGATTTGGCATATGGAAGCTGCACTGCATGAAATGGAAGAAGGAAAGTAGGGGGAATCTGATATGGGAAAAACAATACGTTTTGGAATTATAGGATGCGGGCTTATGGGAAAAGAATTTGCCAGTGCAGCCGCAAGATGGTGCCATCTGACGGTACAGGCAGCAAGGCCGGAGATCGTGGCAGTCTGTGATGTCAATGAAGCATCTCAGAAATGGTTTACTGATAACTTTGATACCATTCAGTTTACAACAACGGATTACAAAGAACTTTTGAAACGGGAAGATGTAGAAGCGGTATACTGTGCACTTCCCCATCTGCTGCATGAACAGGTATACTGTGATATCATTCGTGCCAAGAAGCACCTGCTGGGGGAAAAACCCTTTGGAATTGATCAAAAAGCCAATCAGAAAATTCTGGAGGCCATTGCACAAAATCCGGAAGTAGTGGTGCGGTGTGCCAGCGAATATCCCTATTTTCCGGCCTGCCAGGAATTAATACGCTGGGTTAAAAATGATAAACTGGGACGGATCATTGAAGTGAAGGCAGGATTTAACCATGCCAGCGACCTGGATATTCATAAGCCCATTAACTGGAAGCGTACCGTTCGCATGAATGGGGAATATGGATGCCTCGGGGATTTGGGCATTCATGCGGAACATGTACCTTTCCGGCTGGGGTGGATTCCGAAAAATGTTTATGCGGTACTAAGTGATATCGTAACTGAACGTCCGGATGGAAAAGGCGGCATGGCAGCATGTGATACATATGACAACGGAACGATGATCTGCCAGTGTGCCGATAAAGATGATAATGAGTTTGCCTTGTATATCGAGACGAAGAGGCTGGAGCCCGGGGCTACCAGTAACTGGTATCTGGAGGTGACGGGAATGGATGCATCCGTCCGATTTTATTCGGATGACCCAAACGCTTTTCACTATCTGTTTTCCGAAGGAAAGAATCAGGCGTGGAGCAGGGTCAATATCGGAACAAAACCACTGATTCCTACCATTACCGGAGATATATTTGAATTTGGATTTACCGATGCCATTTTACAGATGTGGGCGGCATTTATATTGGAAGTAGAGGGAAAAGAGACAGCATTCGGCTGCTTTACACCAGAGGAAACCAGAATCTCCCATGCCCTGCATACGGCGGCATTAAAGTCTTATCAGGAAAAACGGGCAGTGGAACTGGATCTTACTCCTTTGCCTGCAGATTCCCATAATCTATAATGGATAGCACGGTTGGGAATCGGGCATGAAATGCAAAAGATTCATGATAGCAGATCATGATAGCAGATCATAATAGAAGATCATAATAGAAGATCATAATAGAAGATCATGCTAGAAGATCATGCTAGAAGATCATAGTAAGAGATCATAAAGTAAGATCATAAAGAGAGATCAAAAAAAGGGTGCGGCGAATAGCCGGAAAGGGGTAAGTAAATGAAAGTAGGTACCGTTACAGAAATTAAGAAACATGAATACCGCGTAGGCCTTACACCAAATTCAGCAAAAGCATTTATTGATCACGGACATGCGGTTTATATACAGAAAGGCGCCGGGGAAGGATCTGGCTACCAGGATGATATGTATGAACAGGCAGGATGTATTCTACAGGATACGGCAAAGGAGGTATTTGACACCTGTGACATGATTGTAAAGGTAAAAGAGCCGCTGGAACCGGAATACCGGCTGATCAGAGAGAACCAGATTATCTATACGTATCTTCACCTGGCAGCAGATAAAGCGCTGACGGATGCCATGCTGGAGAGCAAATGTATCGGAATTGCATTTGAGACGATAAAAGGCAGAAATGGCGGATTGCCCTGTTTAAAACCCATGAGCCAGATAGCAGGAAGATTAAGCGTTCAGGAGGGGGCGAAATATCTGGAAAAACCCTTTGGCGGAAGAGGTGTCCTGTTAGCGGGAGTTCCGGGTGTGGAACGGGCAAAAGTGGTAGTCCTGGGAGCGGGAATTGTAGGAACCAGCGCAATTAAAATTGCTGCGGGAATGGGGGCAGAAGTTACGGTTCTGGATATTAATCTGGACCGGCTGGAATACCTGGAGGACATTTATCAGGGCAGAATTAATACGGTTTTTTCCACACCCCAGCATATACAGGAATGCCTGGCAGATGCGGATCTTGTGATCGGGGCGGTATTAATCCCGGGTGCGGCGGCACCAAAGCTGATTAAAAGAGAGTATTTAAAGAATATGAAAAAAGGTGCGGTGATTGTGGATGTGGCAATTGACCAGGGCGGATGCAGTGAAGTGAGCCACGTGACTTATCACGATGATCCGGTATATGTGACAGAAGGTGTGGTCTGCTATTGTGTTGGGAATATGCCGGGAGCGGTATCGAATACTTCTACCAATGCATTAAATAATGCCATATTAAACTACGGACTCCATATTGCAGATAAGGGTGCAGAGACGGCACTGAAAGAAGATGCGGGTCTTTTGGAAGGCTTGAATATATACAAAGGAAAGCTAACATACCGGGCAGTAGCGGAGGTTTACGGACTGGAATTTACAGATGCCAGAGCCTGCATTTAGTTTCATGCCCCAATTCAATAAAGATAAGAAGGTGTATATATGGCGATTGTGACACTAAAAGAAATATTAAAAGATGCAAAGAACCGGAGATATGGCGTTGGAATGTTTAATACCATTAATCTTGAAATGGCAAGGGCAATTATAGGGATAGCAGAAGAAGAGCGTTCCCCGGTGATCATCGGTTTTGCCGAAGCACATCTTCCTTACGCAAATCTCGAAGACATCGCGCCGATTATGGTGAAATTTGCAAGAGAAGCAGTGGTGCCGGTTGCGATTCATTTTGACCACGGAATGACCTTTGAATATATCATGAAGGCCATCCATTATGGCTTTACCTCCGTAATGTTTGATGGCTCCACACTAACCTATGAAGAGAATATCCGTCAGACAAAAGAAATTGTGAAAGTAGCCCACGCGCTGAACGTATCAGTGGAAGCAGAGCTGGGGCATGTGGGCGGTGCGGAAGGCGGCGGTGATGACGGGCATGAGGAAATGTATACCAAAGTAGAGCAGGCAGCCGATTTTACCGCCAGGACGGGAATTGATGCTCTGGCTGTGGCAATCGGTACAGCTCATGGAGAATATAAGATAAAACCGGTTCTGGATATAAACCGGCTGCGGGAAATCCGAAATGCCGTGGACGTTCCATTAGTATTGCATGGAGGATCCGGGCTGACGGATCAGGATTTCCGAAGCTGTGTGGCAAATGGAATCAGTAAAGTTAATATTTTTACCGATATGTCGAAAGCTGCAGTCAACACTATTAATGAAAATCTCTGCGGAGCACGTAAGATAAATCTTGGAAACAGCCAGGAACTGATAGAAGGAATCGTGAAAGCGGTAATGCAGCAGTTAAAGGGCTGCACCTGTACTTCCATCAGTTATCCGGAATTAATTAATTATACCATAGACGGCATAAAGGCTGAAGTAGGAAGCAAAATGCGTCTGTTTGGAAGCTCACAGAAAGCATAAAAGAAATCGTGACGCATATCTTACAGAAACCAATTATCAAAAACATGCTAAGAGAGGAAGTGGAACTATGGTAAAACATATTTTATTCTGGGCGTTAAAACCAGAGAAAAAACAGGATGCAGAAGAAATAGTAACAGAGCTGAACCGGAAATTCCAAAATATGCAGCCGCAAATAAAGGGACTTCTGAAAGCGGAAGTGGGAGCTAATTATAATGGCGGTGAATTTGACTTTGCACTCTATACGGAGTTTGTGGACAGGGTGTCGGAAATAGCGTATCAGGGACATCCGGAGCATGTGAAGATAAAAGAGTATATAAAAGCAATTACGGTCGGGAAAGTTTGTGTGGATTATGAATGCTGATTAAGGGACGCTTTGTATCAGGAGATAGTGTTTGTAAAGAAAAGGGGCGGACCATGACAGGCGTTTAGAAGGCTTACTGCAGAACTGGCATGAGCCATAAGCCATTTAGCCATTTATAAACTGTTCGCTGTAGTACAAGGATAGGCCAGAATTTGGCTTATCCTTTTTTCGTGCCTATCATTAGCTGAAAAACAATTTCTGATCATTTTTGGAATGGAAAATGGAAAATGATCGCATTTCTTTCTAAATATATAAATATTTATATTATAATAGTAAAAACCATTGACAATTAATTTGTATTATGCTTTAATGTGGTTATAATCGCTAATGAAAGTCATGTTTAAAAAAATATATTATACAATTTTACAAAAAACAACGGCATAATTTTGTATATGAATGCCGAAGTACATCTTTGCCGATCGCAACAATTATGGGAGCCTGGGTTGACGGTGCAGGTAAGTTAAAGGGAATCCATTTTCCATTATCTATGCACTTCCGTCCATTATTTTATACGTGTTGACGCAGAGATATATGTCCAAGGGATTCAGCATGCAGGGCGGAACAAAAGGTTAAAGAAAGAAGGTGTATTTGTGAATACAATGGAAAAGTATCTGAAACTGAAAGAGAAAAAAGGGAAAAATTACTGGGAAGAACGTATTCTTGCCCAGCTGGGATACCTGATACAGTTACGAAATGGGGAAATCCCGGAAGATGCAGCAAAAGTAATTGACCATCTCTATCAGCAGGAGAAGGAAGAAGGGGCAATCACAAAACAGGAAGCAGCCGCTGCGGAAAATAAACTGCTTCATTATAAAGAATCTGCCAAGAAATTAAGTGTGATCTGTGCAGGACACGCCCATATTGACATGAATTGGATGTGGGGATATCAGGAAACTGTGTCTGTTACAATAGATACCTTTCAGACCATGCTGAATCTGATGCGGGAATATGAAGATTTTACATTTTCACAGTCTCAGGCATCTACTTATGAGGCAATTGAAAAATATTGTCCCGACATGCTGCCGGAGATCAGAGAACAGATTAAAAGAGGAAAATGGGAAGTTACGGCATCTACCTGGGTGGAACCGGACAAAAATATGACAGGTACGGAGAGTATGGCGAGGCATATTCTGTATACCAAAAACTATTTGTCAGGTTTGTTGGAGCTGCCAAAAGAGGCGATGGAACTGGATTTTGAGCCAGATACCTTCGGTCACAGCGCATGTGTGCCGGAAATTTTAAATCAGGGAGGAATTAAGTATTACTACCATTGCAGAGGCTTTGATAAATATATGCTGTACAACTGGGAAGCGCCTTCAGGGGAAAGAGTACTGGTATACCGGGAGCCAACCTGGTATCTGGGACCCATTGAATATGACATGATGCTTAATGTTCCTGAATTTTCCAGGGAGAATCATACCAGTACCATGTTAAAAGTATATGGTGTGGGAGACCATGGCGGCGGACCGACAAGAAGAGATATTGAACGGATTATGGATATGAGCAGCTGGCCGTTGATGCCGGATATTCGTTTTGGAACCATGCATGAGTTCTTTCATGCCGTAGAAAAGGACAGAGACCGGTTCCCAGTAGTTACCGGAGAATTAAATTATGTTCTGACGGGATGCTATACTACCCAGGCCAGAATCAAGATGGCAAACCGTATCGGAGAAGATAAGTTATATGATGCGGAAACGCTCTGTACCATGGGCGCACAGTTAACCGGCAACCAAAGATTGACGGACCGTTTGGATCGGGCATGGAAAAATGTGCTGTTTAACCAGTTCCACGACATCCTGCCAGGGTCAGGGGTTATAGAAACCAGAGAACATGCTATGGGACTTTTCCAGGAGACGCTGACCATCTCCATGGCAAATGCAAACCGGGCTATGCGGGCAATCAGTGAGCGCATTGATACCAGTATATTTGGAGGAAACGATACAAAAGACTCCATGTCAGAAGGAGCAGGTGTGGGCTATGGTACCGGGCAGACGGAGGATTGTTACGGAAATGAAGGTGACGGACGTTTTGGTTTTTCCAGTACCCACAGAGGAAGCGGAGACACCAGGGTTTATACGCTGTTCAATACTACCCAGTACTTGAGAAAAGAGCTTGTGGAAATTACTGTCTGGGATCCGGAATTCCCAGTGGATGAGATTACGGTTGTGGATGAGATGGGAAGGGAAGTTCCCTGGGAAATAAAAGGAGAAGGGCTTCATTACTGGCAGCACCATTATCTCAAACTGCTGTTTATGGCTGAGGTAGGACCATTTGGTTATGCATCTTACTGTGTGAAGCATACGCCGGCCCAGTCAGAAAAGCTTCCGGTAAGGCAGGATCCAAGAGTCCACGATATGGAGGATGGGGCATATATTCTGGAAAACGACAGGGTTCGGGCAGTATTCGATACCAGAACAATGAAATTGGTGTCCTTTGCAGGCTTAAACGGCGGTAAGGAATTGATTGACGATGAGAATCCCTCAGCTTATTTCCGCTATGTGGAAGAAAGTGATACGGAGGAGATGACAGCCTGGATCGTTGGACGGTACTCCAGAATAACAGATGTCAATGAGCAGGCATTTGTCAGAGTGATTGACAAGAAACTAACGGGTCTGAACCGATATCTGACTTATGAATTGGAATATGGAAAATTCAAATTAAAAGTAAAGATTAGCCTGAATGGCGATGACACGATGCTTCGTTATAAGATCAAACTGGATTGGCTGGAGACGGGAGCGAAGAATAAGAAAATTCCGCAGCTTCAGTTCTATACGCCTTTTGGCTATGATGCGGAGGATTACCTCTATGATATTCCGGCGGGTTCTGTTGTTCGAAAAGGCCTGGGGCATGATGTTCCTGCTGTATACTATGGAGCGCCGCTGCCGAAAATCGGAGATACGGCAATGATGCTGACGTCTGATTGTAAATACGGCTACCGGGGAGGGAACCAGGCACTCTTAATTGATTTGGTAAGGGGTTCTTTTGATCCTGACCCATATCCGGATCTGGGAGAGCATTACATCAACATTGGAATCGGTTTTGAAAAAGATTACAGCAGAGAGAAGCTTTTAAGGGAAGCAATTCTATTTTCACATCCTGTTTATGCGCTGTCCTGTACGGTTCATGAGGGAAAAGCAAAACAGAGGGAATGTTTCCTGAAGGTTACGGGAAATGCAAAAGTTTCTTCTGTGAAGGCGGCGGAAGACGGAAGCAACGCGGTAGTCATCCGATTGTACAGTTGCAGTGAAGCAGAAGAACCGGTAAGCCTAAAATTTTTAGAAAAACCCATAACGGCTGGATTTATCTCTTTGACCGAAAACGAATGTGCAGACACAGCAGTGGAAATGGATGGATGCGAAGTAAGGGTAACCCTGCCGAAATATGCATTCCGGTCCATTAAAGTCAGTTTTTAAAACTACGAATTAAGGAATAGCGCAAGCCAGTATGCTTTGTTCAGAGGAATGTATATGATCTGTACCAGAGGAAATATCGGTCTGGATAAACTACTGTTGGGGACGCCCGGGGAGATTAAAGAAATAAGTTTTAGAATTTTGGAAACGGCAAAGAGGTTGGGCAGAAAGCATATTCTGGCAGCCAGCGATTATATGTTTTACGATACTCCTGTTGAAAATGTCAGGGCCATGGCAGAAGCAGCAGCCGAGTTTAACGGCTGCTCTTTGGATGATTGGAAGTAAAGAAATTCCCGGCAAAAAATTCATTTAACAGGCAGCAGGCACTGCCAATAATGGGAGTTTTCATGGCAAAGCTGGATTTTCTGATGGAAATGTACTTATGGCTTGCGGCAAGTATCTTGGCATTTACTTCCTGCTGGATGTATTCTATATAAGAATCCGGCAGGTAGTAACCTTCATGCCCAAGGATGATGATCTGAGGATCCATCATATTGCAAGTATTGATAATTGCATAGGAAAGTTTTTCAGCCATATCCTGGAAAATAGCATGGCATGACTCCTGTTTTGCCACTGTTACAAAATCGGAGCAGGTAAGAGCAGGGTTATTGCTTGCAAGGCGTAATTTCTCCAGTATGACCGGCATATTGATATAAGCCTCCAGGCAGCCTCTTCTTCCGCAGGAACACAGAGCGCCGTCATAGTAGATGCCCATGTGTCCGATTTCTCCCACAAAGCCGCTTTTGTTCTGAAACAGCTTCCCATCCGATATGATGCCCGATCCGATGCCATTGGAGATTCCAAGGTAGACAAAGTTCTTCGTATCCATACACATACCGAACAGCTTTTCCGCAAGTGCGGAAGCATTCATATCATTATTGACAAATACAGGCATCTGGAAGCAGTCCTCCAGAATAGCTTTAATGGAATAGTCAGAGATATGAAAGAAATTTGTAGGCTTTAAAATGACTCCTTTTTCAGCATCCAGAGGTCCAATGGAGGAGACACCGATTCCAAGGATGGTATCAGTAGTCACGGAAGCTGCATCCTGAATAAGCTTTATGATTTTCTGTGTGAGAGAATTAGCTGTCTCTTCACACAGAGAGGTAAACTGGTGATATAAAATCTTGCCGGTAATCTCAGTAAGAATACAGTGAACCGCATCCCTGGAAAGGTAAATGCCAATTACCTTAGGGGCATCCGGTGCGATATCCAGCTGAACCGGATTTCTTCCAATATTGGTATTTTCTTCAATTTGTGATTCACAGACATAGCGTTCCTCAATCAGTTCATTCACAATGTTTGTCACGGTCATCTTAGATAAATGAATTTTAGAGGCAATAGCCGCCCTGGAATAGTCTCTTCCGGAAGCGATCAGCTGCAGTATAATGCCGCGGTTTGTATTTTTGACATCTGTGTGGTTAACTCCTTTACGCAAGATATTACCCTCCTTTAGTATAAGGTATTTATCAAAAAATAGTAAAATATATTTACAAAATAGATACCAACAAATCTTTGTACCAGTAAACAGGTATATAAATAAAAACTATTTATTAATTTAATTATAGCAAACAGCGCTATTGCCAGTCAACCTATATTTTGTAAAAATTACAGAGTATGTAAGAAAATGGTTACTGTTCACACCCAAACACACCACTGGGCTGATGGACTTGTAGCCATACCGTAAAACAGCCAATGAGCCTGCCCTTCGTTAGCGCCGGCTTTAAATGGGCAGGCAGCAGAAAAAAATTAAAACAGGGCTTTGGCAGGAAAGGAAAGAGATATGAATAGAAAAGTTTATCAGGAAGTGAAGGAAGAGGCATTAAAATATTTTAAGGAGGCCAATATTGTTCTGACCCCGGTTGAGGAGGAGCAGATTGAAGTGGCAGATTTCGGATTAAATGATATCTATAGAATTGGTTTGGAAAGCGTTGTGTATGTAAATACGGACCGCTGCTGTGCAAAGGAGATGGTGTTGTTACCTCATCAAACCTGTCCCGAGCATCTTCATCCATCGGTAGGAGAGAATTATGAAGGCAAAGAAGAAACCTTCCGATGCAGGAAAGGAGAGGTCTACCTATATGTGGAAGGGGATGCCACGGAGGATATAAAAGCAAAAATATTACCGGATCAGCCAGGATTTACCGTGTTTCATGAAATCTGCTTAAAAGAGGGGGAACAATATACCCTGTATCCCAATACCAGGCACTGGTTCCAGGCAGGGGAAAAAGGAGCAGTCATCAGTGAATTCAGTACGCATTGCTATGATGAGTATGATATTTTTACAGATGGCAGGATTAAAAGGATGCCGGAGATTGAGGAATAAAAGGACCTTATAAAGTGTTGTTCGGCATTTGACAAATAGACTCACAGGTGATATTATATTTATACAAAAAGGAATAACCGCCCCATGTCAGGTAGTTATCCTCATGATAAGGACTTGTCCTTAATGGACGATGCCTACCTTGTTGGTGAGAACAGGGTAGGCTTTTTTATTTCTTCTTGTCGATATAGGCAAGGAGAGAAATTAGAAAACTTCCAAATATAAACAATAATGTTAATACCTGATATGTATTCATAACATCACCCCCCTTCTTCTGAAGTTGGAGGGTAACCACCCTGTAACGATTATTCCAGATATTTAGTATACCATATTCTATTTATGATGTCTAATTATTTATACAGTCTTATAATTTGCAATTATATATATATAAGGTGTATATATAAATATTTATACCTACAATAAACCACATAAATCTTAATTCCGTTTTTCAAAAACAATCCCAGGAAACAAATAAAACCAACAAAAAACAAAAAGAAAACTTGCAAAACCACATCACTTTGTAGTATAATACTTATATAATTTTTAGAAACTTATAGTAGAGGTATTTTACAGACAATTACCCGGTACAACGGTTAAAAGGTGAAAGCATGAAGAGGTCAAAAAGAATTGAAACATTAGACAAACGCCCGGTCAATATGGATGGATTTATCAATGAATGGCCGGAGATGGGTTTTGTTGCTATGAAAAGCCCATATGACCCGAAACCTTCTATTAAAGTAGAAGATGGTGTCATTACGGAACTGGATGGAAAGAAAAAAGCGGAGTTTGATTTCCTGGACCAGTTTATTGCAGAATATGCGATTAATGTGGAAAGAGCAGAGCGTTCTATGGCAGTGCCGTCTTTAGATATTGCCCGCATGATCGTGGATATTCATGTATCCAGAAAAGAAATATTGGAACTTGTTTCCGGGATTACACCGGCTAAAATGGTGGAAGTTATCAATTATCTGAATGTGGTAGAAATGATGATGGGTATGCAGAAAATGCGTGCCAGAAGGACACCGGGAAATCAGGCGCATATTACAAACCTGAAGGATGATCCGGTACAGATAGCAGCAGATGCGGCGGAAGGTGCACTCCGGGGATTTGCTGAAGAAGAGACTACGGTTGGAATAGCGCGGTATGCTCCGTTTAACGCAATCGCACTTCTGATCGGTTCCCAGGCAGGAAGAAAAGGTGTATTAACCCAGTGTGCGGTTGAAGAAGCTACAGAGTTAGAACTTGGTATCCGCGGACTTACTACATATGCAGAGACCTTGTCCGTATATGGTACGGAAAAAGTCTTTGTAGACGGAGATGATACTCCTTATTCCAAAGCATTTTTGAATTCTGCTTATGCATCCAGGGGACTGAAAGTCCGTTTTACTTCGGGGGCAGGTTCCGAAGTATTAATGGGAAGCACCGAGAAAAAGTCGATGCTTTATCTGGAGTGCAGATGTCTCTATGTCACAAAAGGTGCAGGATCACAGGGAATTCAGAATGGATCCGTTAGCTGTATCGGTATAGCAGCCAGCGTGCCGGCAGGAATCCGCGAGGTTATGGGTGAGAATCTGGTAGCCGCACTTTTAGGACTGGAATGTGCTTCTTCCAATGATCAGAGTTTTTCCAACTCAGATATGCGAAGAACAGCAAGAACCATGCTTCAGTTTATGCCGGGTACGGATTTCATTTTCTCCGGTTATGCGGCAGAACCGAATTATGATAATTTATTTGCAGGTTCTAACTTTGATGCAGAAGACTTTGATGATTACAATGTTATTCAGCGTGATATGCAGGTGGACGGAGGTCTTCGTCCTGTTACGGAAGAAGAAGTTATCCGTGTCAGAATGAAAGCAGGAAAAGCTGTTCAGGCAGTATTTAAATATCTGGGACTCACTGAGGTCACAGATGAGCAGGTAGAAGCAGTGGCATATGCACATGGAAGCAAGGATACTTTATCCCGTGATGTGGCAGCCGATCTTATGTCTGTAGAAGATATGATGAAACGGGGAATTACAGGTGTTGATATTGTAAAAGCCCTTGCAGACAGCGGATTTGAAGATCTGGCACAGAGTATACTCAATATGTTAAAACAGCGGGTAATTGGAGATTATATGCAGACATCGGCGATTCTGGACGAGAACTTTAATGTACTGTCCGGTGTAAATACACCGAATGATTATATGGGACCTGGTACCGGATACCGTGTGGATGGAAAACGCTGGGAAGAAATTAAAGCGATTCCACATATTATCGATCCGGATAAGTTTTAGGAGGTGGCAGAATGGAATTAAATGAAGAGTTAATACAAAGCATTGCAAAGGCGGTTATCGCTCAGCTTGGCAATCATCCGTCTGCCGCATCTGCAGCAAAAGACCACACAGTTGTAAAAACTGATTATTCAGGCTTTCCCCTGGCGAAAAAAGGAACAAATCCCAAGGAAGTAGTAATCGGTGTGGGACCTGCTTTTCAGAGAGAAATCGGTGCAACAATTGTTGGCTTGGATCTGAATGAGGTATTGAAGAACCTGAAAGCCGGAATTGAAGAAGAAGGAATGGTTCCAAGGGTAGTAAAAGTACTGAAAACATCAGATGTTTGTTTTATGGGACTGGAGGCAGCAAAGATCAGCGGTTCCGGCATCGGAATCGGACTGCAGTCGAAAGGAACGGCTGTAATTCACCAGAAGGATCTGTATCCTTTGTCAAATCTGGAATTATTTCCACAGGCACCGCTTATGACACTGGAAACTTACCGGAAAATAGGCAGAAATGCAGCACGGTATGTAAAAGGAGAAAAAGTGACTCCCATTGAGAGCATTAATGATCCAATGGTTCGTGCGAAGTTCCAGGTGAAAGCAGCGCTTATGCATATTCGCGAGACAGAACAGGTGGACAAGGAAATACCAATTATTGAATGGGAGGAAGCATAGGATGAGATACCCATTAGGACAACATGAAGCGGAGAGTATTACTTCAAAAACCGGAAAAAAGCTGTCAGATATTACTTTGGATCAAGTGAGAAAAGGGAATATCAGAGCAGATGACATTAAAATCTCTAAGGAAATGTTAAAAAAGCAGGGACAGGTTTCCAAGGAAGCCGGCAATGACCCTATGGCGTTAAATTTTGAACGTGCCGGAGAACTGGTTGATGTTCCGGATGAAGTAATTCTGGAAATGTATAATAAATTACGCCCGAACCGTTCCACGAAGCGGGAACTGGTAGAGATGGCGAAGGAACTATTGGAGAAATATGGAGCGGTACACTGTGCAAAACTGGTTATGGAAGCTGCAGAGGTGTACGAGAAACGAGGGAT
This sequence comes from Robinsoniella sp. RHS, assembly GCF_001029355.1. Lineage (NCBI taxonomy): Bacteria > Bacillati > Bacillota > Clostridia > Lachnospirales > Lachnospiraceae > Robinsoniella > Robinsoniella sp. RHS. The sequence continues at coordinate 149,907 of NZ_JNGB01000030.1, forward strand.
TCTTCTGTGAAAATAGTTGCAGGTGTTGATATTGGCAATTCCACAACTGAAGTATGTATCGGCTCTTTTTCGGAAGAGGGCAAACTGCGCTTTTTATCCAGTGCTTCCCGCATGACTACGGGAACCAAAGGCACCGTGGCAAATGTTCACGGGATAAAAGCAGCTCTTTTAGAGGCAATGGGCCGTATTGACCGGAAGGTAAATGAGATAGAACTGATCCGGATCAATGAGGCTGCACCTGTCATCGGGGATACGGCAATGGAAACCATAACGGAAACCATTATAACAGAATCCTCTATGATCGGGCACAATCCATCCACACCTGCCGGAGCGGGGCAGGCAGTCGGATATTTACTGCCTTTGGAACAGATTGCAACGGCAAAAAGCAATGTCTCATATATACTGACAGCATCCAGCCGTTTCGGCTATGATGAAGTTGCAGGAATTATTAATAAATACAGCGGGCGCATTGGAATCAAAGGTTTGATACTCCAGGCGGACGAGGCGGTTCTTGTTGAAAACAGAATTTCTATTGAAATTCCTATTATTGATGAAGTGCGTCAGATAGAGCGTGTACCGGAAGGAAAGCTTGCCGCGATAGAAGTTGCGCTGCCCGGTCAGGGAATCAGTATGCTGTCTAATCCTTATGGAATCGCAACACTGCTTGAACTTGGACCCGAAGAAACCAGAATGGTGACGCCCATTGCAAAAAGCCTGATTGGAAAGCGGAGTGCCGTAGTGATCAAAACACCTCACGGCAACGTAAAAGAAAATATTCTGCCTGCAGGTGATATTTATATAGAAGGAACAAATTCTCTAACTGTAAATATTGATGCGGGTGCAGATGCAATTATGGATACACTTTCAGGAGCCGGAGAAATCCGTGATATCAGCGGACAACAGGAAACTAATGTGGGAAATATGCTTTCCGGCATTAAAAAAGGCATGGAAAAAGTGACAGATGAGACCGGTCAGGATATTCGCATCACAGATATACTTGCTGTTGACACCCTGGCTCCAGTACAGATTTCCGGCTCTCTCGCAGGAGAGATGTGCATGGAAAAAGCAGTGGGAATTGCGGCTATGGTTAAAACAAGGCAGCTGCCCATGGAAAAGATTGCAGATGAGTTAAAAAAGGAACTGGGGATTTATACAAAGGTGGCGGGAGTGGAGGCTGTGATGGCTACGCTTGGTGCCTGTACTACCCCGGGAACACAGCTCCCTCTGGCAATTCTCGATCTTGGCGGCGGTTCTACAGATGCAGCTATGATAGATGAAAAGGGGATGGTCAGAACGACCCATCAGGCTGGAGCGGGAGAACTGGTATCTATGCTGATTCAGACCGAGCTTGGACTGTCCGCAAGAACAACAGCTGAACAGATTAAAAGATATCCTCTTGCAAGAGTGGAAAGTCTGTTTCATATGAGGCTGGAAAATGGTGCAATGCAGTTTTTTGATGAATCCATTGATCCGAGGTATTTTGGAAATGTGGTACTGCTCCATCCGGAAGAGCTCATAAAGATAGAGGAAGATATACCAATGGAAAAAATTGCGTCTGTAAGGCGGGAGGCCAAAAAAAAGGTTTTTGTCCGCAATGCAGTCAGAGCGCTGACCCAGGTGGCACCTGATCATAATCTTAGAAATATTCCAAATGTGGTATTGGTAGGCGGATCTGCAGAAGACTTTGAGATTCCCCAGATGCTTATGGAGGAACTTTCCAATTATAAGATTGTCTGCGGACGGGGAAATATCAGACGTTGTGAGGGACCCAGAAATGCGGTTGCAACAGGGCTGGTGCTTTCCTATCTTGGAGGAAGCAAATGATTGCAAAAAAGCCTTCCATTCTAATTTGTGGAAATCAGCCGGACAGAGATCTGCTTCGGGAAATCTGTGCAGGTATTGAAGAAGAAGGCGTTTTATACGAAGTATTGGAACTGGAATCTGCGGATTTGGATGAACTGGCATACGAAGCGGCATCAGAGTCTATTTTAGGAGCAGGTATCGGGATCATCGGTTCACGTGCAGCCATGCAGATGCGGGGTCTGCATAAAGGGCAGAACGTATTTGAAGTCAACCGCCCGAGCTTTGCCCAGTGCAGGTCGCTGGGAGCAAATAGCGCCAGAGCAATTAAAAGAGTAGCTTTTAAAAAGGTATATGATGTATAATAAGACTGCAGCTTTAAAATCAGCTTGAAAATTTGATTGAAATATCTGGAGGGATCACGTATGCTGGCAATTGAGAGAAAGAATGAGATATTATCAATTTTACAAAAAGAACAAAGAGTATTAGTGGCGGAACTCAGTCAAAAATACAATGTTACAGAAGAAACAATCAGAAGAGATCTGGAAAAATTAGAAAAAGAAGGATTTGTGAAGAAAACATATGGCGGAGCTGTGCTTAATAAGCATATCACTATGGACATGCCCCTGAAAATAAGGGAAAAGACCAACCGCAAAGAAAAGCAGGTTATTGCGAAAAAAGTAGCCGGGCTTATTGAAGAAGGGGACTGTATCATGCTGGACAGCTCTTCCACCTCCCTGATGATAGCGCAGGAGCTTAAACGGATGAAAAAGCTCACGGTTATCACCAACTCTGTGGAAGTGCTCATTGAATTGTCCGGAAATGACGGAATCCAGGTAATATCCACCGGTGGAAATCTTAGAGACTCATCCCTTTCCCTGGTTGGTAAGGCAACGCAGGAGGTATTGTCCCATTATTATGTGGATAAAGCCGTTATTTCCTGTAAAGGTGTGGATATTGAAAAAGGAGTCACAGACTCTCATGAAATGGAAGCAGAAGTAAAAATCGCCATGCGCAAAAGTGCAAAGTCAACGATTTTGGCGGCTGACAGCAGTAAGATGGGGGAAGTCTTCTTTGTAAAAGTATTAAATCTGGAAAGCGGAGATATACTTGTTACTGACAAAATTCCGGAAGAATGGCGCAAGCCTCTGGCAGAGCGCGGTGTAAAAGTTTTATCAAATGAGGATGAATAAACTAGAAATTATATAATATGGTTTCTATGATTATAAAAAACAAATTCTAAAATTTAAATGAGAGGTGCTAGACATGGGAGAAGTAATTTATAATCTGGCGTTTGACTTTGGAGCGTCCAGCGGAAGAATGATTTTAAGCAAATATCAGGATGGGAAAATAGAATTAGAGGAATTACACCGTTTCGCTAATGATCCGGTTCGTGTAGGAAAGAATTTTTATTGGGATACCTTCCGTTTATATCATGAATTGAAAACAGGATTGAAGAAAGCAGCAGCTAAGAAAATTCCGATCCAGAGCCTTGCAATTGATACCTGGGGTGTTGATTACGGTTTAATCGATAAAGATGGAAATCTCATCGGCAATCCAGTAAACTACCGTGATGACAGAACGATTGGCGTGATCGAAGAAGTAGGCAAAATTGTTCCCCTAAAGGATATTTATGCCACAACCGGAATCCAGTTCATGAATTTTAATACGCTGTTCCAGATCTATGCAGATAAACAAATGCGCCCGGACATATATGATAAAGCAGTTCGCCTCTTATTTATGCCGGAACTTTTTGGATATTTCCTCACAGGCAAAATGTACAATGAGTATACAATGGCAAGTACCGGACAGCTTCTGGATGCCAAAACCAGAGACTGGGATTATGAGTTGATTGAAAAAGTGGGTCTTAAAAAAGAGCTGTTTGGAGAATTGACAAAACCGGGAACAGTTATCGGAGATTTATGTCCGGAAGTAATCGAAGAGACAGGTCTATCAGGGGTAAAAGTAATTGCAGTTGGAAGTCATGATACGGCATCTGCAGTAGCAGGAACTCCATTTGAAGAGAAAAATGCGGCATTCTTAAGCTGCGGAACATGGTCACTCTTTGGCATGGAAATTGATGAACCTATTTTAACGGAAGAATCTTTTGAATATAATTATACAAATGAAGGCGGCGTTGAAGGCAAAATCCGTTACCTGAAGAACATCAACGGTTTATGGATTATGCAGAATCTGCGTAAAAACTGGTGTGAATTCGAGGGAGACGTTTCTTTCCCGGATATCATCAAAGCTTCCAGAGAAGCTAAGAGACAGGATTTCATGATTGATCCTAATGACCCAAAATTTACGGCTCCATATAACATGATGAAAGAAGTTATCGCATATTGTAAAGAACACGGACAGGGAACACCGGAAGGGCTCGGAGAAATTGCTATGGCAATTTACAATGGACTTACTAATGAATATGGTGCAACGATCAGAGGACTGGAAGTATTGACAGGAGAGACGATTCCATGTATTAATATGGTAGGCGGCGGTATCCAGGATCAGCTTTTATGTGAACTGACAGCGAAAGCAACCGGTAAGAAAGTAGTGGCAGGTCCGATCGAAGGTTCCGTTCTCGGAAATGTGGTAATGCAGCTGAAAGCTATGGGAGCTATTCATTCCTTAGAAGAAGGACGTAAGATTGTGAAGGCATCCTTTGCACAGCAGGTACATATTCCGGCATAAGATAACAGTTAGGCTTACTGATCCGGTGGTTGATAAAGTCTGATTCCTTTTCAGGTGTTAAGGACTGCCGGAGACATGTTGATATAACTTTAAATTGCCAGATTCATAAGAATCGGGCATAATAGATGCGAGGTTTGAAAGTATGGGCATTTCGACAAAAAATGGCGATGGTGGTATGACCAACCTGATAAAAACAAAAAATGTGCCAAAATCAGATGAGCGTGTTCACTTGTTAGGAAGCATAGATGAGCTTACCAGCCATTTGGGACTGGTAAAGGCGAAAGTATGCATGTCTCAGGTGAAAGAAATGCTTGCGTCTGTTCAGGATACGCTTATTACCGTAATGGCAGGTATCGCAGACCCGCACAATATGAAATACAAACTAAAAGAAGCTGAAGTCACAAGACTGGAAACAGAGATGGCACGCATGGAAAGTGAGTTCACCATGCCTCAGGGCTGGGTGCTGCCTGGCGGGAATGCCGTGTCTGCGGAGGTGGACATAGCAAGAACGGTAACCAGGAGATGCGAACGCTATCTGTCCGGTGTTACCATTAAATACGGCTCGGACAAAGTAGCAAAACAATACCTGAACCGTTTGTCAGACTACTTGTTTATATTAGCCCGTTATACAGATGCGGTCATGACAGAGCCTGTCAGTCCGCAGATACAACTTATGGCTCCTTCTATAGCCGCTCAGGAACAGCCTGTGAGGTCTGCTCCAGCGGATGCAGGTGTAAAATCCATAAAAATGGAAGAACCAAAAGCTGATCCGGTTATGGAAAATACAGTTATGGTTAATAAGGAAAAACTGATGGATATGACGAGTGAAGCAATTATACAGGAAGTATTAAAAAGAATGAACAAGCCGGAGAAAATATCTCTGGATGCAGCAAAAAAGCTGATTGAGAAAGTAGAAGAGTACTCCAAATCCCAGGGAATGCAGGCTGTAATAGCAGTCTGCGGTCCGGATGGCAATCCCATTGCGGTACATGTAATGGATGGAGCTTTCCTGGTAAGCTTTGATGTGGCTATTAAAAAAGCCTATACGGCTGCAGCAGTTAAGATGTCCACATTGGAACTGGGGGAATTAATCAAGCCAGGAGCGACGTTCCAGGGGCTGGATCATATCGAAGGAGACAAAATGGTATTCTTCGGCGGAGGTGTTCCGCTAAAATCAGGTGGACGCATGATAGGTGCTCTTGGAGTAAGCGGCGGTACCGGAGATGAAGATGACAGGCTTGCCCAGTATGGACTGGGTGTTTTAGAGGAAGTACTTTCTTAGTACTAGAGCGTGTTTGAAAATTGCTTTCTGACATGCGTCACAGTTTGTGGTAGATTTGTCCCGGATGAAGGGCGCGTAGCGGGCTACGCAACCTGAATTCGGGGCAAATATGCCGCAAAGTGGGGCGTGCAGATGGCAGGAATGAATTTTAAAACACGCTCAAGAGCCTACATCTGATTAAATGAATTTACACACAAGATTACGTTTTAGATGAAAAGGCAGCTATGGCATAGCGGGGAATCGCTTGTTGTAGCTGCTTTTAATTTAGTACTTCCCACCCCCCTGAATAAATGTTATAATCCCGTTTTCGACACTTGCAAGAAGACGAAAAGCCGATACACCTTATAAATACTGAGGTTATCGGCTTATACTGATTATGAAATTGTTGTATGTAAACGTTACTTTAAAATTTTTTTAATTGTTCCATTCAGTTCCTTTGGTTTATAATGCAGCCTGTCCAAGTTTAGCGATGTTAGTTGGGTTAGGGCATCTAGTGCCTTGCTACCATTATAGAGAGCCATATATTCGACGTCGTGAATATTCGTCACATTCATATTTTTCAAGGTATTAATTAAGTTTTCTGTCGTCACATGTGTATGCTGGTCATCAAGTTTGGCTTCCAGTAAAC